>JAFGFI010000156.1 GCA_016931185.1 Anaerolineae bacterium
ATTACCCATTAACGCGGTGCGTTCACCAGCAGTGGGATGAAAATTGAATCCGTAATTCGTTATTCGTAATTCGCTATTCGCTATTTTCAGAGGAAGAGGAGCCTAATGAAAGCTGCTATTGCATTGCCTGCAGATTATACAGTTCAAAATTACGTCAGAAAAATTGTTGCAATTTTGAGCCAAAACTATAATATCCCCTTCTTTGGCTCCCTGCTTCCCGCGCACGTGAGCTTAAAACAACCCTTCACCTTTGAAAGCATGGAGAAGCTAGAACATTACTTCGATATGTTAGCAGCACAAATTGCCCCCTTCACTATCGAACTCAGTGACATCTATTGTGCAGAATGGTCAGGATATGGTATTTTGGGCCTCAACGTTGTCGAAACGCCCCCATTGAGGCAACTCCACAACCAAATCAACCGTGAACTTGGTGAACTTTTTGAGGACACATCCGCCCCACACGATGGGGACCTATACCATTTCCATTTAACGATAGAAATGGGCCGAACGGATCGTGGTAATCCATACAAAGCCTACTTTGATCAACTCACAGATAAACGCGCCAACCTTCGCTTCACCGCGCAGACATTAGCCCTATTCTACTATACCGGCGAAACTTATGATTGCGGGTCTTTCATTGTTTACAAAGTCTTGCCATTAACAGGAAGTGGTCATTAAAACCATGCAAAAACCTCAAACAACACGACGTGCATTGTTAAGATCACTTTTTGCCACAGGTATGACGTTATTTATGCCGGTAATCACACAATGCTCGCGTAAACGCGCATTAGAATCTCTAAATACTACCCCGTATGCGGAGGAAAAAACTGAAGGGACCAATCCAGGAACTATTAAAGAAGATGAATTAAATAATCCCGCGGTAACATACTGTCCGCGTAAGTGTACACTAGAATCCCTGAACATTATTCCTCGTGCAGAATGGAAGGCCGTGGAACCCAACCTGGAAGCTGCTGAAGAAAATGGAGTGTACGATCCCCAAACGAACCCGGCGGGCTGGTTAGTATACACACAACCCTTAACCGAAGTACTTAACACTATTATCGTACATCATTCCGCGCTTCCGCTCAGTGATGGCCCTCTTGAAATCCAATACAAGCATATGAAACAAAAAGGCTTTGCCGACATTGGCTACAACTTTATTATTGACGAAGTAGGACAAATCTATGAAGGACGCAATATCAATACGCGCGGGGCACACACAGGAGGACATAATACTGGAACCGTCGGAATCGTCTTGTTAGGTAACTTTGAAGAGACAACACCACCTGAAATACAACTCGTCGCCCTCAAAACCTTAGGCCAATGTTTGAAAGACGAATTCAACAACATTACCCATTTAGCCGGGCACAGAGACTTCCAACCTGAAGTCACTGTATGTCCCGGCAAAAACCTTGAAACATTGCTTCCTAATCTTTCCATAGAATTAGGGTTAGATTTTGGCATAGAAGGCTACATTTCCCCACAATTACTTTTAAATACCCAATAAAACTCAGATCGATCAAACAGTCTGCCGTCAGTGGTTAAGCCTTTACCGTTCAATTCACAAGGAGATACAAAATGATATTACGACGCACGCAAGTAGACTTTTCCAAGGTGATACGGGTATGGGATGGCTTTGGCATCAACTATGTCGAGGCAGCGCAGACACGCGATTATGATACCAACCCGCAGGAATACGGTGGTCTTAGTCTGCTCACCGAGGTGCAGCGGCAGGAGATTATCGCCTTGATCTTTGGCGAGGCAGGCCTTAAACCGGGTGTAGTCAAGATGTTCCTGGATCCGTTTCACCAGGACAAACCAGGAGAAGGTTATAGGTTCAACGATCCCATCATTGACCTAAACACCTACAATCACGAGAAATCCACCCGCTGGATGCGCTACTTTGTCCGCGAGGGTCTTAAAACTACCCGCGCACGCGGCGAAGATCTGAATATCCTCACCACACTCTACGGGCCTCCCGGTTGGATGACCCGGCAAAAGATCACGCGGGGACGCGACATTGATCCTGGACGCAAAATTGAGGTCGCCAAATATCTTATCTCGTGGGCCAAATTCCTGCGCGAAAAAGAGGGCTTTCCCGTGCATTACGCCAGCGTCCACAACGAAGGTGAGGACTGGACACGCTGGCCCGAGGATAGCACCGAAGGCGGGCTGAATCACGATTACAACATGTACTGGCCCCCGGAACAAGTCGTTGAATTTATGAAACTCATCCCCGCCATCCTCAAAGCCAACGAAATGGACGACGTCACGCCCGCGCCAGGGGAGACTACCAACTGGTATCGCTTCGCCGAATGGGGTTACGCGGACGCGCTTGCCGACGATGGGGATGCCATCGCCAACCTGGGTCTCATTACATCCCACGGCTTCCGGGGCAATCCTAATCCCGGACGCTGGTACGGGGATTGGCGCAGCCTGGGCATTGATATCCTGCGCGCCAAACGGCCTGACCTGCACGCCTGGGTCACCAGCACCAGTTGGGCCAAGATGGATGTGCTTTTCGTCAATGAAATCCGCAACAACATCTACTGCGCTAAGGTCAATGCCATCATCCCCTGGGCTGCCATCCAGCGCCCTCCTCTGTGGGTGGGTGGTGATCCCAACTCCGGTTGCGCCTTCCGCGTCTCCGAGAACGGCACCTACGAAGTCTTACCGGGCTACTATTTCTACAAACAGGTCAGCCGCGCCGGGCAGCCGGGAATGGCAGTAGCGCGTGGCGTCAGCAACGATTCCAGCATTGGCGTCATCGCCTTTGCCCGCAACGGCACACATAATCCCGATGCCTTTGTCGTAATGAATATGCGCGAAGGAGAATCCGTACCCTTAACTATCCAAGTAGCAGGTTCCGCTCACACCATCTTTGAGGTCTTCCGCACCATCCCCGAAGCCCGCGATTCCCAGAATGGCCCGGTAACAGTATTGAAGGAGGCATACACCGCCCTGGGCGACTTTACAATTCGGGACGGCATCGTCACTTACGAAGCACCGGCTGGCTCAGTAACCACCTTTTTTGGCAAATAAATGCGTGAAACGTGAGGCGTAACTCGTAATCATCAATTCATCACATTTCACGCCTCACGTATCATATACTATGTTTCACCTCAGTTCCAACACAAAGTGCGTATCCCCATCCCACGCGCCGATGATGCGGAAGCCGAAGCGTGTATAGAAGGCAATTGCATTTTTCCACGTGGAAGTGGTTTCCAACACGACCTGGCGGTAGCCGGCAGCCCTGGTGTGGGCGCAAAGCCTCTCCAGAAGCACACGCCCGATACCCTGCCGCCGCAGGTATTTTGCCACCGACATCCGCACGATGCGGAGTGATACTTCATCTTCGGGGATGAGCGCACCCGTGCCGGCCAATTCCCCATCCAGCCAGGCCGTGAGGAACACCCCATCCTTATACGAGGCTGCAATATCGTCCAAATCAGGATTTTTGGTCGGATCGAGAAATCCCCAATGCTCTACTAACCCATCCAGGATCAGAGTTTTCACAACCTCCTGATCTTCAGCTTGAAAGGGTCGAATAATAATACCGTCGCTATCAAGACACATCTTGAGCCGCCTTCAACTGTCTTTTAAACATAATAGCCCTCAACAGGCCCACCAACCCCCTGATAAATTTCTTGTTAATCATCAGCAGCAAACTGTCCACCATCCCCCGATTAAAAATATCTCCCGTCATCGTGAGCAACCGCAGCGGAGCTTCTTCTATGGCGGCCAGCATCACTTGTGCATTAGGCCCGTTAGGATCATCTTTGATCAATTCCCGTCCCTGTTTCTGCATAAAACTGTGCAAAAGTCTCGCAACAAAGGAATCCTGCATATCATTAATAGGGGTATTGATGGTGTAAAGTTCGCCTTTGACATATTCATTAGCCGGTACAGTTCGTCCTAATAACGCTTCAAAGTCTTGCCGAGAGATACGCGCATCTTCGGGAAAATGGATATACGTTGGATGTTGATCGCGCGCACTTATATCCACATCCGGACGGCTGGATTCAACTTCAACCTCGCCCCTGAGACGAATATCACGGGAAGAAGCGCCGACAAGGATCTGGTAATTCCCAGATACAACGTGCCAATCTTTGATACCCGTGTTGAAATAAGCGAAGGCGCGATATCCAAGGATAATCACAACCTCTTGCTCTTCCCCAGGAAGCAGGGAGACTTTCTCAAAGCCCTTCAGTTCGGCCTTAGGTCTAAAAACTGTCGGTTCCACCTGGCCCACATAAAGCTGGACGATCTCTTGGCCTGCAACCAACCCTGTATTTTTCACCTTAAACCTGACCGTGAGCGACTCCTGATCCGTGATCTTTTTCCGGCTGAGGTGCAGGTCGCTGTATTCAAAAGTAGTGAAACTGAGGCCATGCCCAAACGGGAACAGGACATCTTTGCCGACTGTATCAAAAAACCTGTAACCTACGTATACACTCTCCCGATACGCTACACGCTTTGGCCCGCCTGGGTAATAAGCGCACGTGGGCATATCTCCCAATTTAAGGGGAAAAGTTTCCGCCAATTTGCCACTGGGATTGACGACACCATACAAAATATCCGCAATCGCCCCTGCGCCGGCCTGTCCGCCTAGATACCCCTCCAACACCACCGGCACTTGAGATACCCACGGCATGGCTACGGGGGCTCCGTTGCTCAAAACAACCACTACCTTGTCATGGACCGAGGCCACAGCTTCAATCAGACTATTGTGACTTTCAGGCAGGTTGATGTGCTTACGATCTAGACCTTCGACCTCAAAAGGCTCAGGCAAACCGGCCATAATCACAACAACGTCTGCACCTTTGGCCGTCACGACTGCTTCTCGGATCAGGTCATCACCGACTTGTCCCCCCTTGCGCGTGTAGCCAGGCGCAAAGGTGAGATTAGCTTCACCCGCAATTTTGACCATTTCATCGTACAGATTATCTAAATACGAGGGATGGATCAATGAACTGCCGGCCCCCTGATACCGCGGAATTTTCGCAAATTCGCCCAATACTGCCACTTTCACATTCTTTGCAAATGGCAGTAAGTTCGCTTCGTTCTTGAGCAATACAGCGCCCTCACCTGCGACGCGCCGGGCCAGGACATGGTGCGCCATAGGATCGTAGGTGAAGTCTTCGGAAAGTATCTCCTGTGCTTTGAAAATCAGCATCAGAACACGCTCCACAGCCCGATCAAGGATCACTTCATCAAGTGTTCCATCCCGGATCGCAACAACAATCTTCGCGTCGTTGCCGTTGTTGGATCCCGGCATCTCAAGATCCAGACCGGCGACCAATGCATCCACACGCTCATTCATGGCCCCCCAGTCGGTGACCGCCACCCCCTCATAACCCCATTCCTCTTTCAGTATCTCGCGTAACAAAGCGGGATGCTCGCAGCAGTACGTGCCATTGAGTTTGTTATAAGCTCCCATCACGGTCCAGGGCTGCGCCTCTTTAACGGCGATTTCAAATCCGGCCAGGTAAATCTCCCGCAACGCCCTTTCATCCACCACCGCGTCAATCGTCATGCGGCGATATTCCTGGTTATTCACGGCATAATGCTTGAGTGAAGCGCCAACACCCTGGCTTTGAACACCCGAAATATGGCTCTTAGCGATTTCGCCGGTTAAGTAAGGATCCTCGGAAAAATACTCGAAATTACGACCGCACAACGGTGAACGTTTAATGTTCGCGCCTGGACCGAGGATCACGCCAACTTTCTCCTGCCTACATTCCTCGCCCAGGGCAATGCCAACCTGGGCAACAAGCTCCCGGTTCCACGTAGCGGCCAAGGCCGAGGCGGTCGGGAAACACGTAGCCGGGATACTTTGCCCAAGCTGATCGCCTTCGCCAACTTGTTTACGCAATCCGTGGGGGCCATCGGTGACCATGATCGAGGGGATACCCAGGCGTTCAATCTCCTTCAGATGCCAGAAATTCAACCCAGAGCAAAGCGACGCTTTCTCTTCCACCGTCATTTCTGCGATCAGGGCTTTTATATTTTTTACCTCTATCACTCCTACGCCTCCGGACCCTCACTCTCTTTCTCTTCCACCTCGGCCTGTCTCACCTCTTCCACACTCTCATTGCCCCGCTCCTCCGCTCTTTCGCTCCCTTGCTCCTCTGCTCCTTCACTCCCCCGCTCCTCCGCTCCCTTGCTCCTTTGCTCCTCCGCTCCCTCACTCCCCTGCTCCTCCGCTCCCTCGCTCCCTTGCTCCTCTGCGCCCTCACTCCCCTGCTCCTCCGCTTCCACCAACGTCTCTTTAATCACTGCCACCCGGTGTCGCATCAAATACAGTTTCTTCGGCGAAGGCTTGCCGGTGATCAGATCCGTTCCCTCCACCGGGGGCTGCAACACGGAGAAAGAGTCGGTATCATTGAAAGCAAACCAAAGCCGCTTTTCTTCATTTTCACGCACAACCACGTGAACGCCGGCAGGAGCATCGGGCCAGAGCGGAGCCAGTCCGGTCAATTCCTCTAAGAGGGGCAACAACGGGGCCAGGATAGAGCCACTCAGATATGTCCCCACATAAATCACCGTGCCCTCCCCCTGCTGCCGGATCGTGATCGCGGTCTGGCGGCTCAGATGCCGGCCCTCCCAACGGGCAATGGTCATTGTTTTAGGCATGATCTGCAACTGTTCGTACCAATGTTCGGTCGGCAACACCGCCGACGCCCGGTGATACTGGATACCAAGCGGGCGTTTGTCGGGGGCATTTTGCCGGCCATATTCCAAGATCCTGACTCCCGCGAGTTTTTGCAGCATACCGGGTAAGGGATCGGCAACTACGTTGTTGTTCCAATCCTTGGTCCCCGTGCGCGCGCCGATAATGAGCAGACCGCCGTTCTCAACATAGGCTTCCAGGTGAGGCATCCAATCGGGGTTAATAAGCGCCCAATGAGGGATAATGTAGACTTTGAGATCGCTCAAATCATCCGAAGGGTGAACACAACCCACAGCATACCCCTGATTTAAGAAAAATTCATGCACAGTCGCCGCCACAGCATAAGGGGATGGCAGTCCCATAGAGAGTGTCTCGTGCGCGTCATAAACATCCATATCCGCCGCCGCGATGCCCACATCTACGCGGACGTGAGTGCCCAACACCTCCGGCCCGATAGTCTTGAGTTCCTCACCCAGTTGTTGGACTTCTTTGTAGCGACGGCGAGGAACATTGTCGTGATCGAAAATACCACACCAGTACTCCTCCGCACCAAAGCGGCACGTGCGCCAGCGGAAGAACATCAGGCTATCGGCCCCGCGCGCGATAGACGTATAGGCCATCCGCCGCATCTCGTCCGGCTCGGGGGTGTCGTGGAAATAATTTCCCTGGCCTCCCGGTCCGGATTGTTGTTCAGGAACCATAAAGTTGCCCGACCAGGCCCGCGCATGATCCAGGTTAAATGACTGGCTGGCGGGGCGATGCTGCGGATCGGGATCAAAAAACGGGTAGATGTCGTAACCCAGAAAATCCAGATCCTCGGTGAAGGAGCCACGGTAGTCAATGTGACGAAAGATACCATTATGTGTGATAAACCATCGCGGATTCGCCGCGCGCAAAATCTCCACCTGCTCGTGTTGGAAACGGGTCACATTCCAGGAAATGAAACGGTCATAGTCCAGCAAATGGGCAGGATTGGCGTAGGCAGGCTTTGCACTCTTGGGCGTCAGAATTTCATCGAAATTCCGGTAGGTCAAAGCCCAGAAAGCGTTCCCCCACGCGACATTCAGAGCGTCAATGTCGCCCTCATACTTCGCGCGCAAGAATTCACGGAAGGCAGCCTGGCAATGATCGCAGTGACATTCTGAAAAGTGACAGTTGAGTTCATTGTCAGTCTGCCAGCCCACCACGTGAGGATTTTCGGCATAGTGATCGGCCATCTCCCGCGTGATCGCGCGACTGTAAGCGCGGAAGGTCTCGCTGGTATGGCACACGTGCTGCCGCGAGCCATGCTGCATCACTACTCCATCAGCATTGACGCGCAACACATCAGGGTGCGCGAACGTCAGCCAGCGGGGAGGTGTAGGCGTAGGCGTGCAGAGAATCGTGGCAATACCAGATGCCCCCAGGCGGGCGATGGTCTCATCAAAGATATCAAAGCGAAACGTGCCCTCCTCCGGTTCTAAGTAATCCCAGGCAAACTCGGCCATACGGACCACATTGAACCCTGCATCCACCATTCGCTGCACATCCTGCTCGCGGGTCGCTGCGTCCCAATGCTCAGGATAATATGGCGCGCCATAATAAAACCTCGTTAAAGGCGTCACGCGCTTATGTGAAAGTTTTTTGGTCATTATTCCTCCAGAAATTAGAAATTAGAGATGTTTCTGATGCGTGAAACGTAATACGTAATTCACCCTCGCTCCTCTGCTCCTCTGCCCCCTTGCCCCTCTACTCTCCTGCTCCACCGTTTCCCGGCGCGCTTTCCCTTCGCGTGCCATCCTCGTTAATATACCACCAATCCGCCTCAAATGCACGGCGGCCCTGCCCGGCGACGCCAGCGCGATCAATCTGCCCCTTGCCGGTGACGGGTTCTTTCGTGCCGTCGAGGTCGGGGTTGGTGTAGCAGACGAACCACGATTCAAGACGCGCTTCCATCTCGGTTACGCGGGTCTGCTGCGCGAGGTCGTCAATGAGATTGTGATCTTCGCTCGGGTCGCTAACCAGGTCATACAATTCGTGAGGGCCGTAAGGATAACGGTGGACGTATTTCCACTCGCAAGTACGGATCATGCGAACCGGGCCATACTCATCGAAGACCACAACGGCCTCTCGTCCAGGTGTGGGGTCGCCCCGCAACAGGGGTGCGAAACTTTGACCGGGAAGCATGCCTCCCTCGGGATTCTCCAGTCCCAAATAATCTAATAAAGTGGGGAAAATATCATAGTGGCTGAGCAAATGTGTGTAGACCACGCCTGCCGGCACGTAACCGGGGCGCGCCATCAACATCGGAACTCTGACGGACGTATCGTACATATTCTGCGGAAACGTGCCGTTGCCCTTACCCCAAATGCCATGATGCCCCATATTCATTCCATTATCACTGGTGAAAATGACGAGCGTGTTGTCCAGGACATCCAACGCTTCGAGCTTGTTCAGCAATTGCCCCACCCCGCGGTCCAGCCCGGTGATGGCAGCATAATAGCCACTGAGCAACTCACGCCGTCTCTCACCCTTGCCGCGTGGTGCGGAGTTGACTTGCCACGGGTGCTCCACCGGAACTTCAGGGCAGGTGCGAAATTCGCAATCTTTGTAGAGAGAAACCAGGTTTTCGGGGTGCTGTGCCTTATCCCAGGGAGAATGAGGGGCGGTATAGTGAACGCCAAGATAAAAAGGAGCTTCGGCGTCTGCCTGCAGATCCAGAAACTTTAGCCCCCCTTCGGTGATCACATCAGTGAGATAACGGGGGTCGCGTTCAAGCTGCCCTTCACGGATGATGTAGGCATTGTGATAATCACTGCCACCATAAGGAAACAAGTGCCAGTAGGAGAAACCCTTTTGGGAATGGAGGCTATCCCCCAGGTGCCATTTGCCGCTGATCCCGCACGCAGTGCCGTTTTGAGCCAGAATCTCAGTATATCCGCGCATTCCGTGCAAATACTCAATCTCGCGGTCATCCTCACCTTGTCCCGGCGTTCTGGCGGAGTCAAGGTTGCCTTTGCGCAACCAGTCGTGGACACCATGCTGAGAAGGGATACGTCCCGTGAGAATCGAGGCGCGAGCCGGGGAACACACGGGCGACGCGCAGAAAAAGTTATCAAAACGCATCCCCAGCGCCGCCATGCGGTCGAGGTTGGGCGTGTGAATTTCATCATTTCCCGCACACCCCAATGCCCAGTACCCCTGATCATCGGTCAAGATAAAGAGAATGTTCGGGCGGTTTGGATCTTTATTTGCCATCGGACCTCCTTCGAAAACTGTAATCGTATCTCAAGATTTAGACCTTGTTTTCTCTGCGTTCTCTGCGACTCTGCGATCAATAAGATTTTTTCAGATGAGCATAAATCCTCATACTCCCTCGAACAGAGTATTCGTCCAGGCGCGATGGCCCTGCGCATCCTCGATTTCGAGATAGCAATAAGCCCACTCTGGAGGAATGGAGAAAGCGGCTTCGGTGAACAGGGTTCCCTCAAAATTGCCGGTGCGCTTCCCGTAGTGGGCAGGGCCGACAAGGCGCGCAAATTGCACAGGCGAAGTGTGAAACGTCACACGCTCGCCGTCATACGCAATATCGTAAAAATCCGGGCCGGTGCTGGAATAGAAGTTGCCCGCACGGATGGCGTCCATGAGTGTGGGAGGGGAACATTCCGGCACGTTGATCATAATCCACCCGCCGTTCCAACCGGGATGCTCCGGACGCAGGTGAGCATCATCACACGCAAAACCCAACGTGCGAGACCTGGATGTCAAAGTATTGGGCCGGCCCAACATCGCGTTCCAATACGCGCCCCCGTCCCCTTTACCGTTGAGCCAATGACACACGTAATTATAGACCTCAACCCCATCGAAATCCCAACGCAGGGCGGCCTCAAACGAGTTGCCCGTCCATTGGGGATGCGCCAGAATGAGCAGGCCGTTCTGCTCACGCACCACCTGCATCGCGGCAGTCAGCCCCATCGCGCGCGTTTCCTCTCGCGTCAGACCGGTGAACGTACCAAGTCCGACGACATGGTAGTAATCACCCTGTGCATCGTGCCCATCAAGCTCAATGCCGTCCATCCAGAGCAGAGGATAGCGCGCGCCGTCCGAGGTGACATCTGAAGCGACACTATGATCGGTGCGGAACAGAAAATCATACCCCACCCCCGCATACATTTCCGCCACCTCCGCTACCGGTTTCCCTCCATCCGACGCGGGAGTATGAATATGCGTATTCCCCTTATACCAAGTATTTGAAGTATCATAACGAAACATAATCTTTTCCTTTACGAATTATGGATTACGAATTACACATCACGTTTCACATTTCACAACGCCGCAATCTCAACATACGGTACTCGCCCATCCAATTGCGCGTGAAAGTCCCCCGCATCTTCCCAGCACACGGTATAAAGGCGGCTGTAATAGGCAATGTGAGGGTAAGCCTGGGCGATGGAGAGCAGCGGGTCCTGACAAGTCAGACCGAGCATCAGATAGGCGTAGCCGCGCGATGCCGCTAGATCATAAACATCTCGCAGCAAGCATTGAAAAACGACGGGATCGTCATCTTGTATACAGATAAAACTGGCATAGGCTGATTTTATATGTTCCCCAATGCCAGGAAGCGGCTGCGCGCCGGTGATGCGCGCACCGACATTGTAGAGAGGCCGCAGCCAGCGCAGGGAACCGCTATAACCCTGAACAACGCTCTGTTTGTAGCCGGATTGATCCCATAGTCCGAGTACACCTACGATAGTATCCTCTTCTTGTGCATGACCGGCCGGAAAGTCTGTACCACATGTATAGGCGACGAAGAAATCTCCAACGTCGAAGCCTGGAATAGTATCACGTGTGGTAAAGTCAGCTTCGGTATAGGCGGGGAAGAACTGCTTCTTCGCACCCTCACGTTGGAGAAAAGCAACGATGGCGGGGAGTGTGCTGGCGGAGCCTCGGCGGATACTGATGGCGCCGGAGCGAGGATTTGACAATCCCCTTAAAGCGACGTTCCTTCGCGCGGTAACTTTGAATATCCTTTTCCGCAGAATGATGCCCAGGGTCACAATATGCGCTAACTCCTGCAACTGCGGGAATCCCGGACGCCGGCGATCCACCAGCACACCGCGCGCAACGCGGTTTTCATCGGAGATGGCAGCAAAGTAAGCGCGGGCAAGGCCATCCTGGTGAAGGGTGTGCAGGTAAGGTATTCCCTGCGACAACATCCACAGGCCCCGGTACGGGTGGTCCACACGCAGTTGCCCGATGTAGCCAAGGGACTGCGCTTCCCCATTGACAAAGTGGGCGGAGATAGCGCGACAGATCACCCCCGCAAGATCGCCCCGCTCCGGGTCCCGCGCAATCACCACTTGCCAGAACCGGCCCATCGTGCCGCAGCCCAGGAAATAACTTGGCTCCCGCTCAAACGTCACCGTAATCCGCCCCGGCATCGTGTTGTTAGCCAACAACTGCCGCAGTTCAGCATCATCACCGGGCGTAGCCAATGAAAATGTAAACTTCATAGATAGACTCCAAGATTAAAATGCGTGAAACGGCATCTATCAGCCATCATTCTCCATTGTCCATTCCAAACCGCATGCCGTGTTTTTTAAAGGTCTCTTGCCGGAAGAGTTTATTGTAGATAGCGTAGAGGCCCAAGCGGTAAAAGGAGCGCAGATTGGTTTTGAGGTCGAAGACGCGGCGCACGATGTTGGGGATACTGTTGAAGACCTTGCGACAATGAAAGCCGATCTCGGTGAGATCGTCAGGTGTCATCTTTTTGGGAATGAAGGCGGCATAGTTGAAGCGATAATCAGGATGCAGCCACCACTTGCCACCGTATAGCAGGCGATCTTCGGCTTCCAGGCGGCGGTAGAGGGACGTGTTCGGATAGGGCATCAGGATATTAAAGGCGGCGAAGGTAAATTTGTTCTCCAATGCAAAATCCAGCGTGCGCCGGAGTGAGTCTACCGTGTCATAGTCATGGCCCAACGTGAAAGCCGCCCAGGTTTGCAGTCCATAGTCACGCAAGATCTCAAGCTGGGGCCGGTAGTGGGCAAAGCCACGGGAGTCACCCTCCCCAGTCACTGCTCCATTAACCATCAAATTAGGCGCTTTGTGCATCGCGCGCAGGCTCTGGGGGTGGATGGACTCAAAGCCAATGACGTGCCCCAGGCAGCCGCTTGCGGCCATCAATGCCATCAACTCGCGATCCTGAGTCATATCCAAACTGCCCTGGGAAACCCAACGAACCTTGAGCGGGATGAGCGCACGGAACAGAGCTTTAGCAGCTTCGTGGTTCGCCAAGATGTTGTCATCCACGAAAAAAAGTTCTCGACGCCCCTGCGCCTCAATCTCGGCGACCGTCTCCTCAACACTGCGGCAGTATTGGGTCTGATTGAAAAACGCGCTCACCGCGCAAAATTCGCAACGGAAGCGACAGCCCCGGCTAAATTGCAGCAGTGTGATAGGCAGATAGCCCTTGTCCCGGAAAAGATCACGGCGGGTAAGCACGCTCGGCTGCGGGATGCCGGCAGGTGCATCGTAACGCGCCCTGAGTTGTCCCCGCTGTGCATCCGCAATCACCTCTGCCCAGCGGAACTCGGCATCGCCGGTATAAACAACATCTGCATGCTGCGCGGCTTCTTCCGGCAACAGGGTGACGTGCATCCCGCCCATCACCACCGGCACGCCGCGTGCCCGGTACGCCTTACTAATCTCGTACGCGCGCCGCGCCGTGAAGCTCTCCACCGTGATAGCAACCAGGTCGGTTGGTTCATCGTAAGGAACGCGCTCTATCCGGTCATCGTAAAGCACAACCTCCACCTCAGGCGGTGTCAATGCAGCCAACACCCCTAATTGTAATGGCTCCATCCGCGCCTCGTCCACAAAGAGGCTATGCTCCAATCGCCCAATAGTAGGTTTAATCAGTGTAAGTTTCATTTTAGCAAATAGCGAACCCTGAGTCACGCATCACGTTTCACGTAAGTATAATGCGGTCTACACACTGGACAAGTACAAAAGGTAGGAGTAGAATATGGGAAAATGAAACCAAGGGAAATTCCAACAAGACCAATCCCAAGAACAACAACTATTTTATGGCAAAAATTCAAAGAACCTTATCCCTGCTCATGGCTGCAACTCTCATTATCGTCCTGGGAGCGATGATTTCCCAGGTCGTATTTTCCGTGCAAAAGACAGTGACGGCTCCCCCGTTAATCACAGTCGCATCTATAACTGATACACCTTCCGCAACGGCAATACAGGCAACGCCGACAGTACTCCCGGCTAAATTTTCTCCCTCCACAACTCCAACACGCACACCGCCCCCGACATGGACGGCGACATTTACGCCTTCTCCGTGGCCTACATGGACGCCCATCCCGCCCACACCAACGGAGACCCCTACCCCATTGCCGCCGCGCCGCCCCACTGCGGTAGTATTGAACATAATGCCAACCCCCAATCCCTCAATGACAATCCAGATTCCCACACCTGTGCCGCGCCAGCACATCCCCGCCGATGCCATGACAATTGTGCTGCTAGGCAATGACAAGCGAGAGGATTGGGAACATTGGAACACCGATGCCATCCAATACCTGGTTATTTATCCCGATATTGGATCGGTGGCAATGGTATCCATTCCACGCGATCTCTACGTTTACTTACCGGGTTTTTGGATGAGCCGCATCAATACAGCCCACATGTACGGTGAACGGTATGGTTACGATGGTGGGGGATTGGGATTATTCAACCAAACTCTGCTCTATAATCTAGGAATCACAGCAGATTACTATGTCCAAGTCAACTTTGACGGCTTGATCGGGCTGGTTAATATACTCGGGGGGATTGATGTACCGGTACACTGTCGCCTTGAGGATTTTTGGCCGTATCCTGACGAGAATGGACAATATCCCATCTTTACGTTGGAACCAGGGTTGCACCATCTGGATGGAGAACAATCGCTATGGTATTCACGCTCGCGCAAAACGACGAGCGTCTTTTCCCGCGAGCGACGGCAACAACAAGTATTAGAAGCAATGTGGCGCAAAGCCAAAGAAACCAATCTGCTGGCCGCCGCGCCCGACCTGTACAATCAAACCCAGGATCTCTATCAAACCGACCTGGGATGGGGGAACATTGCCAAGTTGGTCGCATTAGCCCTACAAATGGAATCCAGCGATGTGCGCGTATTCAACATCGGGTGGTCCCAAGTGCAATCTTACGTCACAGAACAAGGAGGCAGTGTTTTCTTACCTAAGTGGGAAGCTATCGAACCGGTCATCACCAATGTGTGGACCAAACCGGCGACCAGCCGCGCTGGACTGGCGGCGATCCACATTGAAGTATGGAACGGTACAGGTAATCCCGGTTGGGATTGGCTCGCTGCCGACCGGTTAGCACATATAGGCTACACGCCCATCATCGGCGGGTCAGATCGGCAAGATTATCCGCAAACGCAAATAGTTTTGTTCAGCGAATCCGAGAAGGGCAGTGGCCTGAGTTATGTGCAGCAGACCTTCCGTGTTGGTCAGGAGAATATTATAATGCAGCCGGGTGGCAGCGAAGAGTTTAAAATGCGTTTGATTATTGGAGCGGATTATGTAACATGTCCCTATTAGACAATTTTAGAAATCTAGGATTGGCGAATTTACTATATTCTTAAGGAGAAAAATTGATCGATGTCAAAAAATACAAAAAAGCAGGCAATTTTCGTTTGGGGAGGATGGGACGGCCATGAGCCAAAGCAGTGCGTGGATATTTTCGCGCCTTACCTGGAATCGCAGGGGTATCACGTTGAAATTCACGACACTTTGGATGTGTACCTGGATGTAGATAAGCTGCTCGGGTTAGATTTAATCGTACCGGTATGGACAATGGGCACAATCAAGAATGAGCAGGAAGCCGGGCTTTTAAAAGCAATAGAAAGTGGTGTGGGTATCGCGGGCTGGCATGGGGGGATGGGCGATTCCTTCCGCAACAATGTGCAATACCAGTTTATGGTCGGCGGACAGTGGGTAGCGCATCCGGGGGGTGTAATTGATTATGAGGTGCATATCACTAAACCAGACGACCCCATTGTGGCAGGCTTGAACGACTTTAAGATGCATTCCGAGCAGTATTATATGCACACCGACCCCTCTAATGAAGTGCTGGCGACGACGACGTTCACGGGCGAACACGCTTATTGGATTGAAGGAGTGGTGATGCCTGTAGCCTGGAAACGTATGTACGGCCAGGGCCGGGTTTTCTATGCCTCTGTCGGCCACGTGGCAAAGGATTTTGATGTACCCGAAGCCCGCGAAATCGTCCAACGCGGGATGTTGTGGGCAAGCAAGTAAAAAAGCAGCTTGTTGCACTTCAGAAAGTGCAACGCACCTCTTTACGGAGAAGGAAAATGAAACACTATATTTTGTGGGCGATAGCCATCGCACTATCAACGATAGTAGGATGTGCTGCATCAACGCCAGAGATGATAGAAGTCGTAAAAACAGTTGAGGTAGAAAAGGAAGTTGAATCGGTAACAGTTATCACTAACGTCCAGGATGAAGCCGTTGTGCTGGATGAGGGTGAATCATTGCCGAAGATGATTATCTACACCGGAAATCTGGAGCTGGTGGTGGGCGATACACTGAAAACACAGGATGATATCGCCAGGATGATGAACGAGATGGGGGGACTGGTACTCACCTCCGATAGTTACGCTTATGATAGCGGGTTGCGGCGCGTCAATATGACACTCAAAGTGCCGGTTGATAAATTCAACACGACGATGTCGGCCCTGCGCGCAATGGCGATTGAGATTAACCATGACGGGGTCAGCAGTCAAGATGTCACCCAGGAATACGTGGACCTGGAATCACGGCTGCGGGCCTTAGAAGTTAAAGCCACCCGGTTAGAAGAACTGATGGAAGAGGCGGAAGATACAGAAGCTGTGCTGGCCGTCTACGAACAGTTGAGCGCGACTCAACAGGAGATTGAGCAGGTGAAAGGACGGCTGCAGTACCTAGAACGCTCGGCGGCAATGTCTACGATCAACGTGGAATTGGTGCCCGATGCACTGTCGCAACCCGTTGAGATTGCCGGCTGGCGGCCTGGGGGCACGGCCAAACGGGCCATAGAGGCCCTGATCGAAGCCTTCCAATTCCTGGTAGATGCGTTAATCTGGATCGTATTGCTGATTCTCCCCGTCGTAATCTTTATCGGCCTGGTCATCTTCGGCTTTATCCGCTTGCTGGCCCTGATTTTTGGCCGCCGTCGCCGCCGACAACAAGTGATAGAGGATGATACATCAGTTAAGTAAACAGCTAAGAGTATTTTTTATTTTCGGGTATAGCCCGAAAATAAAAAATACTCTCACTTATCATTCCCCACTGTATCACCCATTCTGATGTCCCCCTGCCAAAGTCACCGCATTTTCTCAAAACTGCTGTGGTTCCTTAACCATTTTATAGCTTGCGTGTTTGCAACCAAAACATATAATCAAAAAGATATACTAGATTTATCTGTTTATAGAATGAGGTAATCATGAAAGTTAGAATTTGGGGAACACGTGGCTCCATACCCACGCCTATCAGTCCGTGGGAAATTGAGCAAAAAATCTATCGGGCTATTTCAAATATGCCAGCTATGGATATCACTGACCCCGAAGCCATTCAGGCTTACGTGAAAGGATTACCACCTTTACAGCGAGGCACAGCAGGAGGAAACACAGCTTGTGTCGAAGTGCAGGCTGCCGGAGAACTCCTGGTACTTGATGCCGGCTCGGGATTTCATCAACTAGGATATGAATTGCTCAAAGGCCTCTTTGGACAAGGGAAAGGAACTCTGCATCTTTTTATCAGCCACTTGCACTGGGATCACATTCAAGGATTCCCGATGTTTAGGCCCGCATTTGTACCCGGCAACCGCATTTTTATCTATGGAGGGCACGAACTAGAATCTATCTTTGTGGCGCAACAGCACCCGCGCACTTGGCCGGTTTCACTTTCTTATATGCGCGCCGATATTCAATTTATCCAAATCCAACCGGGCGAACCGCTCACAATTGGCAACGTCCAGGTAAATATGATTAAGAATGCACATCCCGGAGATGCCTATAGTTATCGCATCGAGGATCAACACAGTATTTTAGTATATGCCAGCGATGCGGAATATAAACAACTAGATGACGCCAGCGTCCAACCCCATATTGAGTTTTTTAGAAATGCAGATGCGTTGATTTTTGATACACAGTACACACTTAAAGAGTCCTGGGAAAAAGTAGATTGGGGCCATAGTTCTGCTATGATTGGGGTAGATTTAGCGCGCGCAGCGGGCGTAAAAAAACTCTACCTCTTTCATCACGATCCAACCTATAGTGATGATATGTTGGAAGATATGTTAGCTACGGCGGTAACTTACCAGGAACAAGATAACACGTTGCCAAAGTGCGAAATTGATATAATGTATGAGGGTATGACCTTTGACCTGACTCCCCCCGGCGCCGTTGATTTGCAATTTGCAAATAACGGTGAAACGGCTATCTTGACCCTAACAAGTGTGTTTGACGCGCGAGGAATGGATCAGTTAGCACAACAATTAGCCCGATTGGACAAGGAAGATGCAGCCGCCAGCTCGATCATTGATTTATCTCAAGTAGAAATTTTAACGACTGCCAGCCTTAAATTTCTGGTGGCCCTGGATCGGGAACGACAAGGAACCCTTGTCCTTGCTGGCCCCTCCGACAGTGTACAGAAAGTCATACGATTGGGAGGATATGCCGATTTTTTCGCCATCTATCCCACCGTTGAAACCGCTTTGGCAGCAGTTAATGCCCGTGAAACACTCAATTTGCCCGGTCAAGTCATTAAGAATCGCTATCGGATTGAGAACCACATCGGTGCGG
Source organism: Anaerolineae bacterium (assembly GCA_016931185.1). Lineage (GTDB taxonomy): Bacteria > Chloroflexota > Anaerolineae > B4-G1 > SLSP01 > JAFGFI01. The sequence continues at coordinate 18,531 of JAFGFI010000156.1, forward strand.
GGCATTTAGGGACAGTTCTGAAAGCAACAGACCTGGAAGAAATACGTACTGTGGCACTCAAAGTCCTATCACCTACATTTAGTGAAGAGACAATATCTCATTTTTTACGGCAGGCCCGGCGAATTATGGGACTGACACATCCCAATATCATTAAGGTTTGGAGTTGGGACAGAGACGGTGAACGTGTGTTTGGTACTGAGACATTTATCAACGGGCCTACTTTGGAAGAAATACTAACACAGTATATATCGTTGCGATCTCCCCCACCATCCGCAGCGACGACCTCGCATTTTTTCCCCGACACCTTACCTCTACCCATATCCCAAACCCTGGACATCGCTATTGATATTGCTGCGGCATTGGATCATGCCCATCACCGGGGTGTAATCCTGGGAGATTTAAAACCAGAAAATATTTTTGTAGTCATGGATACGGAACGTGGGCGACCTATAGCCAAATTGAGCGGGTTTGGTTTAGGCCGTTTGGTGGAAGGTCGTAATTTGTTGAACACACCAAAACTCTTCCTGACTGCCGATTATCTGGCTCCAGAACAAATCTTGGGTCAGCCACTGGACGCGCGTACCGATCTGTATGCACTTGGTGTTATTCTCTATCAACTAACCACAGGACATTTACCCTTTGAAGCTCCGGACCTGCCATTATTGAGTTTGTCCGGGGTAGCTACTTCTTGGGTAGAAAAAAATGCTTCATCAAGAACTGACACAATACCGGGTAATGAAATGCCACTAAAAAACGATACTCCCAATGATGTGGCGTTAGCAGTGATGCAGGCACACCTGAATCAAGTACCCCGTTCTCCGCGGGCATTGAATCCCCACATCTCCATAACCCTGGAGCATCTGATCCTCAAGCTATTGGCGCAGAATCCAAATGACCGCTATGCCAGTGCGCAGCAAGTCCGCCGCATTTTAAGCAGCCTCTCGGCTCATGTAGAATCCGTTATCTCACCACAGTTACCGCTCCTGGTAGGACGCGAAAAACCGTTACGTGCCTTGCTGTCGTGTTGGGAAGAGGCCCGCAACGGGCATGGACAACTGGCTTTCATTACAGGGGAACCCGGCATTGGGAAAACCCGTCTGACCCAACAAGTGGCGTTACAATGCCAGCCGCCTGTATTGTTGATCGCACATTGTCAAAAATTAGAAAGTGCCCCGCCCTATCAACTCATCACCGAAGTCTTGCGGAATTATTTTGCTACCGTACCTCCTGAGTTTTTTGATGAGAAGACACGGCAACTCATCAGCAATTTCGCGCGTCTGATTCCCGATATAGACCAGATGTTGCCTGATCTCTATATCCCCCCGCCACTGGAGGCTAAACAGGAACAGTTACGTTTAATGACCCACGTCACACGCTTTATCGAGCAAGCCACACAAGAACGCCCCTGGTTATTAATTTTAGAAGATTTACACAGGGCCGATCAGGACAGTCTGAATCTCTTGCTGTATCTAGGTCGTCATTTACCGTCCATACCCTTATTTATTATTGGTACTTACTGCGATATGGACCTGGATCCCGAACACCCGCTCTTGGAAACACTCAGAGGATTACGCAGCCATCCAACCTACCGTCATTTCCCACTGACACGTTTGCGGTACGAAGAAGTCAACCACATTCTAACCTATATCTGGCAACGTTCTGTTCCTCCAGATCTGGTCGAGAAAATCTACCAACGTACTGCCGGCAACCCGTTTTATGTAGAGGAAGTTGCTAAAGGGTTAGAAGACGAAGGTCTGGTGCCACCGTATGGAATATCTTCCACTAACACTTCTCGAATGGAGCGCCATTCGGAAATGGCGCGCCATCTTTCCGCGCTCAAGGAAATTCGCTTACCACAAAGTGCCCACGAGGCAGTACTACGTCGGGTAGGGTATCTAAGCACCGGCACACAGGCACTATTGCGGCAGGCGGCAGTGTTAGGCCAGACATTCAATTTTAAAGATTTATATGAGATGAGCGGGCTATCAGAATGGAAAGTCCTAGAACACTTAGACGAGGCCTTAGAGCGCCAACTTGTGGAGGAAACCGGTCATTCTGAAATGGGCCACCATTCAGCAATCGGCCAGGCGAAAATGGAACGTGATGCGCACTTGCGTTTTCCCCAGGCCGAGATTCAGTACGTGTTGTATGCAGATTTAGGACCACTGCGCCGGCGCATTTTACACCGCAAGGCCGGAGAAGCTTTAGAACAACGTGCTGGCACAGAGTTAACACGCCTTGCAGAGACATTAGCCTATCACTTTGGAGAAGCAGGGGAGATTGAAAAATCGTTAAAATATGGTATGTTAGCCGCCATGCAAGCTCAGAAGTCTTATGCACACGACGCGGCATTGTCATGGTACCGGCGTGTACTAGAAACACTGGAAACAGAAGAGGCCATTAAAGTTATAAACAGTTCGTTTGCAGGATTATGCTTGCAGGCACATACCTCTTTAGGGGAGGTCCTAACCTTGATTGGGCATTATGAGGAAGCATTACAACATTATACCCTTGCGTATTCCCTGGCCGAGTCCGGAACCGCCCAGGTATTCCCTTCTAGTAAGCAACAACCTTTCCCATCTTTACCCGATTTATGTTACAAAATTGCCAGTGTGTATGAGTTACGAGATGAATATGATCAAGTGCTTACATGGTTAGAAAAAGGACTCACCTTTTTAAAAGAAATGGTACCGAGTGTTGAGGCCGCCCATATTTACATCTTGGGATCCAGGGTTTTTTATCATCGTGGGGAGAATGATAACGCAGCTATGTGGTGTCGCAAAGGTCTGGAAATCGCTTCTCAAATTGACAGTTATGAGGGCCGGCAAGCATTGGGAAAATCGCTTTATAATCTGGCCGGCATAAATGTCCGCGGCGGAGATTTTCAGGCGGCAGTACAATACGGGCTAGAAAGCGTACAAGTATATGCACAAATTGAAGATCCAGGAGGCCAGGCCAACGCTTATAACAATCTCGCCATAGCCTATGTCTATCAAGGAGACTGGGAACGGGCGGGAGATGCATATTTCCAAAGTTGGACTATCAAACAGGAGATTGGCGATATTTATGGGCAGGCTATGAGTGGGAATAACCTGGCAAATATTCATTTTAAACGTGGGGAGTGGGAACAGGCAGCGAGTTTATACGAGCAACACCTCACCATTTGGGAACAGATTGGCGTCCCCCGTGGCGAAGCTATGACGCTGATCAACCTGGCACATGTGTATATATATCAACAGAAGTTAGAGCAAGCCCGTGTTTATCTGACACGCGCGCAATCACTTCTGGTAGACGCAGGTTCGAAAGTATATTTATCTGAGTTAGAGCGGGTGTGGGGAAAACTGGAGCTAACGGAGGGCAATTTCGATCCCGCACTTCAACACGTTTTACACGCCATAGCACTGGCACAAGCCTCCAATGCGCCCTTAGAAGAGGGGTTATCACAGCGTATCGCAGGTGAAATTTATATGGCACGCGGGGAATTTGAAGCAGCTCTAGCAGCATTGCATGCCGGATTGCACATCCTCTGTAACCTACAAAGCAATTATGAAATTGGTTTGATAAAAACTTCTCTAGCACGTCTTGGTATTGAGACAGGACTCATTCCATCGCAGCAAATTCGAATCTATTTGACACAGGCCATCGAGATTTTCAAAGAACTGGGCGCGCAGGCCGACCTTAGCATTGCTCGCGATCTGGCATTGCTTGTCGCGCAACCGGCGGACCATTTCTGAAGGGCACACCATTTCTGAAGGGCACACAGTGCAAAATTATCATAATAGGAGTATATTCATTCTATGCAACTCTACTTTATTCGTCATGGACAGTCACAAAATAACAAGCTCTATGCTGAAACCGGATCTAATGAAGGTCGATATTCTGACCCAGACTTAACAGTTATAGGCCGACAACAAGCACAACACGTCGCGGAGTTTCTCTGTAGATCGCGTCCTGAAGAACCTATCCTGGGCGTCGATCTGCAAAATGTGCGCGGTTTTAATATTACACATCTTTACACCAGCTTGATGTTGCGCGCGGTAGCTACAGGCAGCATCATTTCCCGCACACTTAAATTACCCTTGTTAGGATGGAAAGATTTGCATGAAACTGGCGGAATGTTTCTAGTAGATCCAGCCACCGAGGAAAAGATAGGACAACCTGGCAAAACCAGCACCTATTTTACCACACACTACCCTGAGTTAGTTCTACCAGAGGATGTAACCGAGGCCGGATGGTGGAACCGTCCCTTTGAGGAACAGTCAGAGCGCCCTATCCGTGCCCAGCGCGTATTGGCCGAATTGTTAGTCCGTCATGGGAACACTTCAGATCGCGTGGCCATCGTCAGCCATGGAGGATTTTTTACCCACTTAATATGTGCAATTCTTGCACTTCCTTTTGAACAACAGATCTGGTTCTATATGAACAACACTGCAATCACACGGGTTGACTTTGGCGAGGAGGAGAAGACAGATCGCCCTGCCGTGGTATACTTGAATCGGGCAGATTTTCTGCCCCATACCTTGATTACGTGAAACATAATGAATTGGGTGTATTTCATCTCATAGGAGCCATCTATGCCGCTCTTCATCCCTGGATTGAAACTCAGTGAATTGTTTTTTCAGGAAGCCGTCAAACCCATTCTGGAAGTAGAATTTCCAACTTTAAAGTACACTGCTGCCAGGATTGGAGCGGGGTCTGATGTGCTGGGTTTTGACACTCCTCAATCTACCGATCACGATTGGGGGCCACGCCACCAGCTCTTTCTCTCCGAAGCGGACTACAAGCGGCATAAAGAGGCCGTCTGGCAGACACTGGCCGAGAAATTACCCTATACATTTTGTGGGTATTCCACGCATTTTGGCGCGCCCGACCGTGAAGGAACCCGTTGCCTGGAACCCTTAGAGACCGGCCCCGTACAACACCGTGTGGAGATTCATACGTTACAGATGTATTTTGAGCATTACTTGGGTATTGATCCTTATGCTGAATTGAGGGTTCAAGATTGGCTAACACTTTCTGAGCAGAAATTGCGTACAATAGTGGCTGGACGGATATTTCACGACGATCTAGGCCTAACACAGCTTCAACAAAAATTCACGTACTATCCCCGCGACATTTGGTTGTATTTGATGGCATCAGATTGGCGTAAAATCGCGCAAGAGGAACCTTTTATGGGACGCTGTGGTGACGTGGGAGATGAGATTGGCTCCAGTCTCATCGCGGCGCGCCTCATCCAATACATAATGCATCTCTGTTTTTTGCAAGAACGACAATATGCACCGTATAGCAAATGGTTAGGTACAGCTTTCTCACAATTGGATTGTGCCGTAACATTACTCCCCCTCTTCCAGTGCGTATTGGCTGCACAACAATGGCAGGAACGGGAATCGTATCTTTCGCAAATCTATGAATTTTTAGCTGAACGCCAGAACACGCTGGAACTTACAGCACCACAATCCGCGAAAGTTTCATATTTCTATGATCGTCCCTATCTCATTATCCACGGCGATAACTTTGCTGATGCGCTGTATGCTACTATTCAAAATGAAGAAGTCCGTGCTATCCATGTGCCCATTGGCTCAGTAAACCAGTTCGTGGACTCGGTAGATGTAGTATCGAATACACAACTATGCCGGCGGCTGACGATAATGTTTGAATAACGAATTGCGAATCACGAATTACATACGGAGAAAAATGAACACTGAAATTCTTAAATCCTCACCTGCTCACACACTTAAAATGTATCAAACTATTGGCTATTATGCCGCCTTTGTAGCATTGGGGCTGTCTTACTCCACGTTAGGACCGACGTTGACCAATCTGGCGGAGCAAACTCAAGTAGGGCTAACCCAAATCAGTTACACCATTAGTGTACATGCATTAGGGTACTTATTGGGAGCATCTATCGGAGGGCGGCTGTATGATCGTGTGCGCGGCAATCCTTTAATGGCATTGATGATGTTGTTAATCGCAATTATGATGGCTGTCGTTCCCGTCGTCCCGCTATGGTGGGGATTAATCCTGGTCTTCTTGCTTATGGGAATGTTTCAAGGCGCATTGGATGTAGGGGGAAATACATTGTTGGTCTGGGTTCACCGGGAGCAAGTCCCCCCCTATATGAACGCGCTACATTTTTTCTTTGGGGTAGGTGCGTTCCTGGCCCCCATTGTCGTTGCACAGGTCATCGCCGCCACCGGTGGCATTGCGTGGGCTTATTGGATATTGGCGTTAGTCATGCTCCCGGTCGCTGCAGGTGTATGGCGACAAGCAAACCCTACATCACCCACCGAGGAATCGGACAATGGCAATGGCTCAAATATTCTGTTATTAGGGTTGATCGCGGCCTTCTTTTTCCTCTACGTGGGCGCGGAAGGGAGCTTCGGGAACTGGATTGCCACGTATGCTAAAGCCTCACAATTGGGAGATGCAGTCTCTGCCGCTTATTTAACCTCGGCTTTCTGGGGTGCGCTCACTGCCGGGCGGTTGCTCTCCATTCCGCTCACCACACGATTTACCCCGCACCAGGTACTTACCGGTGACCTGGCAGGATGTTTGATAGGGGCTGCCGTGTTACTGTCATGGCCCACTTCGCTGGCTGCGCTCTGGACCGGCACCCTGCTGGTAGGTTTCTCAATGGCGTCCATTTTCCCCACGATGATTTCCTTCGCCGAGCGACAATTGACCATCACGGGAAAAACAACCAGTTGGTTTTTCGTGGGAGGAAGCCTGGGAGGAATAACCTTACCCTGGCTGATCGGCCAATTGTTTGAATCAGTTGGCCCGCGTGTAACCATTGCACTGATCTCTGGTGATTTATTGCTTGCCGTGGTAGTTTTTGTATCCGTGTTGCTTTATGCCCGATCTTATAGTAAAACATAGATAGTTTGTCCGATAGGGAGGTTTACTATGAATCCTTACATTGGAAAAACCCTGGGCGGGTACCAATTACTCTCACAGATCGGCCAGGGCGGGATGGCTACTGTTTTTAAGGCATATCAACCTTCGATGGATCGCTATGTGGCCGTCAAAATCCTACCCGCGCATTTTACTCAAGATAGAACATTTATTGCGCGTTTCGAACAAGAAGCGCGCACACTGGCGCATTTAGAACATCCTCACATCCTGCCGGTTCATGATTATGGGGAACAGGAGGGTATCACCTACCTTGTCATGCGCTACATTGAGGGGGGATCATTAAACGACCTGATTATCAAGCGTGGCCCGCTTCCCCTGGACGAAACAGGACGCGTTATAGGACAGATAGGCCGTGCTCTGGGTTACGCGCATAGTTACGGTGTCATCCATCGGGATGTCAAGCCGAGCAATGTATTGCTTGATGCACAAGGGAACGCTTTTTTGATGGATTTTGGCATCGCCAAACTGGTTGCGGGAACAGCGCGTTTTACCAATACCGGCGCAGTCATCGGCACCCCGGCTTACATGGCGCCGGAACAGGGGATGGGGCAGGAACTAGACCACCGCTGTGACATCTACGCATTGGGGATAGTACTCTACGAAATGGTCACCGGACATGTCCCCTTCGATGCAGAGACGCCGTTGGCGGTGTTGCTCAAACATGTCCATGACCCACTGCCCCTGCCACGTTCCGCCAGACCAGACTTACCTGAACCGGTGGAACGTATCATCTTGAAAGCACTGGCAAAACGGCCTGAGGACCGCTTCCAAACTGCCGCGGTTATGGCTGAGACATTAGAAAAAGTTGTGGCCGGAGCATGGTCAGAGGAGGATTTACCCCAATTACCCGGTGAACCAACTGCTACAATGCCCCTAGTAGAAGGAACGGGGACAAAAGTTATGCCCAGTACATCCGATCAACACATTCAAACCCCAATAACTGCCATACCATCCTCCCCGTTTATAGAAGAGGCACCCCTCCCTACCCCTACTACCACGTCCCCACGCAAGTCCGCTCCATGGTTATGGTGGACACTGGGATTGGGAGGACTAGGGGTACTTGTCTCAATAATCCTGGCTTTTGTCTTCTTCATCCGGCCCTATATAGGTGACGAAAAAGTTAAGGAAATTCCCGTCATCTTACCAACAGCCACAGCGCGCCAGACGGATGCAGCGATTCCATCCACAACTTCCACATTCCAGGAAGCCACGCCTGTGCCCCTTTCAGCAGGATGGATTATAGATAATGCAGACGCGGCGCGTCCAGATGGACTAGGATTCGAAATTGAATCCGGAGACTGGAGTCTTTGTGAAAATGGCGATTGCCGGGGCGTCTGCTACGGTATGGACTTTTTGTATGCTGAGCCTTCATGTGAGGGATGTACTGTGTGGTATAGCTTTGAGGTTCCCACAGCCGGCGAGTACGAAGTTTGGGCCTGGTGGCCGATGGGGGATGACCGGGCCACAGACACGCCATTTATGATTTTCTATGGTGAAGATGGTGAGCAAATAGTGTTTGTTGATCAACGCAACCAGGGAAATACGTGGTCCTATATAACAACCATTGTGATTGAGACCGAAGATATTGTGAATGTGTTAATCATGTCCAGTGAAACCGGTTACGCGAATGCCGACGCTGTCGCATTGACACTTGCCGGCATTGAACCTATCCCCCCTACCACATTACCCGTCGGTTCAATCGAGTCAGGATGGAGCAGGTATACCAACGCGAATTTTATCCAGGCTCTGGCACACCAGGGAGATTATTTATGGCTTGGAGGGTCAGGAGGTGGGTTAACCATCCTCAACCTGAGTGATTTTACGTATGAAACACTTGATGTCTTCGACGGCCTGCCCTCCACACAGATCAATGATTTGTTACTTGATGGTGACGGGAATCTGTGGATTGCTACAGACATGGGATTAGTCTACGACGATGAGGAGGACTGGTGGTTGTACGATAAGCAGGATGGGCTGGATAGTGCAGCAGTACAAACCTTGTTCTTGGATCAAGATGGAATTTTGTGGGCCGGGACGAGAGATGGCGAACGAGGACTTAATGTTTTTGATGGCACAACCTGGAACGCGCCCGTTTACCCGCCATTACCCGATGTTGAACCGAATATACAACACTTAGCTATCGATCAGAATGATGGAATCTGGGCAGTAATAGAAGGCGATATCCTGGCCTATTTTGACGGCAGCGCGTGGCAAACGTTCACAATGGATGATGGGTTGATTGATAACTACATTCATGATATTTTTATCGCTATGGATGGGACCGTATGGGCGGCCTTTTCAGAAGGCGCAATGTGGCAAGATGCGAACACAGGGGAATGGAATTCTGTTTCGCAACTCGAAGGAGAAGATGTATATGCCATTATGCAGACCCGCGATGGCGATTTTTGGTTTACCGTTAATGCAGGAGTCCTCCGTTATATAGCGACGTCCGGGGAATGGGAATATTTTGAGTCAGAGCCGGGTTATATCCCAGAAGAACCGGGGATATGTATGTTTGAAGATGATGCAGGACTGTGGGTGGGCACAGCGGGAGGCGGGTTGGCGTTGTATGATGGCAATGATTGGGAATCATGGTGGCTGGATAAGACGGTTGGTGGCAACAACATATATGATATTCAGCAAGATGGCAGCGGCGCGATCTGGTTTTCACATCCCGGTAGCGGATTGACGCGCTATGATCCGGTGGCAGACACATGGACGATCTTCACTGAGGATGATGGCGCATCGGATTGGCCCTACTACCTGGGCGTGGACCTGGAAGGTCAGATATGGATTGGCGAATATGAATCGTTCTTGAAATATAACGGGAGCCTCTGGGAGGAATCTACACCAGAATCATTCCAAGCCATTTCTGAGTGGCACGACGTAGGGCATATCTTTCAACTTGCCTTCACGCCAGATGGTATGTACTGGGTATGTACCGAAGAGCAGTTGCTTAGTTACAATCCGGCAACTGATGATTGGGTAATACTTACATTTGATGATCACCCGGTATTTGCTGAATATGCAGATTGGGTTTATGTTGCACCTGATGGCACAGTGTGGACTACGGGGATTTACCAGGATGAATATCTTTTAGCCTACTTTGATGGCCATACTTGGCAATCCCCCACGACAGATAGAAATGCACCTGAGTATATCCACGACCTAGTAGTCACTACGGATGGCAGCCTCTGGGTTGCCGGGGATGATCTCTATCACCTGGATGGAGAAACCTGGTCTGTCTATCCGTGGGCCGATGGCTATGCCACAACGATCGCCGTCGCACCCGATGGCGGGATCTGGGTAGGTGGATATGGTTTAGGGCATTTAGATCCTGTGACCGGAAACTGGCAGTCGTTTTTTATAGAAGAGGGTCTGATCTCTGAAAATATCAATGCTCTCTATGTGACGGATGAGGGGATTGTCTGGATCGGCACTACAAACGGCGTGAGTCGTTATGTGCCATAATCTTAATCAAGGAGAATTTACATGATCCCAAGTATCTGGACTGGAATGTATGCAGAAGTCTCACTTCTGGAAGCTTTGTGTCATTTGCAAACCTGTGGCTGGATGGCTTTCGAGGTATCCACCGAACACCTATCACAGCTTGAGCAGGATAGTGACTGTGAGGCCCATATTGCCGAAGTGCGGCACTATGGGGTGGAGCATAATCTGATACTTCCCCAGGCGCACGCATTCCTATCTGCTGATGTTGCAGCCCCCGATAAGGAACAGCGAGAGCAAGATGTACAACATCTTCTCCGTCATATAGAGATTTCATACCAACTGGGAGTCAAAAACGTGGTCATTCACCCGGGGGGGAGGCAAATGTTCACGACACGAGCGGAGCGTATGCGTATTATGAACTGTAATGTGGAAACATTCCGCTATTTGGGAGATTTTGCGGGAAAACGCGGAATACATATCGGCCTTGAAAACTTGATGCGGCGTGGTGCGTGTACACCTCCAGAAATACTGGAATTACTGGCAGCTATTGATCATCCAGCTATAGGTATTACGCTAGATACATCACACGCGCGCGTGGCAAAATTAGATCTGCCGGCTGTCGTGCGCGAATTTGGTCCCTATCTCATCGCGACACATATTTCTGATAATGATGGTTCGGGAGACCAACACCTTACACCGGGAGGTGGTGATATTGATTGGTTGGCCGTGATGGCAGCTTTCAAAGAAATACCTTATCAGGGCACGTTCAACTTTGAGATTCCCGGTGAACGGCATCCAGACTTAGCTTTGCGCGCAATAAAAACTCGCTTCGCCCTGGAAGTCGCAGAGTGGCTGTTGACACTGTAGAAATGGAGGAATTATGAACTTAAACATTTTCAAAAGTAAATTAGAGATGGGGGCGGCTGCAGCCTATCAAGCCCAAAATTGGATTAACGCGGCAATCGCCATATATGGTGAAGCCAACATCATTCTTGCCACCGGTATAAGCCAGTTTGAGATGTTATCATCATTAGTACAGCAAGACGTAGATTGGTCAAAAGTGACGGCTTTTCATCTGGATGAGTATATCGGCTTACCGGAATCACACCCGGCGAGCTTCCGCAAATATCTCAGAGAACGATTTGTGAATCACGTACCGGATTTGAAACAGTTCCACTTTGTCAATGGGGAATCCGATGATCCTATCGCTGAATGTGCGCGGCTAGGGGCCTTGATCCGTGAGCTGCGTATTGATGTAGCCTGCATTGGTATTGGCGAAAACGGACATTTAGCTTTCAACGATCCCCCTGCCGACTTCAATACGGAGGAGCCTTATATTGTGGTAAACCTGGATGAGGCGTGCCGCCGCCAGCAATTGGGCGAGGGATGGTTCCCCACATTGGAAGACGTGCCCACCCAGGCGATCTCAATGGGTATACGGCAAATTATGAAAAGCAAGGCCATTGTTTGCACCGTACCGGATGCGCGCAAGGCAGAGGCCATCCAGAAGGCGGTGGAAGGCCCGGTAACGAATAGACATCCTTCTTCCATTCTCCAACACCATTCCCGTTGTGAGTTCTATATGGATGAACCGGCAGCAGTATTATTGCACCAGTAGAGGCAAGAATGAAGCAAGTATGTGGTTTTTGCGAATGTATAAATAGTGAGCGTTGCCCATGTCTTTAGTTTCTGGTTTTATCGACCTTCAAGTCAATGGTTTTTTAGGTGTAGATTTTTCCAGTCCAGATTTGACAGAAGCGGACTTTGTCCGTGCTTGCCGGGCATTGCTGACACAGGGAACAACAGCGTTCCTACCGACAGTCATCACCAGCGCCCTTGATGTCTACGAGCGTAATCTTTCCCTAATGGTACGTGTGATGACGGACGCGAGCAATGCATTTCAAGGACGTATATTAGGCTTTCATATCGAAGGCCCCTTCATCTCCCGTGAACCGGGAGCCGTGGGTGCACACAATCCTGCTTACGTTCGCACTCCCGATATTGCGCTTCTGGAAAAAATACTCACCTGGGCGGATCATCGCGTGCGGTTGCTGACCGTGGCAGCAGAACTGCCCGGCGCAGACGAGCTGGCGCGTTTTGCAGTAGCACGGGGTATCACCGTCTCTATCGGGCACTCACTCTTCACAACTGCCGATCTGGATCGCTTGGCGGATGCGGGTGCAACTGCACTCACACACCTGGGTAATGGGCTGCCTAATCTGCTACCCCGTCACGATAACCCGTTATGGGTTGGATTAGCTCACGACGCCTATACCGCAATGGTGATCGCCGACGGGCATCACCTGCCTGCGCCGGTCCTCAAAACGGCAGTGCGGGCTAAGGGTGCAGACAAACTTATCGTTGTCAGTGACGCTTCCCCAGTAGCGGGTCTGCCCCCTGGTCGCTACCACGTTCTCGACAATGACGCAATTCTGGAACCATCGGGCCGTTTCCACAATCCAGAAAAGCAGTGTCTCGTCGGCTCTTCCGCGACAATGGCCCAATGTATGGCACATTTAGCAGGATTAAACACACTTTCAAGGGAAGAATTGACAAAAGTGGGTGTCAGCAACCCATTACGATTGATAGGTATAAGAGGAGCATAATGCAGAAAGTTAATGTATCCGAAAAGTTCACACGCTTCGACGACCTCTGGTCGCCCAAAATCGTGGGGGAGCTAAACGGACAGTATGTGAAGCTGGCCAAGTTACAAGGTGAGTTCGTCTGGCATCACCATGAAACCGAGGATGAGATGTTCCTGGTGATTGAGGGAACCCTGGTCATTCAATTGCGGCAGCAAGATGATGTGGTGCTAGAGACAGGCGAATTCTTCATCGTGCCGCGCGGCATAGAACACAAACCGGTAGCGGAAAACGAAGTTCACGTCCTACTTTTTGAACCCCAATCTACTTACCACACAGGTAATGTCAAAACTGAAAAAACAGTAGAGAAACAAGATTGGATTTAAACAGGTACATCACACTCTGGAAAGGGCAAGGAGCAAATATTTATGGCGCAATTTAAAAATGAATTTCTCTGGTGGCAGCGCGGCGTAGTTTACCAAATCTACCCGCGCAGTTTTAAGGATACAACCGGAAATGGGATAGGTGACTTGCAGGGAATCATCGAAAAGCTAGATTATCTACAGAACCTGGGGGTTGATGCAATTTGGCTCAGCCCATTCTATCCCTCACCTATGGCCGACTTTGGCTATGATGTGGCCGATTACTGTGACGTAGATCCCATGTTTGGCGATCTGGCGACATTTGACCGGCTAGTAGCTGAAACACACGCGCGAAACCTCAAAATCATCATTGATTGGGTTCCTAACCATTCATCAGATCAACACCCGTGGTTTATTGAAAGCCGCAGCAGCCGCGATAACCCGAAACGCGATTGGTATATCTGGCGCGATCCGGCCCTTAATGGTGGACCGCCTAACAACTGGGGCAGCTTTTTTGGCGGGCCGGCGTGGACATATAGCGAAGTGACGGGACAGTATTATCTACACCAGTTTTGCAAGGAACAGCCCGAACTCAACTGGCGCAATCCCGAAGTCAGGGATGCGATGTATGACACGCTACGCTTCTGGCTGGAACACAGTGTAGACGGGTTCCGTATGGACGTGATCGGTCTGTTGCTCAAGGATAAGGACTTACGCGATAATCCCCCCAACCCCAATGCTCCGCCCAATTTGCCTGCGAATGATCTTTTCAGCCGTTTGTTGCAAGTTCACAATATGTACTTAGACGAAAACCACGTCTTGATGCGCGAAATCCGCCAGGTATTGGATGCATACCGAGATCGCTGCGCCATTGGTGAATTGTGGGGGCCATTGCCAATGTGGGTAAAGTATTACGGCGAACAGGGAGACGAGTTACATCTGCCTTTTAACTTCCGACTGATGGATGGAATGATATGGGATGCACAACGTATGCGCGCCAGTGTGGATGCAATGGAAGCGGCACTGCCTGAGTTTGCCTGGCCTAACTATGTGTTGGGCAACCACGACCGCATGCGGCTGGCGACGCGCTTCGGGGGGCAGGCACAGACGCGTGTGGCCGCGATGCTGTTGCTCACACTGCGCGGCACCCCCACGATCTACTACGGTGAAGAAATCGGTATGGAGGATGTGAAGATCCCACCGGATAAGATTCAAGATCCACAGGGTATTAACCTGGGGCCAGAACGCACCCGCGATGTCTGCCGTACACCGATGCAGTGGGATGCAGGCCCTAATGCGGGCTTCAGTCCGGCAGGTGTGGAGCCGTGGCTGCCCGTCGCCAATGACTATCAAGGACGCAATGTTGCTGAGCAAGCTGAGAATACGACATCTATCTTGACGCTGTATCATCATCTGTTGCGACTGCGCTGCGCAAGTCCTGCGCTTTACGGGGGGAGTTACCGCCCGCTGGACGTAGAATATGATGATGTCTATATTTATCTCCGCGAGGCAGGGGTGCAACGCTACCTGATCGCACTTAACTTCTCCGCCGAACCGCGATCCCTTGCACTTCCAGAGTTCAATCGGGGTGAAATCGTACTCTCAACACACCTGGATCGCACCGGGGATGTTGCGTTGAATGTATGCTCATTGCGTGCCAATGAGGGCATCATCCTGGCACTTTGAAGTTATCCAAGGTATACTGCGAGCAATCATTCCAAATTGGGGTTCATTATAACCGGGAGGTATATGTGATGAAATTACAACGTTGTTCCATTAACCCTATTTTGCTCCCCGATCCCACCTCAGAATGGGAATGTTACAATGTTTTTAATGCCGGCGTTCTCTATGATAACGGCCTGTTTTATATGTTCTACCGCGCTCAAGGACTTGACTGGGTCAGCCGGATTGGTTATGCAGTCAGCGTAGACGGTATCCACTGGAATCGCCTGCGCAAGCCGGTTTTAGAACCCACAGAAGACGGCGTAGATTCACGAGGGCTGGAAGACCCGCGCGTGGTCAAAATTGAGGACATGTACTATATGACCTACACCGCCTACGGGCGCGAGTTCACAGGCAAGGGTAAGCCAACACACTTAGGTGGCGGAATTCTGCCGATGATAGCACGCAGCACTAACTTGATTACCTGGGAAAAATTAGACCCACTCGTGCGGGGAGAAGATAACAAAGACCACGTGCTCTTTCCACGTAAAATCAAAGGGCGATTTGCGGCGTTGCATCGTCGCTGGCCTAACGTGTGCCTGGCTTATAGCCACGATCTGCGTACCTGGAATGAAATGGATATGGCCCCTATTTTCGGCCCACGTCCCGATAATGACTGGGATTGCACCAGTGTCGGGGGCAATGGCGTGCCCATCGAGACAGAACATGGCTGGTTAATGTTCTACCATGCCTATGATGCAGCGCACATCTACCGCCAGGGTGTGTGTTTGTTAGACTTGGAGGATCCGACAAAAGTACTTCGCCGCCCCAAAGCTGCGATTTTCTGGCCTGAAGAGCTATGGGAACTGCGGGGCGATGTCCCCAACGTGGTTTTCTCCTGCGCGAATCCGGTGGTGGATGGTACAATTTACTTTTTCTACGGCGGCGCAGATCACGTGATGGGTCTGGCAACCGCTCCCCTGGAGGAAGCCGTGAACTTTGTACTCAACGCACCCTAGGGCGATTACACCCCACTGCTGGAGAATCACACGGATTGCTTTTGCCCTGTAAGGGGGGGGCTTTATCGATTTCGAGCGCAGCTCGAAATCGATAAAGCCCTTCTTGAATAGTAACTATTCAGGTGAGACGCACGTTTATCCAAACCACTGTTTACTCAATCTCACCGGTGAATCACCCGCAGCCAGGGGCCGGAGGCGTAAACTGTACTTGTATGTTCGTGACGTGAGATCGTATTGGGGGAGAACCCCAGGGCCACAACTTGCACTGCCCAGACCCGATTGCGTGTAATCCAAGTTAAGGATAATGTAATGCAAGGGCTTAAGTTGGTATGTGTGCCGAGCTGCCTCTAAGTCTTGTGCAGCAAAGGGGTGCGCGCTGGCTTCAAATGTGGGAGCACCCACCACCAACAGACCCCGTCCCTCATTATCGGTCAACGCTAACCACCGGATATCGGTCTTATTCCCATACTCCTGGGGCTTGATGTAAGGGACATAATCTTCCATTACTGTTGTAGTGTACACATCCACACGCGCACTCTGTTTGCGATCCGCATAACTCTCGTGGGGACCACGCCCATACCAGGAGAGAGATTGATATGAACTAGGCATGGTCATTCGCAGGCCGACACGTGGCAACGGGGGTAAACCACCGGCAACACAGACTATATGCTCCAATACGACATCTCCACTACCATAGATTGTATATCCATAGTGGGCAGTTATACCCGGCACACTGGTCGCCATCTGCTGGATGACACGCACGATCTGTGGCGATGGCTGCTCAATCGCAAAGGTCCCCAAACGTTCTGTCAACGTATCCATCCCCGTCTCACGCCAAAGCCCCGCCATGTTCGGAGCATCATTATCAGTAGGGGCGCGCCAGAGGTTTAAAACGGGGCCTGTCCAGACAACCGAGTGTCCTCGATACTGCCACATCACGATCCGGCCTGTCGAGCGCTCGAAGATAAGTACAAAATCTTCCCCCCCATCTACCACCACGGTCGCCGGAAACCCACCCTTTTCCGCAATATGCTGCACTTTCAAGATGGGCATATCCTGATAGTGCCAAACCGAATGTTTGACGGCAAAAGGCAAAAGGAATTGCGCCCATGCAATTTCATACCCTTGAGGTAACAACTGATTACCCTATTTTAAAACAAAGCGTAAATTGAGCCAATATTCTGTACCTGGTGTCAACACCGGGCGTTCATAGGGGACCGTAATTACCTCACTATGACCAGGCGCAATTGCCGGCAAGGATAATGTCCCCGATTGCAATAGTTCACCATCGGCCGCTACCGTCCAAATCACGTCTAAGGGAGTATCCTCACCTAATTGTGTGAACGTATAACGATTCGTAATCCTCAAGATTCCGGATTCCAGGTCTAAGAATTCTACCGACACCGGTTCCTGCACTTTTTTCAATTCCCACAGAGAAGGATGAGGCTTCCGGTCCGGCCAGATGAGGCCATTGATGCAAAAGTTGCCATCGTTGGGATCATCTCCAAAATCTCCCCCATAAGCAAACCATATTTTACTTCCTGTTCGCTGCCGCAGGCCTTGATCCACCCAATCCCACACGAAGCCTCCCGCTATGCGTGGATATTTCTCAATAATATCCCAATACTCCCACAACGCGCCAGGGCTGTTACCCATCGCATGCGCGTACTCACACATAAGCACGGGACGATGTTCTCCGGGTATCTCGGCCAACTCGACGAGACGCTCCAATGTCGGGTACATCACACTGACCACATCCACCTCTGGTGCAGTCTGCGGTCCCTCATAGGTATTCCCCCAACCTGTTGCCCCCTCATAATGGACCGGACGCGAAGGATCATGAGCGTGTATCCACTCAGCAGTAGCTGTGTGATTCGGGCCATAACCGGATTCGTTGCCCAGGGACCACATAATAACGCATGGGTGATTCTTATCACGCGCTACCATCCGCGCGCCACGATCTACAAAGGCATCCCGCCAGGTTGGATCATTTGCCAACTTACTCAATGAGCCGTGCGTTTCAATATTAGCCTCATCCATCACATAGAGGCCATACCGATCGCATAGATCATACCAACGCGCATCGTCGGGGTAATGGCACGTCCGTACTGCGTTCACATTAGCCTGCTTCATGAGCTTAATGTCCTCTATCATCGAGTCCAGGGAAAGCGTGTGCCCTGTCACCGGGTCGTGTTCGTGGCGATTCACCCCTTTGAGCACCAATGGCACACCGTTGAGCAATAAACGTGCGTCCTTGATCTCTATCTGGCGAAAGCCCACATGGCAACGCTGAACTTCCAACACTTCTCTTTGATCTTCCAACTGCACCCACAACGTGTAAAGATACGGGGTTTCCGCCAACCATTTCACCGGCATCTCCACACGTTTCTCAAAATACACAGTCATAATTTCATCTGCCGGTATGGTTACCCTAAGCATCGGGCCCGACACAGACACAGTGCCTGGTTCAGCCGTCATGCTACCAAACACCGGCTCACCTGCCGCGTCCAGTAACGATAGCCGGACAGCATAACTCTCCACTTGAGCAGCAGTGTGATTACGCAGTTTCACGGTGACCTGGAGCATCGCGTCTTGATAATCGGCATCAAACGATGTCGTGACCGCATAATCTTGTATATGGACGCGCGATGTTGCGTACAGAGTCACGTCCCGGTAAATACCGCTTAGACGCCAGAAGTCCTGGTCTTCCATATAACTTCCGTCACACCAACGATAGACGCGCACCGCGAGTATATTGTCACCCACCTGAACATAGGGCGTGAGATCGAACTCGGCGGGCAAACGGCTATCCTGCGAGTACCCCACCGCCTGCCCATTCACCCACAGATGAAAAGCAGAATCCACTCCTTCGAACACAATAAAGATTTGACGCCCGGCCCAGGCTTCGGGAATCGTAAACGCGCGCCAATAAGACCCGGTCGGGTTATCATCATCAGGAATCACAGGCAGAGGTACATCCGGCGGCCCCTGGTGTGGTGGCGTACGTGGTTTACCATCTTGTGGGAAGGCATAGCCCCAATTGATATAAATAGGCTTACCATATCCTTGTAATTCCCAATTCGATGGCACAGGAAGGGTATCCCACGCGCTCGCATCGAAATCAATCTGATAGAAATCTGCGGGCGCTTCGGATGGATGTGCTGCATAGTGGAAACGCCACTCGCCCCTAAGTGACTGCACGTAAGGTGAAAATGTCTCATCCGGCATCGAATAAGGCACCAACGGGACGTGCGCCGCTTCCTTATTTCGCTGAATTACATTAGGATTATTCCAATCAGGCAAATCGCATATCATATTCATCCCCCTGGATCCTAAAAAATCTTGATAGGTAATGCCAAAACACCATACTTAATCCTCGATCCTTCATTCACCCATCACATATTTTTCCAAAAATGCGATGATGGCCGGATATGCCACCAATTTATTCTTCAATTTCACGATTCCATGCCCTTCATCATCAAAAACCAGGAATTCTACCGGTACGTCGCGTTGTTTCAATACCGCCACCAATTGCTCGGCTTCGCTCAACGGCACACGCGGGTCATTCGCGCCGTGAATGACCATCAAGGGCACACAGATGTTATCCACGTGGTTAATGGGTGCGATACTTTCCAGGAATTCCCGATCCCGCGCCAGACTCCCGTATTCGGCCTCGCGGTGCGCGCGGCGATAGTCACTGGTATTTTCAAGGAACGTGACCAGGTTGCTGATGCCTACAACGTCCACACCTGCCGCCCACAAGTCGGGATAAGCCGTCAGTGCAGCGAGGACCATAAAGCCCCCATAGCTTCCACCAAAGACAACAATGCGTTCACCATCCACGCCGGGCTGATTCCGAAGCCAATATACTGCATGCGCCAGGTCGGCCACAGAATCCATCCGTTTTTCGACGTCGTCCAGGTGACTGTATGTCTTGCCGTAGCCTGTAGAACCACGCACGTTGGGAGCCAAAACCGCGTAGCCGTGCCGGACAAAATACTGAATCAGGGCATGAAAATAGGCTCTGAATTGACCCTCCGGCCCACCATGCACCATCACAATGACGGGCAACGGTAGTGCGGTCGGGGGATCGGCTACAATGGGCACAGGTCTGTAGAACCAGGCCGGAATCTGGCGCGGCGCACCAGATTCATCCGTGTCAAAGGTCGGATACCGGACCAACGCTGGCGCGACAAACGTAGTCGTTGGGATGCCGGCATGGGAAGCACGTGTCACAGGCAATACCTGATCGCATACTAGGTCCCAGACGTATACGTCGGTTGTACGCGTGGCACTGGTGAATGCAAACGCTACCCGTCGATCAACAGACGAAAAAGCAATATCCCCCATCACCATCCCCGGAACTTCACCCAATCCCGGAGCCGTGCGGACGGTAGCCGTTGCCACATCATAGATCTGGAGCTGGTGCGCCCCCTCCACGTTGATCGTATACGCCAAAAGTCGCCCGTCAGGTGACAATTTCATCCCCTCACAATCCCATGATGCCGGCGCGCTCAGAGTTTCCAGCAAACCGGTTTCCAGATCAAGGCGCGCAATGTACAAGAAATCCGATTCCAGGTCAGTGTTGATAAACAGGGAACTTCCGTCGGGGGCATACTGAATCGAAGGAAATCGCACCCATGCAGCTGTCGCCAACAAAGCACGGGCCGCACCCGTCTTCAGGTCAATTTCTAGCAGATCATGATTAAACGAACTCGCCATCCGTGTAACCACAGCGTGTTGTCCGTCAGGAGAAAAGCTTTGATTATATAAGTAACCGGGCCTGTCATTCTGCCACACCAAAACCGCCTCTCCAGGCACGGATGAGGACACAGGTTGACAGTATAGATCAAAAATACGCGGATCACGACGGTTAGCGGCAAAAAGGATATGCGATCCATTCGCTGACCATTCACCAAAGATATGCATAGCATCTTCATATCCGGCGGTCAGGTTAACCACCGTCCCCTCATCTAAAGAGAGCAAGAAAAGCTGCATTTTTTCGCTGCCCCCGATGTCACAGGAATAGATCAAGCGAGTGTCACCGGGCGCGGGCGAGAACACGGGCTGTGACACCCGCTCATTGCCAAACGTCAGTTGATCGGGCCACAACACCTCGCTCAACACCGGGGGCACCGCCACCTGCCACACCTGTGGCACTCCGGTCACATCCATCAAAAATGCCAGCTTGCGTCCATCCGATGAAAAGCTAGGGCTATAGGCCCGACGAACATTTAAATATTGCGCTATTGTGTACATTGTATTGTTAGTCATCATACTACTCCGCTGCCACTACTACAAACGCGCCTTCCAATCCTTCCTGCGCGTTGGGACCAATCCACACTTTGAAGTCTCCCGGTTCTACAACGTAGATCATATCCAGGTCATGGAAGCCTAAGCTCTGCACAGGAACTTCAAATATCAGCCGTTGACTTTCTCCAGGCTCCAGGGAGATACGCTTGAACCCCTTCAGTTCCTTCACCGGGCGCGTAACCTGGCCCACCACGTCTTGCACGTAAAGCTGCACAATCTCGTCACCGGCCCGCTCGCCTGTATTCGTCACTGTTACCGAAACACTGACCGTACCTGTTAATCGGACTTCCGGCGTTTCCACTACAAGATCACTATAAGCAAACGTAGTATAACTCAGCCCATAGCCAAACCCAAACTGGGGAGAAGGTGGCAGATCAAGAAACTCAGAACGGTGGCGGCGATCAAACTGGATTACCCCCCGCCCCGTCACTGGACGACCGGTGCTTTTATGTGCATAGTAGATGGGAATCTGGCCCTCAGTACGTGGAAAGCTGACGGTCAGTTTACCTGAAGGGTTGATAATCCCAAAGAGAACATCGGCAACAGCGCGCCCGGCACGAATCCCCCCATGCCACGCCTGCACTACTACCTGCGCCCGCGTTACCAGATCGGGGATAACCAACGGTCGCCCACTCATCAACACCACAATTATGGGTATTCCGGTCTCCGCGCACATTGCCACCACAGCCTCAAACAAAGCCTGTTGATGTCCGGGCAATCCCAGATATGCACGTGAATGCGCCTCACCGCTCATCATTGCACTTTCACCCAACACCAGCACTACCGCATCTGCCTGCATTGCCAATGTCGTCGCAGCTCCGATATCCAGTTCCTCATCACCCTCTATCGCGCAGCCTCGGCTATAGGTAAGTTCTATATCTGTACCGGCTAATACCGCGCGGGCACCATCCAGCACCGTTTCCACATCCCCGGCACGCCCCTGGCAGGCCCAACAACCGAGCAATTCAGCCTGGTTATCAGCCAACGGGCCAATAAGGGCCACTTTCTTAAAAGCAGGCGAAAGAGGTAACACGCCCCCCTCATTTTTCAGCAACACGATGGACTTCTGAGCCACTTCCAAGGCTAAAGTCCTGGAATCTTCCCGCAAAATCACCTGGGAGGCCAGTGTTTCATCAGTATAGGGATGTTCAAAAATGCCTAATGCAACTTTGAGACGCAAGATACGCCGTACCGCCTCATCAATCAAAGCTTCTGGCACCTGTCCTTCGCGGATTAACGCCGCGAGATGTTGGTAAAAAGCGTATCCCATCATATCAATATCCTCGCCGGCCAAAATAGCCCTGAGCGCAGCCTCCTTAAAATTCGCCGCCACTCCATGGTGGATGAGTTCGCCTAGCGCGTCAAAATCACTCAAAACCACACCGGGCCATTGCCACTCATCTCGCAAAACAGTACGCAAAATAAAGGCATTGGCCGAAGCGGGCACCCCGGAAATCTCATTAAAGGAAGACATCACCGAACCGGCTCCTTCATCAAAAGCAGCCTTGAAGGGCGGCAAGTAAACATCGCGCAGCGTGCGCTCGGATATATCCACCGTGTTGTAATCCTTACCGGCCTCTGCCGCGCCGTAAGCCACGTAATGCTTGGGGCACGCGACGATACGCTTATCGCCCGCCAGTCCCTTAGCCTGGAAACCCCGCACCCGCGCGCGGGCCAGTACCGCCCCCAGGAAAGGATCTTCACCCCCACCCTCGGCAATAC
>JAFGFI010000157.1 GCA_016931185.1 Anaerolineae bacterium
AAACGTATGGCTTTAAGAGAGGTTGCCGCTTACGCGCTTGTGAATGCAACCACCCGCGCGCGTTATTCAATGATGTTAAAACAGGATGTATGGGATACGTTGTTCCATACGCAGGATTTTGACGCTATCCTGACTATTCTTTCTAAAACAGTGTATGGGGTTTATCTTCAAATTCCACGCCATTCACTGACTCCTCGCCGGGTGGAATACCAGATCCGTTGGTATCTAGCGGACATGTATAATAAGTTGATTCACTTGACACCTGAACCAGGACGGCAGTTGTTGATGGAGTTGTGGCGTTTATACGAAGTGGATAATCTTAAAGCTACGTTACGAGGTATTGAGACGGGGGCTTCTTGGGATCAGGTATTACACTTGTTGTCTCCTATGGTTAAATATGTAACACTTACAACATCTGATATGGAGCGCATGGTCCGCAGTGGTAGTGTAGCGCGAGCAATTGAATTAATACATCATACGCCTTATTATGAGACGTTGGCGCATGCTTTAAATCGTTATATTGCTGAGCGAAGTTTATTTTCTTTAGAGGTGGCCTTGGATTTGGAGCATTATCGTGCTCTGTGGCGGTGTGTAGGGCTTTTCCAGGGATTGGATCGTACTTTGGCGCTGCGTCTTGTCGGTACGTTAATTGACATAGAGAATTTGTTATGGGCAATTCGTTATCGTGTTTATCATCAGCTTTCCGAACAAGAGATTATCAATTATACTTTGCCCTTTGGATATCAAATTCAAGATGCTGATATTCATATTATTGCTTCCGGCTCACCAACTACGTTGACGGATATTATTTATCATATTATTCAGCGTATTTATCCTGAAATTGTGGATACGGTGCCGTTCGAGAGTGGCGCGCTTTCGCTCGATTCTCGTTTTGGGTTGATTGCACTAGAGCAGGCTTTGCAGAATCATATTGCAAACCTGTGTTGTAAGGCTTTGACGGGGTATCCATTTCATGTGGGTGTTCCTGTAGCTTATTTGATGTTGACAGAGCGTGAGATTAGACATTTGACCTCATTGATTGAATGGTGTGGGACAGAGCGTAATGCTTCTAATGTCGCGCGTAGGATATCCTTGAATGTTACTATGCCTGTCTGGGTGCGCGCGGCAACTTTGGCCGGATAACGCAGGGTTACTGTAGGATAATTTTGATATTGATGGGGGGAGGTATATGTTGCAGTTGATGCGGGGTAAAGCCCGATCAGATGGATCGAATCCCAGTTCCGAGGGGCGTGTTATTTCTGAGGGTCGTGCCGGTTTTGATTGGCAGTCCCATTCTGAATTGCACATCGCTACTGGGGGGCGCACGATGCGCAAAGTTGAGTTAGTTGTCCCGGAACAAGATGTAGTTCCGGTTACGGAAGTGTTGATTGGGTCCGGCGTGTTTCACATTATCTCGGGAGGGGGAGGCGCGTCATTCAGAAGTAGTGATTCATCGCAGAGTATTGCAGAGCGGCATGAAGGTTCTGTGTGGAATGAGTGGGCAATGACTTTTACCACACTTGAGCAGCGTATTTTAGCTGTGATGGAATCATTAGAAGTAGATGAAGGTACTGATGATGTTGGGGCATTTCTGAATGTCTCAACATTCAGAAATAGCTCATTATCTTCTGCTGAGATACTTGCAGGAACTGTTTCCCCGGCGCCGACGGGGACGCCGGCAAAAACCGGGGCGGTAAAAGACACTATGCCAGAAGATCGGTTTCGGATGATTACGCCCGATGTAGCGCAGAGAGATGTAGAACGTATGGAGCAAGAAACGCGCGGATTGGTTGAAGAGTTAAAACGTGGACAGGAAAAGTTGACTCAATTGCGCGGTTATATTCGCCATTTGGAACCTATCCGAGATTTGGATGTGGATTTGGATGCGTTACGTGCTTTGCATTATATGTTTATGTTGCCCGGGACTATACCCCTGGATAACCTGGAGCGATTTGAAACCAGTTTGGGACACATCCCTTATGTATTGGTGACTTTACGTCGTGATGCTTATCTGGCTACGGTTGTGTTATTTGGATTACAACGTGATGCGGATATTTTAAACCGGGCTGCCCGGAGTGCGTATCTGAATCCGATCATATTGCCCGAAAAATATCGTGGTACTCCCCAGGAAGTGCTAACTGCGTTACGTTCTAGTGTCCAACGTACACTAGAGCGTATTGGACAGATCCAGACTGAGATCGATCATCTACATAAAGTTCATATGCGCCATTTGCGATATTTGTTGTGGCGTGTGCGGGCCAGTCGCAAATTGGTAGAGACGATTGCTTCTTATGATCGATTGCGTAACACGTATGTAGTGACGGGATGGGTTCCTACTTCAGATGTGGGCAAGTTAAAACAGATGATTACCCAGGCTTCAGAACAAGTGCTTTTTGAAGTTACATTGCCACAGCCTGAAAATGATGGGCCAATTCCCGTTATGCTACATAATCCACCCTTCTTAACGGCGTTCCAGGGATTGGTGACGAACTACGGTCATCCGGGATACAGTGAATTTGATCCCACGCCAGTGCTTGCGTTCACATTTCCGTTGGTCTTTGGGCTGATGTTTGGAGATATTGGGCATGGATTGTTGTTGCTGCTGTTAGGTTGGCTCTTAACCAGCCGTAAGGTGCGTGCTTTAAACAGTCTGGCTGGATTGGGGGGTGTCATAAGTGTTTGTGGTGTTTTCGCGATGGGGTTTGGCGCTTTGTATGGCAGTATTTTTGGCTTTGAGGATGTCATTCCTGCCCTGTGGCGGCATCCGTTAGAACACATTACCGATGTGTTGTTGATGACGGTGGGGGTGGGAGTGGGATTGCTCAGTTTGGGCATGATTTGTAATATTGCTAACGCGGCTTTAGCGCGACGTTGGGGATACTTGTTATTCGATCATTATAGTTTAGCCGGCCTGATCTTCTATTGGTCCTCGCTGGGGTTGGTGGCGCGTGTTAGTGGTCTGTTGGAAACTATACCGGTTAAACCGGCAGTATTTGTAGTATTGATGATTATTTCTGGACTTGCCCTCACGTTTGCTGAGCTGCTTGAACATATCCTGGAAGGTCATTATCCCTTAATTGAAGGGGATGTCTTTACCTACTTGATGCAAGCCTTCTTTGAGTTATTTGAAACTGTGATCGGCTTGTTAAGCAATACGCTTTCTTATGTGCGTATGGGAGCTTTCGCAGTAGCGCATGGGGCTTTGAGTATTGTCGTTTCTATCATTGCTAACCTTGTCAGCCCGACGCATAATGTTTTATATTGGATTGTGATTGTGTTGGGTAATCTTTTTGTCATTGGTTTCGAGGGCATGATCGTGGGAATTCAAACCCTGCGTCTGGAATATTATGAGTTTTTCAGTAAATTCTTTTCGGGCACAGGGATGCGGTTTCGCCCCCTGTCATTGGTATCTCAAGAGGAGTAGTTCGTTAAGTAACGGTATCGGTTAGGAGGTGTAGAATATGAAGGGAATTGTTATATTGCTGGCCGGAGTATTGCCATTGCTTCCGTTTGTTATCTTGGGGCTTAATCAGCGCCGGCGCTCGTCGTCATTTCCGAATGGCGTATTGGCTCCTGAGGTATTGACGCGCAGGTTGGTAATCAGTGTGGGGAGTATAAACTTGTTGTTAGCCGTGCTGTTAGTCGGCGCGGGAACACTTTGGTTTTTGTCCCCGGCAACGGTACACGCCGCAGGTATAATAGAAGAACCGGCGAATGATGCTTACCGCAGTATCGCGGCAGCTATTGCCGTTGCCGCCGGTTCATTTGGGGCAGCCTATGCCGTCAGTACTGTAGGTTCTGCCGCTGTAGGGGCCATTGCTGAGAAGCCGGAAGTTTTTGGACGTGCATTGATCTTCGTGGGGTTGGCCGAGGGTGTTGCCATCTACGGATTGATTATTGCCTTTATTATCTTGGGTGGATAATATTTTTAAAATCTGGTTTCTCGTAGATGTTTGCATCCACAGGGCCTGGAATTTTTTAAAGGATTGTGTAGAGTTATGAAGTTGTTGGTCATAGGAAACCTTGATGCAGTACGTGGATTTGCACTTGCAGGGGTTCATGGGGAAGTTGTTACTACAGCGGAAGCTCTTCATCAAGCGTTGGATCGTGCTTTGGCCGATCCAACGTGTGGCATTGTTTTGGTCACTGAGGACGTCGCGAATTTAGCTCGGCAGCGTATCGATCAACTGACATGGCGGGGAGGTGCGCACGCAACTACTTCTGAGGGGCATGCTATTCCGAATGATGCCACCATTTCGAATGATGCCACCATTTCGAATGGCGCTGTCATTCCGAATGGCGCCGCCATTTCGAATGGCGCCGCCATTTCTGAATGGCGCATTGTACCTCTCGTGGTGGAGATTCCTGGGCCGGAAGGCCCCCGTCCAGATCGCGTCTCTCTCAATGAAATTGTTCGTCGTACTACTGGAGTGCGTGTATGAGTAATGGAATTCCATCTCGGCGGCAGTCTAAGACTCCTCCGCCTTCCTCTCCCTCCAGTCGCGGTGATATTGAGGCGCTGACACAAGCGGTGTTTAAGGACTCTCTGGAAGAGGCCCAACACCTTATAGATGTGGCGCGTTCACAAGCAATGGTGATTCAAGAGCGTAGTGAACGGCGGGTCGCTGCTGAGCGCGAAGTTTTGTTTCAGCATGCTTATCAGGATGTAGAAAATTTGAAACGCAGCACGATAGCTGCTGCACATCTTGAAGCACAAAGGTTAAAATTAAAACGTCGCGAGCAACTATTGGAGCAAGTCTTTGTCAAGGCACGTGAGCAACTGACCCGCGAACCGTGTGTTATTGCTGAATGGGAAGATTGTCCGAAAATTATGGAGCAATTGTTGCGTGAAGCGATTGTACATATACATCACCCCTCAGAAGGGCGTATCCCTTCAGAAGGGATACGCCCTTCTGAAAGGGTACGCTCTTCCCCAATGGCGCCTCAAACTGCCGAAATCTTACATGTGCGTGTGGATGTGCATACGCGCGAAGTGATCACCGATGCTGTGTTGCAGGTTGTTGGGGATGAGTTAGGGGTGCAGTTGCAAATGAGTACATCTTTGGAGCAAAGTACCGGCGTAATCGTAGAGACTTCTGACGGCCACCGTCGTTATGATAATACATTGCAAGCACGTTTGGCGCGGATGCAGAGTAATTTACGAACCGCTGTGTATCAAATGTTAATCGGAGATTTAGCGTGACAATGCAGAAGCAATCGTCGCAACTCGCATCCAATTCTGCCACGGACAGAACGTCTGCTGATATTCCATCCACGGAGGCCTCGTCCGCGAACGCCTGGTCGGCTCTATCGCAGCCAGACTCATCATTCCAGACCCAAGAGGCGCGTTATGTGGGGCAGGTTATTTGGGTGAATGGCCCGGTAGTACGCGCGCGTGGTTCGCAATATATCGGCATGTTAGAAATGGTCGAAATTGGGGATGCACACCTGATAGGTGAGGTCATTGGCCTGGAACACGATGTATGCACGATCCAGGTTTATGAAGAGACCGCCGGGTTGCGTCCGGGTGCTCCCATTTATAGCACAGGAATGCCACTGTCAGTAGAATTAGGGCCGGGGTTGCTGCAAAGTGTTTTTGATGGAATTCAACGTCCTTTGCCGGTACTCAAGCTGCGCAGTGGGGCATTTATTTCGCGTGGGGTGAGAACAACGTCTTTGTATCATAAGCAGAAGTGGGCCTTCACCCCACGAGTTCAAGTGGGAGATGTTGTCCAGGGAGGAAGTTTTTTGGGAACGGTCCCAGAGACCCCTCTAATTGAGCATCGCATTTTGACTCCACCTGACATAGAAGGGGTCGTGATGTGGGTTGCGCCGCCTGGTGATTATACGGTGGTGGAGCCTATTGTGCGTTTGAAGACCGATAAGGGAGTTGAACGTGAGTTGATGATGCTTCAATACTGGCCGGTACGTCGCCCGCGCCCTTATGCACGTTTATTACCGCCTAATGAGTTGTTGGTAACGGGGCAGCGTGTTTTAGATACCTTTTTCCCGTTATCTAAAGGAGGTACGGCAGCTATCCCAGGAGGATTTGGAGCGGGTAAGTCAATGATGCAGCACCAGATTGCCAAATGGAGCAATGTGAATATCGTTGTTTACGTTGGCTGTGGGGAACGTGGCAATGAAATCACGCAGGTGTTGCAAGATTTTCCAAAATTGATCGATCCCCACACAGGACGCGCGTTAATGGAACGGACCATATTAGTTGCCAACACTTCAAATATGCCCGTGGCGGCGCGGGAGGCCAGTATCTACACCGGGGTGACGTTGGCAGAATATTACCGGGATATGGGATACCATGTCGCTTTGATGGCGGACTCAACGTCCCGTTGGGCGGAGGCTCTGCGTGAGATTTCCGCTCGTTTGGAGGAGATGCCAGCGGAGGAGGGGTATCCGGCTTATCTGGCGACGCGTTTGGCGGGTTTTTATGAACGCGCTGCCCGTGTGAGAACTTTGAGTGGAGCGGAAGGATCGGTCAGTATTATTGGCGCCGTCAGCCCGCCGGGCGCAGATTTCTCTGAACCGGTTACACAACATACCACGCGCTTTGTCCGGTGTTTTTGGGCTTTGGATAAGGAATTGGCTTCTGCGCGGCATTTTCCTTCGATCAACTGGTTAGATAGTTATAGCGAATACGTTGATGAGGTTGCTGAGTGGTGGCGTGCCTATGGCGCGGCGCATATACAAATTCCCAAATCAGGGGAAGAAGGTCAGAACGCTATTTCTGAATGGCATGTGTTGCGCAAGCGGGCATTAGAACTCTTACAACGGGAAAGCGAATTACAGCAGATTGTGAAATTGGTAGGTCCTGACGCTTTGCCAGATGACCAGCGTCTTATTTTAGAAACGGCCCGTATTCTACGTGAAGGGTTCTTACAGCAAAGCGCGTTGGATAATGTGGATACTTATTCTATTATTGAGAAACAAGTACGTATGCTACACCTGATTATGCGCTTTCACGATCTGGCGCGTCGTCTGGTGGTAAAAGGGTGTCCTACAGTGGTCATTCACAATTTGCCTGTAGTCAATATGCTGGTGCGAATGAAAACGATGTATGGTAATGCCGAGGTCAATCGCTTAGACGAAGTGGCGGCGGCCTTGGAGCGACAAATCCGCGAAATTGAACAGAATTATGTATGAGGGTAAGTTATGGACAGTGTAGGGGTAAGCGGGCAGGAGATTCAGGGAGTTGCCCGTGTCGAAGGCCCTATTGTGTTGGTAGAGGGCGTCAGTGGGGTGGGATATAATGAGATGGTTGATGTGCTGGATGCGCAGGCACAGCCTCGGCGGGGGCAAGTCCTTGAAGTAGGTGAGGATTTTGCTGTGGTGGAAGTTTTTGCCGGCACCACAGGGCTTTCGATAGAGGGTACGCGGGTGCGTTTCCTGGGGCAGCCGATGCGTATTCCTGTCTCGATGGAGATGTTAGGACGTACATTCGATGGCTTGGGCCGTCCTATTGACGGTGGTCCTGACCCTTTGCCCGAACGTTGGGCTGACATCAACGGACAACCTATTAATCCTACGGCTCGTGTTTACCCGCGCAGGGCTATTCAAACCGGGATTTCGGCGATTGATGGGATGAATACGTTGGTCCTCGGTCAGAAGCTTCCTATCTTTTCTGGTAGTGGCCTGCCTCACAATAAGTTAGCGGCGCAGATTGCGCGCCAGGCGAAAATGATACAACTTGCGGAGGAAGAGGAAGCTATGCACCTCTCAGAAACGGCGCCACGTTCGATCTCCAGATTTTACACTGCCGATTTTTCCCAGGGGGCTTTTGCTGTTGTCTTTGCCGCAATGGGTGTCAAACACGATGTCGCAGAGTTCTTCCGCCAGGCCTTTGCGACCAGTGGCGCATTAGCGCGGGTGGCCATGTTCCTCAATTTGGCGGATGATCCTCCTATTGAGCGTTTGATTACGCCGCGCGCGGCTTTGACCCTGGCCGAGTTCCTGGCATTTGAAAAACAGTTGCAAGTCTTAGTGATCCTCACCGATATGACGAATTATTGTGAGGCACTGCGCCAGATTTCTAATATTCGCGGTGAAGTTCCTAGTCGGAAAGGGTATCCCGGGTATCTCTACAGCGATCTGGCTTCGTTATATGAACGTACCGGCCGCATTCAAGGTAGCCGGGGATCGATTACTCAGTTACCCATTTTGACTATGCCTAACGATGATATTACACATCCTGTGCCCGATTTGACCGGTTATATTACTGAGGGTCAGACGGTGTTAAGCCGTGAGCTATTCCAGAAAAGTGTTTATCCGCCGATTGCTGTATTGCCCTCGCTCTCGCGTTTGATGAAAGATGGCATTGGGGAGGGACAAACACGTGCTGACCATGCGCACTTCTCGGCACAGCTTTATGCTGCGTATGCCCATGTGCAGGATGTGCGGTCGTTAGCATCGGTAATCGGTGAGGAAGAGTTGACCGTGGTTGATCAGAGCTATTTGCGCTTTGGGCAGGTGTTTGAACAGGAGTTCATCAACCAGGGGGAGATGGAAGAACGCACGATTGAAATGACCCTGATGATTGGCTGGCGTGTGCTTTCTATTTTGCCCCGTGAAGAACTGACCCGCGTGCGCCCAGAAGAGATCGAACGTTATTATGGCAGGTAAAGTCCTAGCGAAATTTCGCAGTGAGTGAATATGGCACGATTACATATTGCTCCGACTCGCAGTAATCTAATCCGGACACGCCAGATGCGCAATTTGGCGCGTGAGGGCTTTGAGATTCTTGATAAAAAACGCGAGGTTTTGACGACGGAGTTAATGCACATTGTGCATGAAGCTCTCACTTTACAGGCGCAGATGTGGGCGCGGCTCGATGATGCTTACCGCGCGCTGGAAATGGCGCGCCTCTCTATGGGGCGGGAACATTTGGAATGGACATCACTTTCTGTTAATGCTTCGGTAGAAGTGGAAGTTACGCCGCGTAGTGTGATGGGGGTGGTCATTCCCTCGGTGGAGGCGCACGGTGCGCCGCCGGAAATGCCCTATGGTCTGGGGGATACGACCGTAGCCTTGGATGAGGCGGTGGTAAATTTTCGTCGCGTGGTTGAGGAGATACCCCAATTTGCGGAAACGTTGACAACGGTCTGGCGGTTGGCGCGAGAATTGCAAAAGACACAGCGACGTGTCAACGCGCTTCAGCACGTATTTATCCCTCAGTATGAAGAAACTGTGACGTTTATTGAAAATGCTCTTGAAGAACGCGAGCGTGAGGAAGTTTTCCGTCTCAAACGTATCAAATCGAAAGTTATTGTTGA
The DNA here is from genome assembly GCA_016931185.1 of Anaerolineae bacterium. Lineage (GTDB taxonomy): Bacteria > Chloroflexota > Anaerolineae > B4-G1 > SLSP01 > JAFGFI01. Next base: position 9,285 of record JAFGFI010000157.1, read on the forward strand.
GTCGTCATAAGACTATCGCGCTGAAGATAGAAGCAAAAAGTTATTTTTGCAGACTGTTGGCCATGTCTTCAAAAATATTTCCTTTAAGCGAGTGAAAATTGATGGCCTAAAGACCAAGAATAAAAAGAATATTGTCGCGGGCGGTACCCCGCCCGCGACAATATTCTTTTACTCTGCTGCTTTGTAGCTTATTTTTAGGGGAGGTAACTGTGCTAGGAAAAGAAAAATTGACGGCTATTGCGGAGCAGGTATTGGCATTGTCCAATGCCGATCAAACTGAAGTGCTGATCGTGAGTGCTGATGAGCATCTGACCCGCTTCGCGTCAAATGTCATTCATCAAAACGTATCGGAACGTGATGCGTCGGTGCGCGTGCGGACGATATTGGGAACACGGGTCGGCGTGGCATCCGGTAATGACCTCAATCCAGATGCATTGAAGTCCGTGGTGACTTCTGCGGAAATGATTGCTCGTTTTCAGCAGGAGAACCCCAAATTTTATTCGGATATTTCACATGCACCGTTGCCCGCCCCACATCCTGTTATAGATGCCCCCACTGCGTTTGTTGCGGCGACTGCTGCCTGTACACCGGAACAGCGCGCGCAAGGTGTCGCAACCATTTGTAATCTCTCGCGGAAAAGTGGCCTGGTTGTTGCTGGAGCTTTTTCTACTTCGGCGGAAGAAATGATAGTTGCTAACTCATTGGGGGTTTTGGCCTATCATTGTGGGACATTGGCTCACCTGGTTACCGTGGTGATGAGTGCAGATAGCTCTGGCTATGCTGCCGCGACGGCGACTGATGTCACGCTATTGGACCCGGAAGCAGTAGGCCAGACGGCTGTAGATAAAGCCCTCCGCAGTCGTACCCCTGCCGATATTGACCCCGGAACGTATACTGTGATCTTGGAAGAGGAAGCAGTAGCCGATATGTTGATGACATTGGGGCAGCTAGGATTGGGGGCACTTTCTATGCAGGAAGGCCGCAGTTTTATGAGTGGTCATCTGGGAGAACAAATCACAGGTGGAAATATCTCGATCTGGGATGATGGTCACGACCCGAGGGGGGTGATATTACCCTTTGACTTTGAGGGCATGCCCAAGCAACGTGTTTCGTTAATCGAGCGTGGTATTGCCAATGGCGTGGTTTATGATTCCTTCACGGCAGGGCGTGAAGAGGGAAAAACGTCCACCGGGCATAGTTTGCCGGCTCCCAATACAATGGGCCCGATACCACTTAACCTTTTTATGGCGCCGGGAAATGTGACAAAAGAAGAAATGCTGGCCTCTGTTGAACGTGGAATCTGGGTGACACGTTTTCATTATACCAACCCGGTACACCCGGTAAAAACGGTACTCACTGGGATGACGCGCGATGGTACTTTCCTGATTGAAAAAGGTCAGATCACCCGGCCCTTGAAGAATTTACGTTTCACACAGAGCATTTTAGGGGCATTTAGCCAGGCCGAGATGTTAGGTATGGACTTGAAGCCTATTAAGAGTGGGTGGGGGAATTTTGTGACATGTGTGCCGGCAATGAAAATCCGCGAGTTCCAATTCACTGGGACGACGGAATTTTAGGGAAAGGAGGAAGTGACGATGCGTGATTTGACTGACCGCGCGTTAAATTTAGCTAAAGTGCAGGGGGCGGTGTATGCCGATATGCGTGTTGTGTCCCGCGAAACGCAGAATATCTTGGTGAAAAATGGAAGCGTGCAAAATTTGACATTGGATAACACACAGGGCTTTGGTGTGCGTGTGATCGCCGATGGTGCTTGGGGATTTGCCAGCAGTCATCGACTTGAGACGGCTGAGGTGGATCGCGTCACGGCCCTCGCGGTACAAATCGCCAAAGCCAGCGCGTTGGCCAAGATGCAGGATGTAGATTTGGGACCGGCAGAGGGCCATGTAGAAACCTATCGCACTCCGGTAGAGATTGACCCCTTTGCTGTGCCATTGAATGACAAGGTCTCGTTATTGCTGGATGCCGATAAAGAGGCCCGCAGTGTCAAGGGCGTGAGGGTCGCCACCTCCAGTATGACGTTTATCAGGGAAAATAAGGTCTTTGCCAGCACCGAGGGCAGCTATATTGAGCAGGAAATTATCGAAAGTGGCCTGGGGGTAGTTGCCGTGGCTGTAGGACAGGGAGAGGTGCAAAAACGCTCATATCCTAATTCGTTTGGCCGGCATCAGGGCACGGCAGGCTACGAGTTTATTAAGCATTGGGATCTGGTAGGCAATGCGCGCCGGATGGGTGAGGAAGCCGTGGCTTTGCTCAGCGCCCCGCAATGTCCAAGTGGCGTGACGACCCTCATTCTTGATGGCCCCCAACTGGCTCTACAAGTTCATGAATCGTGTGGGCATCCTATTGAGTTGGATCGTGTCTTTGGCACAGAGGCCGCGTATGCCGGTACCAGCTTTCTCACACCGGAGAAGTATGGCACGTTCCGCTATGGCTCTGATATTGTGAACATTACTGCCGATTCGATGACACCTGGCGGGTTGGGTACGTATGGGTATGACGACGAGGGTGTGCCTGCGCAGAAAACGGATATTGTGAAGGATGGGATATTTGTCGGGTATCTCACTTCGCGTGAGACGGCAGGGCAGTTGCGTCAAATTTACCCCGGCGCACCGGCGCGTAGTAATGGCTCGATGCGCGCGGATGGCTGGAACCGGATTCCCATCATACGGATGACCAATGTGAGTTTGCAGCCTGGGGCATGGACTTTGGATGATCTCATCGCCGACACAGATGATGGTATTTATATGATTACCAACAAAAGTTGGAGCATCGATGATAAGCGGTTGAACTTCCAGTTTGGCACCGAATTGGCCTACGAGGTGAAAAACGGCAGATTGGGGCAGCTATATAAGAACGCAACCTATACGGATATCACACCACATTTCTGGGCAAATTGCGATGCCATTTGTAATGTCGATCACTGGGTGGTGTGGGGGACGCCTAACTGTGGTAAGGGGCAGCCAGGGCAGGTGGCGCATACCGGCCATGGAGCAGCTCCCGCGCGCTTTCGTAACATTCAAGTCGGCGTAATGAAATAACAGTGGGAAAGGCTTTCCAGTTTGTTAAGCAGACAGGAATGTCTGCCCCACTCTATCAAAAGTAGTTTCAGAGGTGGAGGGGATAGATGTTGAATGAGGATTTTGGAGAACAACTTTCTCCTTTTACTTATATTTTGGTCCCTGTCGACAGCTCACAAACATCCATCAATGCCGGGCAGTTGGCGTTACGGATTGCGGCAATGCACAATGTGCCGGTCACGTTTATGTTTATTATCAACCCTGCGGTAGCAGAGGAGATTGCAGCGGCGACGGCACAGACCATAGATGCCGTTTGCCAGGATTTAACGGCGAAAGCTCAGCGTTCCCTGGATTATCTTTTGCGTATGGCGCGTACTCAAGGAGTGCAGGCGGAGCAAGTGATTCAGCAGGGGGTTCCCTATCGGGAGATCACCGATTGGGCGCGTGAGCGGGGCGTGGACCTCATTGTGATTGGGAAGACTGGAAGATCAGGTTCCATACGGACGGTGCGTTCTGGCGACGTCTTCGAACGTGTTCTTGAATATGCCCCATGTCCGGTACTCGTTGTGCGCTACTCGCCATAGGAATGGAGTAAAATGTTATTACGAACACTGTTAGCCAGGATGATAGATAGTGTTCCTGATGTGACCTGCATTTTTGATACAGCCGGCATTGGAGATGTGGGTAGTTATTTTGATGGGAATGTACCGGAATGTGATCTCACAGGGATCACCGACGACTCCCGTCAGGTGCAGCCCGGTTATCTCTTTGTTGCAGTGCCGGGCGTATATGTGGATGGGCATCGTTTTATTCCGGCGGCAGTGAAGGTCGGCGCGGTTGCCGTCGTAGGAGAGCAACCTGCCGATGTTTTGTCGCTGCCGCCCTCGGTGTGCTATTTGCGTGTGATTGATGCGCGCCAGGTCTTAGGATGGCTGCACGCAGCCTGGCATGATTTCCCTTCCCGCAAATTGACGTTGATGGGTGTTACCGGTACTGATGGAAAAACGACGACCACCAACTTACTTTATACGATACTTACTGCGGCAGGACATAACGCCGGTATGATTAGCACGGTTAACGCCCGTATCGGTGCGTTAAGTATGGATACTGGATTACATACAACGACGCCATCTTCTGGGGATATCCAGGATTATCTGGCACAGATGGTAGAGGCAGGAGTGACGCACGCAGTATTAGAAACAACATCTGAGGGATTGGCGCAATACCGGCTCGCGGGATGCGATTTTGACGTAGCGATACTTACCAATATCACCCATGAACATATCAGCGCGCACGGGACGTGGGGGGCGTATCGTGAAGCAAAAGCCCGGCTGTTTCGTGGCCTGGCGACGGCTTATCGCAAACCTGGCCAATCTAAGATTTCCGTTTTAAACCAGGACGATCCCGGTTCCTACGAATACTTCCGCGCCATTTCTGAATGGCGCGCCATTTCTGAATGGCACTCCGTTTCTGAACGGCACTCCCCTCGGGGAATAGATATGCAGATCGTTTACAGCCAGAATGGGAAAATCGAGGATCCGCAATCTACAATCCAAAATCCAGAATTGTATGTTGTGGCGCGAGATGTGCAGTTCACGCCGCAGGGGATGGTGTTTACATTGCAGTCCCCCTGGGGAGAGGTGGATATGTCTTCTCCGCTGGTGGGTATCTTCAATGTCAGTAATATTCTAGCAGCGGCCTCGGCTGCACTGGCGTTGGGGGTGCCACTAGATGCCATAGCTCGGGGTGTGGCCGAGATGCGAGGGATCCCCGGACGGATGGAGCGTATTGACGAGGGACAGAATTTTACCGCTGTAGTGGACTTTGCTCACACGCCCAATGGCCTCCGGCGCGCTCTCGAAGCTGCCCGCGATCTAATTGACGCCAATGATCCCTCTACTCCTCTGCCCCCTTGCTCCTCTGCTTCTTTCCCCTCCGCTCGCGTCATTGCCGTCTTTGGCAGTGCGGGCCTCCGTGATCTTGAGAAGCGGCGGATGATGGGGGAGGTCGCCGGACAGTTGGCCGATCTAACGGTCGTGACGGCGGAGGACCCTCGCACTGAATCGTTGGACATGATTATGGCGGATACGGTGGATGGCTTAAGAGCCTATAACAGGCGTGAGGGGGCGGATTTCTGGTGTGTTCCTGACCGTGGTGAGGCCTTGCGATTTGCCGTGACCCTGGCTCATCCCGGCGATATCGTGATGGCGTGTGGCAAAGGTCACGAACAGAGCATGTGTTTCGGCACTGTTGAGTATCCCTGGGATGATCGTGAAGCTCTGCGTCGCGCACTTCACGGCGAAATATTGGACACATTGCCGACGGCAGAAGAATGTAGGGTGGGGAAAGGGGAATGATTTTAGCTCCTAACCTCCTAACTTGCAACTCGTAATTCGTAAACTTTGAACGTAGCACTTATTCACGATTGGCTTAACCAATACGGTGGGGCGGAGCGGGTATTGGAACAGTTGGTAGATATGTTCCCTTCCGCGCCTTTGTACACCAGTATGTATTGGCGGACGGGGATGCCTGCGTCCTACCGACAGTGGGATATTCGCCCTTCCTGGATGGATAAGTTGCCGGGTATTTACCGGCGACACCAGTGGTATTTTCCTCTCTATGCATTGGCCTTTGCGTGTTTGGATGTAAGTCAGGCCGGGTATGATGTCGTCATCAGCAACAAGAGCGGGTTCTGTCACGGTACGTATACCGGTGCTACGCCGCATCTCTGCTATTGCCTGGCGCCGACACGCTATGTGTGGGAATTCGAAGCGTATGCTGCTCGCGAGCAACTACCGGCAGCGGTGAAGGTGTTGTTGCGTCCTGTGATTGCATTGCTGCGTCGTTGGGATTATCGCGTCGCGCAGCGGACAACAACGCAGTTTGTTGCCATCTCCAGGGAGATTCAGTCTCGTATCTCCCAGTATTATGGGCGGGAATCCACGATTATTTATCCACCCGTGGATGTAGCGCGATACACGCTGGCTCCACGACACGAGGATTACTACCTTATCGTCTCGCGTTTGATTCCCTATAAGCGTATTGATCTGGCAGTGCGAGTGTTTACGGAATTGGGATGGCCCTTACGTATCGTAGGCAAGGGTCGTGACCGTGAGTCCCTTGAACGCCTGGCGGGGCCGACCGTGGAATTCCTGGGATATGTGCCCGACGCCGATTTGCCCGATCTGCTGTCTCACTGTAAGGCATTTGTCTTCCCCGGGCGGGAGGATTTTGGGCTGACGCCTGTGGAAGCACAGGCTGCCGGGAGGCCCGTGATTGCCTTTGGCGCGGGGGGTGCGTTGGATTCCGTGATTGAAGGGGAGACGGGGACATTTTTCCAAGAGCCGACTGTCGAATCATTGCGCGAAGCTGTATTGACATTTGACGCCAACAGTGTGTCCCCATTAGCCTGCCGCGCCAATGCAGAACGTTTCTCCGCCACGCGCTTCCGCCATGATCTGACCGCCATCATAGCGCATGTCAGCGACACAGTGGGTGAGCAATTAAATGATTAGGTGTGTTTCGTCTCAGTTGAGCAAAGCCGGTGCGATGCACTTTCCGAAGTGCGTTGCACCTATATTCCAACTCGTTTGAAACACACCAAATGATTAAGTGCATCAGCGAGTCAGCCACGCGGATGCGAATACCCTTGTCACTTCTGCTCCTCTGCTCCCTTGCTTCTTCCCTACGGCATCGCCTGAACTTCCCACTCTGGACGTTTAGTCCACCAGGGGAGTATCCCGTAGGATTCGGTGATTTCCTGTTCCGGGTAAAGCTCCAGCATACAATCGTACCAGCTCATCCCCTCGGTTTTCTGGAAATGCCACCACTCAATATCGTAGTAGGAGGAACGCCAGTTGGAAAGTGCATTGCGCCGCTCCCACCCATAATCGGCGGCGATGGTGGTGAAATCCACGTAATAGCCCCCTGGTACTTCGGCTTTGAGTTCCCCCCCTTGCGCAGTGGCAAGTTCTCCGTCGGACCGCGCTGAGAGATCCCAGGGTGAGGTGCGCAGTGGTTCACCCAGGCTGCCATCTTGTTCACTGGCTTTGATAAAGACACGCCAATAGGTGACGCCCCCGATGTCCTCGCGCACTAACTCGATTAGTCCTCGGCTTAAATATCCCTGGTTGATATCCACCGCGCGCCCGCAAACGTGCCACGAAATCCGGCCTTGACCCGGTCGTGGAGTATAGTTCATCGTCCGCCACGAATCCCCGAGGATGGCGAGATAATCCCAGCCAGTCTTCTGCTCCACTTGCGCGCGCAGGGCATTATAGCTATCATTGACCCTATCACTGAGTTTCTCAGCCGTATCGCTGTTGTTGACGCCGGGCAAGTTGACCAAACGATAATGTGTCGGATTTTCTGAGAGCAGGAGTTCCGTATACAGGGGGGATTCCATAGCTGTAGTCTTAAGTTTCAGCCGGGCTTCCAGCGTAGGGCCAAGTGGCGTTGCTGTCCAATCGGGTTGCCCCATCCAATCCTGCGTGCTGTAGCTTTCCTGTGCTAACCCCCAGCCTGTAGTAGCGGCCGCGATGAGGTAGGAAGTTGTTTGTTGCCGGAAGATAAAGGCCATCGCTTCCCCATCTGGAGACCAAATAGGCTCTGCACCGATGCCAACGATCATAGGACGCACGGCCCCTAATGTAATCTCGTCTTTATCAAAGGGGATCCGCCAAATCGTTTCATCTCCGGGTACACCGGCGGAGTAAATCAAGTATGCACCATCAGGTGACCAGGCTGCATAGTCCTCGTTGCGCTGTGGAGTTTGGGTCAGGTTAATTGTAGTACTATTGTCCAGCGCGATGAGATAGAGATCCTTGTTGTAATCGCGGTATGTGGTATATACAATATGCCGCCCATCCGGCGCCCAGGTAGGAGCGTACTCCGGTTCTGGATCGTGAGTTAGTTGGATGCTGTCCTCGCTTTCTACGTTGATGATGTAGATATCCAGGTTGCCTTTGTAGTAAGCTTCATACGCCAGCCATTTCCCATCAGGTGACCAGGTCGGCCCGGCTTCATAAGCCATATCGTCTGTGAGTCGCAACACTGTTCCGGAGTTCATATCCATCAAGTAGAGATCCCAGTTGCGGGCGCGATGTGAGGCAAAAGCCAGCCATTGTCCATCAGGTGACCAGGCAGGATCGCGATCTTCTGCCGCGTCGAACGTCAGCCGGATCAGATCGCCGCTTTGCTGCGAGAGCAAGTAAATGTCACTATTGCCATTATGGCGCATGGTGAAGGCTAACGTGCCGCCACTGCCTACCGGGGTAGCAGGGGGGCCTGGTGGTTCACGAAAAGGGGGGGTGGGGGTAGGGGGAAGAGATACGGAAATCTCCGGCCCTTCCGTTGAAGGAATCGTCGGTCCGGCATAAACCGCCCATAACATCAGGCTGACGATTCCGGCGATGATCGCGCCCCAAACCAGCGGCGGTAAACTCACGCGCTGCGGTTTAAGTAACCAACGTATAACTTTTGTGACACTATTTTTAAAAAAAGAGTCTTGTTCCACAATATTCACACTCCTACGTTTAAATTATGTCATAAACGTAGGAATGTCAACTTGCATCTATCTCAACGGATTTAACGGTTTTTAAACCAATGCCTTTAACTCATTGGGTTGTGTCTCATCTCAGTTGAGCAAAACTGGTGCGATGCACTTGCCGAAGTGCGTTGCACCTGTATTCCAACTGCCAAGAAACATCCCTAGAGCATAACCGGTGGGGGACAAAGAACGCGCTATGGAAAGCGGGTTACATCCTCACACTTGTGCGCGCTAACAAACATTTTGGACACGGATTCACACGGAGATCACGGATAAAAACAAAGAAAAATCCGCTAAATCCGTGTTTATCCGTGTCCTATAAATATCTTGATGTATATGAAGCTCTACGAAAAATCTCCGCAACCTCTGCGTCTCTGCGGTAAGATTTCTAGTCTTTCATGGAATTATGGATTAACAGTCAATTCCTGAACTTGAAACACCCACCGGTTCGCCGGGGTTTCAGGACATACCAGGCGGATAGGGCCTTTGTCCGGTTCGGCTTTGGTGATCCAGTCCCCATCTTTTTTGAGGGCCACGATCCCGCCTTCTAATTCATCCTTACTGATCTCAATGGCGTATCCATCGGCGGCAGTCGCGGTAACAGTACTGAAATCTGTGACGCCGGCTTGTGTGAAGATCTCTTGTAAAGCTACGCCACTCCACGACGCCGTTTCATCTTCCCCCAGGGACTTTTCCATCAGTATATCGGTAAGATCCGTCTGAGGCATAGCGACCAAATCCGCGTAACTGAAGCTTTTATTCCCGGCTCCACTCACCGTCAACGTCCAATCTACTTTCGGCGCGCTTGCGCAGCTACTCAGTCCAATGATCAATGCCATACAGGTGACAAAAACGAAAAGTTTCCAGAATCTCATTTAGGTTTCCTCCTCTTGGAAATAGTTGTTAGCGACCAATTAGTAGTTATGAGTTATTTAGTATTGCGATATGCACCTCCTCCAGTTGGCTCTTGGTTTTTAGCGGTTGGCGCTCTGCTTATTGTCGTTAACGCTAACCGTTAAAAGCTGACAACTTTGCGTTCACTTCTTTGCCACTACAAAGATAGGGATAAACATATCTCGTTCGATAAGATGGTTGTGGTTGCCTAGTTGCGTTTCTTCATTAACAATGTGCTGCCCGTGGTCGGCGAAGATCAGGACAAGCGTATCCGAGGGCAGCGCCTGGAGCAATATGCCCACGGCAGTGTCTACTTCGCGGATTTTTGCTTCCTCTTCTGGCGCGCCTGGGCCATAAGTATGCCCGGCGTCGTCAATACCGTGGAAATGGACCCATAGAATATCGGGCATGAGGGGATCGTCCATCCCCTGGACATTCAACACGGCTAGCGCGTTAGCCAGCACGTTATCGTCACTACTTCCATTGCCATCTCGATCTCCTGATAGGGTAAGGTCGGCATTGCGCATATTGAAGGCCAGCGCGTTCCCTTCGACAGCGATGAAGGTTTTTCCCGCTGCTACGGCGACGTCACACAGCGTTTCGGTGTCGGTTTTGCGGATACTGCGGCTGGTGACTCCGTGAATATCTGGCGGCGCGCCGGTGAGGGCCGACGCTGAGGATGCCGTTGTGACGGGCGGGTAGGTTGTCAATGCTACCTGGGGCTCTCCTAACGCTGCCAGATTGGGGATAAGGCCCACCGCCAGTGCTTCCTGGTAGCGTACATATCCGAAGCCATCCAAGAAGAGCAGCAACACGTGGGAAGCCGGGGCCACATCCATCGCGTGTCCGGTGGCCTGGGCCGGCGCGGGAATTCCTAACACTGCCGCCACGGTGGGGGCAAGGTCGGTAATACTGGCCGTGACGCGCGCGCGCAATGCCGGGGGAATAGCCTCCACCCGCGCTGCCGCCAGCACGCGCGTGCCGATCTCCAGTTCCCCGCGTTTTGTCCACCAGGCATTGTCAGCCACCTCAGCCCACATAAAAGTATGTTGGTTGCCTTCGGTATCGGTGATGTGCAGTTCCTCAATGACGTCGTGCCCGCTGGCAACTAAGAAGCGTTCCAAGGGTAGATCGGTTTCATTTATTTCTTCTGTATATTGCTTTGCAAATGCGACCCACGTGGCCCGTGTGATCTGGTGAGATGAGCCTTCTGGCCCAACCACGGTGACTTCCCAGGCCGGGATATAGCTTGTCAAGACGAGAAGGCATAGTGACAACAGGAATGATAATTTCTTTGTGCTCATTTTGATGTTACCTCAACCACATTCTGCACCCATTGTGTGCGCCCGCGTGCCGGCAGCACCAGCGTCACCTGGTTGTGCATTTGATAGAGGATTGCACCGCGTACCTCTTCAGCAGTGAAGGTGTGGGTATTGCCAGCACCGTCATTTACAGTGAGCTGCACAAAATCGGGACGGGCGACCACGGCTTCGAGTGCGGCTCCTTCAATGCGTGATGCCGTCTGTGCCTTGCGTACCTTGCCGTCTTCCTCACTCTTAAACATCACGTCCGTTTGCTCCGTTGTGACCGAGCGCGTCGGCCCTAACAGCAGCCGCCCTATCGAAGTTGCCTGTCCTTCAATAACCAGTGGCATTTCCTGCCCTACCACGATGATGCGCCGGATACCCTTGATCCAGGTAGAGATGTGGAGGTCGGGCGCGGCAAAGCGTATGCCGTCCTCATAGGGCATTAGCCAGGCTTCTGCAGTCAAATCCTCGCGCGCGATGGTGACGAATCCCTCATCCTCCGAAGCCAGAGTTACGCTTTCAAAGTCCGTTACCTCCTGTGTTTCTAGGAACGTTAACAGGGGTACGTAAGTGTGGGGTTGCTCGCGATAGGGCAGAATATCATCAATGAGGAGGTAGCCGGGTTCGGGAACATCTCCCACAAAGGCTACCACCGCGTAGAACGGCACCTCTTCAAACTCAATCGCACCGTGGTCATCGTGACAGGTATCACAGGTATGAAACTTCTCCGTCTCGTGGCACGTGGCACACTCGTTCATCGTATAGCCTTCCTCCACCAGCGTTTTGAGGGGATACCGGCGCACCAATTGCCCCAGAAACGTCAGCCCCCCCACAACACCTATGACCAACACGCTCAAAACAATTAGACTCAAAACGATTACCCAGAATTTTGACATAGAGGCTCCTTTGCTAGTGATTTGTTCTTCTTATGTCAAACGTCAAACGTGTGCGTGACGCATAAAACGTAAGACGTGATTTGACGTTTGATGTATTACGTTTGACGTATTATACAAAACGTGATAATGATTCCTCCCAACACTCCCAGGGATATATAATCCCAGCGGCAGAACCGTGTTTCGCGCAGGTAGGTACGGTCGGGGTATTTGCCGAAGCAGCGACCTTCCATAGAAACCGCCAGCGCGTCTACTTTGCCCAGTGCAGAGACCAGCATCGGTAGAAAGAACTGGTGCGCCAGGCGTACAAAGCGGCGCGGGCTTCGGCTATCATATTCTACACCTCGGGCTAGTTGGGCCTGATACACGATGTGCGCTTCCTCTTCAAAGACCGGAACCAGGCGCAGCGCGGTGATGAACGCAAATCCGTAGCGGTAGGGCAGGCCCACTTGCATCAGCGCGTAGGCCAGCGCGTTGGGATCGGTGGTCAGCACGAAAAGATAGCTCAGCAGTACCACACTGAGAAAACGACCGGCGACGTAAATGCCTGCTTCCAATCCTGACCGGTATACGTTCAACGGGCCGAGAGTGAAGACGATCTCCCCCGTGTGATTGAAAATAACCTGCAATCCCCCCAGCAGTAGCGTCATAGTGATAAGCATCCACCAACCTCGCGTGTGGTGCAATGAGAGCTTGCTCAAAGGAAAAGCGCAGATTGCTGCCGTGACCACACCCAGTACGACCCAGGGAATGCGCGTAACAAAGACCCCCACTGTGCCTGTCACCATCCAGGCCAACTTCACTAATGGATGCAACTGGTGGAGCCAGGACTCAGCCGGTGTATAAGCAATACGATGTTTTTTTATTGATGTGAAACGTAAAACGTCATTCATCATTCGCGTAACCCCTATACGAGTTGTCCTTTGTTTAGCAACAGTACCCGGCCGGCATAGCGCTTGGAAATTTCCGGATTGTGATTGACTAATACTGCTGTATTGCCGCGCGTGACGTACTCACGTAGCAGCGCGAGCATAAAGGCGACGTTTGCCGGGTCTTGCCCGATGAAGATCTCATCCAGCAAGAGCAGGCGCGGCGCATAGCTGAGAACTGAAATCAAATTCAGGCGGCGTTTTTCCCCATAACTCAGCCGGTATGGGGGATCGGCGTGCCGGTCCTCCAATCCCGCGCGTGCCAGCAAATCTCGCGTTCGCACTTCTATGTCCGCGTTTAGCGCGCCGAAGTTGCGCGGGGCAAAAGTTGCCTCTTGCCACACGGTCTCCGCGAAAAGCTGGTGATCGGGATTCTGGAAGACAAAGCCTACTTGCCGGGCGAGACGGGAGACAGATGTGTATCGTGTGTCCTTGCCTAACACTTCTACTGTGCCCTGTGCCGGTTTGAGCAGGCCCAGCAGTGTCTGTAGAAGTGTTGTCTTGCCCGCGCCATTATCGCCCATCACGGCGACCAATTCACCTGGCTTTAAACTGAGCGACAGGTCACACAATACCGCGTGCTCGTTGTATCCTGCATAAACGTGCGTCAATTTCGCAACTGAGTCGGGATCTCCAGTTTCTCCCCGGATGCGGTGTTCGCAAAAGCCAAGAGTTTTACCTTCTATAGTTTGTAATTCGTAATTCGCAATTCGCAATTCGTAATCCGTAATCCGCCCTTCCGCCATAGTGACATATCGCGGGGAAAATCGTTGCAGATAATCCACTTTATGTTCGATGACAATGACGGTGACGCCGGCTTCTTCACGGATCCGGGCGATCACATCAAAGATCGCCATCGTGGCTGTGGGGTCCAGATTCGAGGTGGGTTCATCGAAGATGAGAACCTGCGGGCGCGTGGCCATCATAGCCGCTACTGCTACCTTCTGTTTTTCACCGCCGGAGAGTGTCGCCAGGGTGCGGGTGCGCAAGTGGGCCGCATTGACAATATCCAGCGCCCACGCCAGCCGCGCGCGGATTTCGTCCCTGGGCAGACGGCGGTTTTCCAACCCGAAGGCTACTTCGTCTTCCACTGTCAATGTGCAGAATTGCGCTTCCGGATTTTGCTG
>JAFGFI010000158.1 GCA_016931185.1 Anaerolineae bacterium
CGAGACCGGCGATCCGCTGCTCCACGGCCCCGTCCCCGCGCCCGCCGGCGCAGTTGTTAACGACCCGGACGGCCTTTCACCCGGCGAGCGGACGAAAATAGTCAATAGTCAATAAATAGTGAATTATTGCGGGTCACGGGTTCCGGCTCATCTTTCGCCATTCGCCATTCGTCATTCGCCATTCGCCATTCGCCATTCGCCATTCGCCATTCGCCATTCGCCATTCGCTATTCGCTATTCGCTATTCGCTATTCGCCATTCATCCCCCCTCGGAGGATTTCTTTTGAGCAAACGTGAATTTAAACTTGAGCATGAATATGCCTACAACCGCAGCGGCCCGGTGCGGTGGGTGGCGTCGCATTTGCTGCGCTACCCGCTGTTTCCGCTCGCGCTGCTCGCCAGCGCGGTGCTGAACAACGCGGCGTATAGTTACATACAGATTTACATCGGGCGGGCGTTTGACGTGATCACCCAGCCGGACTGGCTACCGGCGGCTTTGTTGGCCGTCGCCTACAGCACAGTAGGATCGGCCATTGGACAGGGTATAACCGGCTTAATGCGCAATTACTCGACTTCGTTTATCGCGCTGCGCATTGAGCGGGACGCCCGCGATGAACTGTACGCGAGTCTGCTGGGCAAGAGCCAGACCTTCCACGGGCGGCAGCGCATTGGCGATATTATGGCCCGCGCCACGAACGACGTGCGGATGCTTAATGTGATGTTCAGTCCCGGCGTTATGCTCATTATCGATTCGTCGATGGCCCTGATCGTGCCTGTCTTCCTTATGGGGAGATTGGACACCCGGCTGCTGCTCGTGCCGTTGTTATTTGCCATGGTATTGGCGATCACTGTGTACGATTACAACCGGCGGCTCAAACCGGTGAGCGACGCGCAGCGCGAGCAGTTTGGCACGATGAACGCGGGATTGACGGAGGCCGTCGCGGGCATCGAAGTGGTCAAGGCGAACGCCCAAGAGCAGCAGGAGTGGCAGCGTTTCTCCGGTGACGCGCGAGGATACCGGGATTACTTTGTGCAGCAGGGCGCCATCGAAGCCCGCTACTGGCCGATGCTGGCGTTTGGCCTGGCATGGGCGGGTGGACTGTTGCACGCGCTGCTTCTTTGGCGCGCGGGCGCGATCACGATGGGACAGGTCGTCACGTTTATGGGATTGCTCGGCGCGTTGCGATTCCCGACATCTATCTCCATCTTCACCTTCAACCTGGTACAACAGGGGCTTGCCAGCGCGCGGCGTATCCTCACACTGATCAACACCGAGACGGAATTGGATGAGAATCCCCATGGGGTAGCACAACCCCTTCGGGGAGAGGTCACATTTGAGCGCGTAAGTTTTGGCTACGAAGGTAAACCCGTGCTTAAAGATATCTCTTTCCACGTGAATCCCGGCGAGACCATTGCCATTGTGGGGCAGACCGGGTCCGGCAAGACCACTCTCACCCACCTCATCAACCGTATCTTTGATGCCGGCCTGGGGCGCGTGCTGGTGGATGGTATGGATGTGCGCGACTGGAGTCTGGAGTCGCTGCGCTCGCAAATTTCAACCATTGAGCAAGATATCTTTCTCTTCTCCCGCAGTCTGGCCGAAAACATCGCCTTTGGTTGTGCCGGCGCCACCCCGGAAGCTGTCGAAGCCGCCGCCCGCGAGGCGCAGGCACACGAGTTTATTATGAGCTTCAAGGATGGGTACGCGACCGAAGTGGGCGAGCGCGGGGTGACCCTCTCGGGGGGACAGCGCCAACGTATCGCCATCGCGCGTGCTTTCCTCACCGACCCGCGCATCCTCATTCTCGACGATAGTACCAGCGCGATAGACAGCGCGACCGAGGATCAAATTCAGCGCGCCATGCGCCGCATCAGCAAAGGCCGCCCGGACGCCCCGCGCACCACGTTTATCATCACCCACCGCCTCAGCCAGATCCGTTGGGCCGACCGTATCTTGGTCCTGCGCCGGGGCGAGCTGGTAGATCAGGGGACACACGATGAATTGATGGGACGGAGTGAGGCGTATCGAAGGATTTTTGCGAGATATGACTGATAAAACACACTTAGCGAGGAAGTTATGGGCTTCATCTTAGACGGCCTGGATACCGAATCTTACGACCGTAATTATAGTGATAGGGCGTTACTGGGGCGCATTCTGGCGTATTTCCGGCCCTACCGGCGACAAATGGGAATTGTGGTGGCATTGATCTTCCTGGATTCACTGACGAGTACAGGAGGGCCGATCCTGGTGTCCAAAGCTATTGACCTGGTGGTGATAGATGCCTCCGACCGCCTGATTTTCCTGTTGGCCGGGGGGATATTGCTACTGAGCGGGCTTTCCTGGCTGGCGAGCTACGCGCGCCGGCTGCTCTCGGCGCGCATCATCGGCGATGTGGTGCTTCATGTGCGGGAGGATGTCTTTGCCGCCACCGTGCGGCACGATATGTCCTTCTACGACGAACATTCCTCCGGCAAAATTGTCAGCCGCGTGACGTCCGACACCCAGGACTTTTCTAACGTCGTTACCCTGACCATGGATTTGCTCAGCCAGGTATTGCTCGTGGTGCTGCTCACGGTGTGGATTATCAACATCAATGTCTGGCTGACGCTCATGCTCATTGCCATCACGCCGTTTGCGGTACTGGTCGCGCTCAGTTTCAGGCGGATCGCGCGCGAGGTGACGCGCCAGGCCCGCCGGGTCACGGCCAAGATCAACGCGCAAATCCAGGAATCTATCAGCGGCATTGTGGTCGCCAAGAGTTTCCGCCAGGAGCCGGCCATCTACGCTACCTTCGCCGAGAATAATAGACAATCTTATCGCGTCGGGCTGAAGCGCGACATGATCTTTAATTCTATCTTTCCCGTGATGGGAACGGCTTCGGGGCTGGCAATGGCGATTTTGCTCTATGCCAGCGGGATGATGACGCGCAGCAGTAACATTTCGCCCGGCGATTGGTATCTCTTTATGGGCGCTGTGGGGTTCTATTGGTGGCCCCTCATCAACATTTCATCGTTTTGGAGCCAGTTCCAGGATGGCCTCTCGGCGGCGGAGCGGGTTTTCGCCCTGATTGACGCCGAACCCAAAGTGGTGCAGACGGCTGCCGAACCTGTGGCAACGCTGGAAGGGCACATCGAGTTCCGGCATCTGCGTTTCGCTTACACCGACAAAGAGACGGTGCTGCCCGACTTCTCGCTGGAGGTCCAACCCCGCGAGACAGTTGCCCTGGTGGGACACACGGGGGCGGGCAAGAGCAGTATCGCCAAACTCATCACGCGCTTCTACGAATTCCAGGGGGGCGAGTTGTGGGTGGACGGGCGTGATATCCGCGCATTAGACCTGCCCCAGTATCGCCACCATATCGGATTGGTGCCGCAGGAGCCGTTTCTGTTCTCCGGCAATGTGAAGGACAATATCCGCTATGGACATTCTGAGGCAACCGACGCGGAAATCTGCGCTGCCGCGATGCATATCGGCAACGGTGACTGGGTCGCAGACCTGGCGGACGGCCTGGACACGGACGTGGGGGAGCGTGGGGCCAATCTCTCAATGGGCCAGCGCCAACTTGTGGCCCTGGCGCGGGTGCTGCTTAAGAATCCGGCTATCTTCGTGCTGGATGAGGCCACGGCTAGCGTGGATCCTTTCACCGAAGCGCAGATCCAGGAAGGACTGGATACCCTGATGCGCGACCGCACTGCCATCGTCATCGCGCACCGGCTCTCCACCATTAAACATGCCGACCGCATCATCGTTATGCGTGAAGGGCAGATCATCGAAGAGGGCACGCACGAGGGGCTGATGGCGCAAGGCGGCCATTATGCCGAGTTATACAACACCTACTTCCGCCACCAATCGCTGGCGTATATTGAGGCGGTGGGGGAACTTACAGGCTAGTGTTCTTTGAAGATAGAGTTGGCGGGTATTTTTTGATTTCGAGCGTAGCTCGAAATCAAAAAATACCTACTTAAAAGCGAGTTTAGTCGCATGGCTCGAAAAACGCCGGATGTGCCTCCTGTAATTCATTCAACAATGCCCCAAATATTGCCGGGGCACGCGGTGCAAGCAGGCGCAACATCTCCACCGCAACTAGCCGGATTTCCCACTGCGCTTCCTGCGTGATACGCAGACGGAAAAAGTGTAGCAGTTCTCGAAAATTCATAGTGGTGATTATGCGCGTGGCAACAGCGTTAGGTAACACGAAACGCGCGTCCTCCTTCAAGACACCGAGATTGCGCAGGTCACGATAGGTTGTCTTAATGTTTTCGACAAAGCCTTCCCATACTTCGCGGGCATGCGGATCACCCGCAATCGCGTCGGGCATCACCAACGCAGGCTCAGACATATCCACGTAGCGCTGGCTTTCCTGGCTGTAAGAAGCGATCCGGTGACGCACGAGCTGGTGGGAACACGCCCGGCTGATGTCACCGATCTCAAATGTCGCGCTGGCGTGCTCGATAATGCTCTCGTGCCCGTCGTGCAATCGCGCCCGCACAAAGGCTTCGGGATTTCCCTGGCTTTCACTACGATAACATACCCGCCCCGCGTACTCGATCAGTTCCTCCGGTGTTCCCTTCCCACGCAAATATTGGGTGATGGCAATCAATTCTACTTTCATTTACAGCGCTTTCGCCCGCTCCGCCATCAACGCCCGCAATTTGGCCGAATCGCGGGGATAGGCCCAATAGAAAAGGGAATACAGCAGGAAGCATAGTATCCACGGGAAGGGAATGGTCCACAACAAGGCACGGGTGAATCCAATGCTATCTGCCAACGAGCCTGCGATGAAGGCGGCAATCGCCGCGAAGCCACTTTCGACAAAGGTCGTCATCGCAAACGCGGTCGCGCGCAGTTCCGGGGGAACCGCGCCCTGCATCATCGGCTCCTTCGCCCCTTTACCGGGCCAACTGATCAACAACGCAGTGCCAAAGCACAGGAAAAAGAACGGCCAGAAACTCCAGGTCTGTGCGCTGGTAAAGAGCAAATAGGTCAACGGGATACCGCTAAAAATCGAAACCTGCCCGATGATGGTGCGCCCGTATTTGGGGCTGCGCAACTCCGCCCAATCCCCCAATACGCCCCCCAGGATATTGCTGATCGCCGTCCCCAGGACTATGCCCGCAAACGCCAGCGTCGCGCTGCCCTGCGGGTGGCCGAAGTCAATCGCCTCGGTCATCCCGCGCACATCCACCATCCACGTGATCAGATACAGGCCCATCACCACCCAGGGCATACTGCCCGCCAGTCCCTGTAAGATAGCGACCCAGATGGTGGGAATCGCAAGGACTTTGGGTAAATCACTGAAGCTAATGCTATATTGTGCCGCTTGCGCTTCCGTAATCTTGCCCGCCAGTTCCGGTTCTGCCGACCCGCGCGTGGGTTCCTCGACCATCAAGAAGACAACCAGGCCTGTCAGAACGCTGAATCCGCCCAGGATAAAAAATCCCCACCGCCAAAGCGTCGGCGTGGCCAATAGCCCCAGCCCCAACGTCCCGATAATAATGCCTAAGACGCCGATGGCCTCCAACGTGCCCAGTGCGCGCCCGCGTTGTTTGGGCGGGAATGTATCCGACATCAGCGAGAAGGTAGCGGGCATCAGACACCCTAGCCCCAATCCGGAAATAGCACGGATGGCGAGCAATTGCCCGTAATTTTGGGTAAAACCGCAGATGAGCGTCCATATCCCCCAGATACCGGTGCCAAAGATAATCACCTGTTTGCGCGAGAGTTTATCGGCGGCAAAGCCCCAAAACGGCGCACTGACCGACTGTAACAGATTGCGGATTGTGCCGATAAGGCCCAATGCTTGATAATCCAGGCCCCACAAGGCCTGAATGGTGGGAAACAGCACCGACATTGCCTGTGCCTCCCCCTGGTCAATAAAATATCCAAAAGCCAGGGCAAACAACGTCTTCCATCTACGAGTCTTAGGCTGGGTTGAAGTTCCGGTCATGCTTTACACTCCTTAGAGAATTATGAATGGTGAATAACTTTCAGACACCCATTATACCCGATTCGTTGAATGACGCACTGTGGTAACGGAAGAGAAAAGGGTTTTTTTTTTCGCACGCGGCTCTTGCCGCGTGCGAAAAAAAACCCTCTTCCCTTCTCTTTATCGCCCCGCACGGGGCGATAAAGAGAAATTCACGTGATAAGTAGCCACTTAGGTTAAGTAACTCGTAAGACTTTTGGTGATGCAATTCCCAATTTCCACTTTCTTAACCCAATAATTTCCTGACCTGTGTTAAAATGAGTAGGTGGAAGAGATGATAAAAATTACAGATGAAGCTATTTGGGATGCTGCGTTGTTGGAGTTGCCTGCGGCGCACATCCTCCAATCGTGGACATGGGGGGCATTGAAAAGTCGTCATGGGTGGCGGGCAATACGCTATTTTTGGCGTGATGGTTCCCGGTCACTGGCGGCAGCCCAGGTATTGGTGCAGAAGCGGGGACGGCTGTGTTTGGGATATGTTCCCAAAGGCCCCATTTTGGATTGGAGCAATTTGCCGCTCGTAGATAGGGTCTTGAATAACCTGGAAGTCTTTGCCCGTCAAGAAGGACTTCTTCTGCTCAAACTTGATCCCGATGTGCGGACGGATACCCGGTCCGGCCAGGCGGTCTTGCAGTTGTTGCAACAGCGCAAGTGGCGGGCTTCTTTTGAGCAGATCCAGTTTCGCAATACGATGATGCTCGATCTCACGCCCGATCTCGATCAGTTGATGGAAGGGATGAAGCCTAAGTGGCGTTATAATGTGCGTCTTGCTGTGCGCAAGGGGGTGACAGTACGCGCCGTGGGCGAGGAACATTTCCCGTTGTTTTATCGACTGTATGCAGAAACCGCGCGGCGTGACAACTTCATTATTCGCGAAGAACCCTATTATTTGGATGTATGGCAGCACTTTGCGCGCGCGGGACAGCTTGTGCCCCTCTTGGCCGAAGTGGAGGATGAACCGGTAGCGATGTTAATGCTCTTTCATTTTGGGCAATATGCCTGGTATTTATACGGGGCCTCGCGTTCCCTGCATCGCGAGTTTATGCCCAATCACTTGCTGCAATGGGAGGCAATCCGGAAGGCTAAGGAATTGGGCTGCACCGCCTATGATTTGTGGGGGGCACCGGACACATTGGATGATGAGCAAGATGGGATGTGGGGCGTTTACCGGTTTAAGGTCGGTTTTGGGGCAGAATTTGTACCTCATATTGGCGCGTATGATTACGCGCCCAATCCTTTGCTCTACCGCATTTATGCGTTCCTGCGCCCGCGGCTGGTGGAGTTGGCCCAACGCCGTTATTGGACGCAGATGGCAAATCAGCGCGTGAGCGAATGAGTGGGCCTATTTGCAATTTGTATGTGTTTAGTTTTGTGAGCAAACGGCGCTATTGACAGCAGCAAAGCGGTTAAAGCCGCAGGAAAGAGGTGTTTTTTCGTTGGCGGGCGTAGCCCGCCAACGAAAAAACACCCTCAAACCCTTGTTTCTGTTTGGAGCAGGTGATAGAAAACGGTAATCGCTCACAAAATCAAACGGCTACTGCAATTTTTTCAGAGGAATTACCCATTAACGCGGTGCGTTCACCAGCAGTTGGATGAAAATTTAAGACGAAACCAAGTTTTTAAGGGTTTTCACAATTTGTCAATTTTAAATTTGCCAATTTGCAATTTTCAAGGGGGAAATATTCGTGCGAGTTTTGATCACGGGAGGCGCGGGGTTTTTAGGCAGCGCGCTGGCAAATGAGCTGGTCACGTCAGGACATGAAGTCTTAGTGATTGACGATTTGAGTGCAGGCGATCCTGACCTGTTGGATAAGCGCGTACTCTTTCACCGGGGCGATATCCGGGACCGTCCTAAACTTTGGACATTGCTCCAGGGGGTGCAGTGCGTCTATCATATGGCCGCGCGCGTGTTAGTCGCCGAGTCTATCCTTTATCCGCGTGAGTATAACGAAGTGAATGTAGGTGGCACGGTGACGCTGTTAGAAGCAATGCGTGATGTGGGTGTGCCGCGACTTATTCTCACTTCGTCGGGTGCGATCTACGGGGCGCAGATGCAACAGCCGGTTGCCGAATCCGCGGTGCCGGTGCCTCAATCGCCCTATGCCGTAAGTAAACTTTCGGCCGAGTACTATGTGCATACTATCGGTGCGTTGTGGGGCATTTCCACATTAGTGTTGCGTATCTTTAATGCCTATGGGCCGGGGCAGCCATTGCTACCTTCCCATTCCCCCGTGATCCCCCGCTTTTTGCACCAGGCTCTAGGGGGCGGCTCGCTGGTGATTTTTGGCAGTGGGGGACAGACCCGTGACTTTGTCTATATGGATGATGTGGTTCATGCCCTGGTCGCTGCTTTGCATGTACATTCAACGCCGCGTCATACGATCAACGTCGGCAGTGGGATTGAGACCTCGATAGATACGTTGGCGGCTCTCGTCTTGAAACTCACCGGCGCGGATAGCAATGTTATTAACAGCCCGGTGGAAAGCGGCGGTGTATCACGCTTATGCGCGGATTTGACGTTGGCGCGCGATGTTCTGGACTATACCCCACGGGTACTGTTGGAAGAAGGACTTCAACGCATATTGGTCACCGATTCACGTTTTCGCCGCGCGTAGTGGAATCTACGCAGCCGCGAACTTTGAGAGGCGATTTTTCGTATTAAATGGAGGAGTGTTTTATCTGTAAAGCGTAAGACATGATAGGTCTTTTACACTTGATACATGATGTTGTACGTATCCTCAAAAATACACTTAAAGGGATAATATTATGTTAATCACACACGCGCGGATTGCAACTTTAGGGGCTTCCCCACACCTCCTTGAGGATGGTGCGATACTCATCCGGGAGGGAAAAATTGTAGCCGTGGATACAACGATGGCGCTGGCAACCCAGTATCCTGTTGAAGACCGGTTGGATGCCGATGGACAACTGGTATTGCCGGCTGCCCTTTGCGGGCACACGCATTTCTATGGAGCGTTTGCGCGGGGATGGGCGTATCCTGGCCCTCCTGCAACCCGTTTTGGGGAAATTTTGGAGCGACTCTGGTGGCGATTGGATAAGGCTTTAACGTTGAACGATGTCTACTATTCGGCCCTGGTGTGTCTGGTGGATGCCATCCGTCATGGAACGACTACGTTGGTTGACCATCACGCCAGCCCCAATGCCATTGAAGGTTCCCTTGATGTGATCGCTGATGCGGTGGCACAGTCCGGCGCGCGGGCGGCTTTGTGCTATGAGGTCACCGATCGCGATGGCGCTGCGCGCGCGCAGGCCGGGATTGCCGAAAATGCGCGCTTCTTGCGTGATTTGCGTGCTTCGCCGCACCACGGCGGCGCGTC
>JAFGFI010000159.1 GCA_016931185.1 Anaerolineae bacterium
GCCCTGGGTGATCAACAGGATGGCCGGGCCGGTGTGGGCGGGAATGGCGTGGGGCCGCTGTGCATCCAGCCGCCAATGCAGGATCTCAAACTCCGGAACGGGTGTGTGATAAACAACTTCAGTTTCATTCACTCTTTCCGGAATGATAAAGCGTGGTTGCGCTTCATAATCAAGGATTTCCAGCAGGGTAGGTGCGTCTTTGAACTTGGGCGTCAGGCCGGCACGCGCAACATTATCGGAATTCGCCATACACTCAATGATATTCCCCTTGAGGTAAGCGTGGGGGATGCCCGGCAGGGTAAAGACGGCTTCACCTTGCTTCAGGTGGATCAGGTTGAGCAGGAAGAGCAAAAATAGCCCCACGTCGGCCCCGGTATATTGATGCCTGAGTTCGATAAAGAGTCGCTCTTCTTCTGTGAGGGCGTTCATACTGCTGAGTCGCGTGTGCAGTTGGTTGAGCGCGCGGTTGAGAGCTGTTGCGTCGCGCGCGCTTCGTTCGATGAGCGTCTGGTAAACCTGTTGTGTGATGGCTTGTTGCGTGATCTTATCGGCCCGTTCCACCGCGCGCAGGGCGCGTAAGGGCGTCGCGCCATTCGGAAATGCCGTCGCGATAAAGTCCGCGATCTCTGGATAGGTTTCTAACGTGGCAAGTGTCGCGGCAAAATTCTTAAACCCCATCAGCGCGGTGAGGCCATCCAGGGCAATCGCGATCTCCGGCTTGTGATTGGCGTCGGGGTAGTTCTCGGGATCGCGGGCATGTAAGACGCGCGCTTGTTCTTTGCTTGGATGCGTTTGGATGGAGAGTGCCTCTTGTGTGGAAAGTACCTTGAAGAGAAAAGGCAGGGTTCCCTCAAATGCCCCGGCGACAGCGTCGCCAAGTGTCTCTTGGGGGTGTTGGGCGATAAAATCACGCAGTGAGACCGTCGTTGTATCATCAACTTGTATCACAGATGGTGCTTTCGGGTGTGTGCCCATCCATAATTCTGCGTAAGGTACCCCCGGTTCAGGCTGCATCCCCAAAAAATGCGCAATAAACGCTTCCTTATCCCTGGCCCCCCAATCATAATGCTGGATCGTATTCCTTAACCGGCAAGGTCGTGCTTCAAAGGCTATTGGCTTCATATCTTCCTCTTTCTAATCTCTCATTTCTAATTTTTCTTCATCTATTTTAATGATATCGCCTTCTGCAAGGATAAATTGAATATCGGTAGCTGAAATTGCAGGCGAAGCATGAATGTGTGTTACCGGGCATGTTTGGCCGGGACGGGTGGGATAAAGTAGCGTAACCAGGCGCACCGGTCCCTGGGTTTCCCATGCAAAGAGCGCGGTGGGGGTAGGGGTGTATTCACCCTGTTGGTGATTTTTAATAGCTTTCCAGCCCTGCCACTCCGGTGTTTTTTGCCCGCTGACCAGGGTTAGCGATAACCCAGGCAGATGGGGTGTAATCACGGTGAGGTTGGGTCGATCACAGTCGAAGCTGTGAACGCGCGCACTGTTCTTTTCTACGGCGTGGGCATTGAGATGCCAAATGGCCTGGTAATGATGAGGGGCCTGATCGGTTGGAGTCAACCGGTCAATGACCAAGAAGCAGGGATCAAGTAGGGCGGGGCCTTGTTTAAGAAAGATGATTTTGCGGTGATGTGTGACCACGCGCGCGGCCTCCGGCCCGTAGCCTTCATCGTAGGCGGCAGCGGCGATATCGTAAGTATCGGTAGTTTGCCATTCGACACCGGCGCGGGCGTGGATATCGAAATTCTCGCGGCGGTAGTGCCGGCGGCGATTTTGATCCTGTTCATCCACGCGGATGGTATTGTGTGCCTGCGTCGAGAGGACGTAACGGCGCATTTCCGAATCGTCGTATGCATAGTTGCCTCCCTCGGTGAGCAGCAGCCGTCCGTAAGCATGCAGGAGAAAGTGAAGTTTGTCCTCGTGTTGGTGCCCGTATCCGAAAGGCCCGCCGTCAAATAATGCCCATATAGCATCAGGTCGCCAACCGGTGCGCATAATGGCATATCCCGCATAGGGAAAGAGATGGGATGTGATCGCCGGCGGGTGGCCTTCTGCGCCCCGCGTATAGACCCAGCGGAAATCGTCACGTTCGGGATAAGCATCCACGGCCTGCACCAGCAGCGGTGCAACCTCGCCCCAACTGCCATCGTTGACATCGGGTAGACGACCGTCAGGCATCATCATCATCACGTTGGTTGTGTGCATCCGTTCCATCCCGTCTCGGAAAGCGGACGGCACAGGGACTTTATAAGCGTTGCAGACATCAATGAGCCATTGATAGTTGCGAATAACGACCTGGTGATAGCCGGTAGTCAGTTCGCATTGGAAGCCGTCCGGGTAGACCTGTATGTCCAGTTCCTCGATCATCCGCTCAAAGGCATAGGTTTTCCAAGCGGGAGCCTCTTTGAACTGCGGGTAGAGGATGCCGATCTGGGCCAGGCCATTCATCTCCATAATGAGCCAGTTGCCGGTGCGGTGGAAGTTGCGCAGCCGCCAGCCGTGTTCCCACACAGACTTGTACCAATCCACAAGTACATCGTCGGTGAAGTGCGGAGATATATAGAAACTGTGCAATGCCCATTGCCACGAACCTGCCATCCGAATCCCGGCCTCAATTGTGCGCCAGCAGAGGGTAGCCCCGCCGGGGGCATCTTCTGGCACAAGGGCCTGGTGAACCCAACCGGTGAAATAGCGTACAAAAGCTTCAGCATACTTTTCATCCTGAGTTTCCCGGTACCGCTCGCCTAGTAAGGCCCATTCGGGATGGCGGCTGAGTTGCCACGTCCACTCTTTGTATTGGTTGAAGGTGGGGTTGGCGAACCAATCCACTTCTCCCTCAAACGTGTAGGGGGTGCTGCACGAAATAAGTTCTCCATGCAGGATGCGCCTGGCGGCCGTTCTGGGGGTTTCATCGGTTCGCATCCAGTTGGCCCCGCGAAAGTCGCGTGAGATGCGGAAGAATCGTTCCGGTTGCAGTGTATGCCGTACCTCGGCGGCGAACAGGTGGCGGGCAGTAACAAAATTCCCTTGCGCAACAGCGGCCGGTATACCCTCCAATCCAGGACGTGTGGTATCAATTTTGGCGAAAAAGTCCGCATCGCTCAGGCGCGGGCCGGTTGTGGATTCTGGTGACATAACTAACTCCTTTTTAATGGTAGACAATAGATAACAGTTTAGTTTTGTGAGCGATTATCGTTTTCTGTCACCTGCTCCAGACAGAAACGCGGGTTTGGGAGTGTTTTTTCGTTGGCGGGCGTAGCCCGCCAACGAAAAAACACCTCTTTCCTGCGGCTTTAGCTGCTTTGCTGCCATCAATGGCACCGTTTGCTCACAAAACTAAACGCATACGACGATAGATAGTAGACGGTAGACAGGGTAAAATGACCCCGTCTATCCTCTACTTGACTTTACTCTGTTCTCACCGCCTCTAATATCGAATGTTCACGGCGTTGCAAAAGCCTGGCGAGGGGAGCGAGGGTGAGAGCATAGGCCCCGCCACTATAGAGAGCGGCGAGGGGCAGGGTGAGCCACAGGCCGGGTTTCCACAGCAGGAAAGGAAGAACGAAGAGAATGACGACAGGCAGCGCGGCGATAAGCCAGGCGACCATCCCCCAGATATTCCCCCGTTGATGTGTGCCGGCGCTGAACTTCAGTTGCGTGCGATAGGGGGCGAGGATGGCGGCCAGTGTGTAGACGGGTGCGCCGCCGATCTGCATACACAGCCCCATATACAACCCCAGGGGAAGTATAAACCAAGTGCGCGTGAATATCGTGATGAGGGTAAGCACTATTGCATAAAGGACCATGGCCAGCAGGGATGAGGTCAGATTAGCGGCGACGATCATCTGACGCCGGTCTACCCCCGATAGTGCCAGTGTACCAAAGCCTTCCCGATCGATCAATCCGAAATAGTTGGATGTGACTGCCATATTGATGATCATACTCATCAGCGAGATGCTGAATGAGGCCAGGGCCAGGGGCAAAATATCGGGATATTCCTCTCGCAGTTCTCCCTGCAAGAGCAGCGTCAGGGTGGGCAATGATGCCGCAACGGCGGAGAAAATCATGCGGCGCGGGCCGGGGCTGCGCCAGAGGTAAATCCAATCTTTCTGCAGGAGTGCCCAGAATGTTGCGGGGCCAGGGAGACGCCCCTGGAAAAAACTGTTTTGGCTACGTACCCGTTCCGCGCCGATATGCAGGGCCGCGCCCTGCATCAGACGGCGCGTGATACCCGCGTGCAACCACAGCAGCAAGGAGACGGCCAGCAGCGATCCTCCCAAAAAGGCAAGTGCCTGTCCCCACGCGCCGGTCACAGCCAGTCCCATCCCTGCCGTTGACCAACCGGCGGGCAGCCAGACCAGAAGGCGCGAAGGCGCGAGAATTTCCAGGAATTCGCTCGGATTAGCAGCGTATTCCAGGCGGTGGAACAAATCTTGGAGCGGCAGTCGTTGCAGGAACGCGATCCTGTCGTAATTCTGAATGACATTCTGGATGAAAGCCTGTCCTATGCCTACGAGCATAAAGGGCAGCGTTAACACAGCCAATACCAGGGCGCGCAGGCGGCGATCACTGGCGACAAGATCGAAGAGATCATCCATAATGCGCCCGGTCAATACGAGAATAGCAAACAGGGGCAGTGCACCTAACAAATAGAGGGGAAGTCCAAGGGGGCGGTGCCAGATCATACCGAGAACTTCGCCCGCAATGAGACATGCCGACCAGATCCCGGTCATTGTCATCAGCGAGATGAGCGTGCTGCCGATAACGAGGGTGCGAAAGCGCACCGGATAGACAAACAGCCGGGACATTTCAAAACGCTCGACAATCTGCGAATTGTAGGAAGCGGGCAGGAGAAGCCAGACGAGAAATAGAAAATTGTTGATCAGCATCGCTAACTCATAAACAGCAGCGGGCGTAAGGAACGCGCTGAAGACTGCCAGCCCAATACCGAAGATGATAAACATCGGGATGGTGAAAATGAACGATACCAACTGAAGTATTTTGAACAGCGCGCGAAACCGCTCATTTGCGCGCTGGCTGCGGAACATGGATAACGTCAGTTTGATTTGGAGCCAAAAGAAAGTTTTTAATTCAGTTAACATAGCCTGATATTTCGTAATCCATAATTCGTCATCGCCTATCACGCCTCACGTTTCACGCTTTTCCCGTCAGCCACCCCAGCAACCCCTCATCTTCCGTTTCCGCGCCGACGGTGCGCAGAAAAACGTCCTCGAGCGGGGCGTCTTCCGGCAGACCGGCACGCTGGCGCAGATCGGGGATGCTGCCGCTGCCCGCGAGTTTGCCTTTGTTGATGATACCGACCTGATCGCAGAATCGCTCGGCCAGTTCCATCACGTGGGTGGAGAAGAAGATGGTCGTCCCCCGTTGCGCGACCATATCGCGCAGCACCGCCTTGATGGCGCGCGTGGAAATCGGATCAATGCTCTCGAAGGGTTCATCGAGGAAGAGTACCTCTGGCGCGTGGATCAGCGCGCAGGCGATGGCGGTTTTCTTGCGCATCCCCTGCGAGTAATCCAGGATCATCTTGTCCTGGGCATCCGCCAACTCTAATAGCTCAAGGAGCGCGGGAATACGGTGTTTGATCTCGGTAACCGGCAGCCCGTGCAGGCGTCCTACCAGCTCGATCTGCTCGGTAGCCGTGAGCCGTTCGTAGAGATTGAGCCCCTCCGGTACCACGCCGATGCGTCGTTTGACTTCTAATGATGCAGTGCGCACGTCAAAACCCGCGACGGCAGCCGTGCCTGCTGTGGGAGGCAGCAACCCGATAACCATATTGATGGTGGTGGATTTGCCCGCGCCGTTTGGTCCCAGGAAGCCAAAAATCACGCCGCGCGGCACCGATAATGTAAGCTGATCTACAGCGATCAAATCACCAAAGCGGCGGGTTAAATTATTTGTTTGAATAGCAAATCGTGGATCATTCATATTAAATAATGTATTTTGCTTTTTGGATACTATCTGCGTTAACGTACCGTCCATCCTCCATCAATGGCGATGCCTGCACCTGTAACGAAGCTGGAGGCATCGCTGGCGAGAAAAAGTGTTAATCCACCGATCTCATCCAGTTCCCCCCAACGCCCCAGCGGGATTTGTGAGACAAAAGCCTGGTATTTTTCCGGATCATCCAACAAGGGTTTATTCATCTCTGTGGCAAAAGGGCCGGGCAGTACGGCGTTGACCGTGATATTGTGCGGTGCCCATTCCAGGGCCAGGGTGCGCGTGAGTTGGAGTACTGCGCCTTTGCTGGTGGCGTAGGGGGTGCGCTCGGGCATAGAGATCACCGATAGCATGGAGCCGATATTGATAACACGTCCGTAGTGGCGCGCCTTCATGTGTGGAGCGACGGCCCTGCACATCAGCCAGACCCCGGTCACATTGATGGCCTGCACCTGTAGAAACTCGGCCAGCGATAGGTTATCTATCGGGCCGCGAATGTTGATACCCGCGTTGTTGATGAGGACATCTACCTGGCCGAACTCCGCGATGACATTGGCGACCAGCGTCATCACCTGGTCTTCATCGGTTACATCGCACATATACCCCCGGCAGGGGCGCCCGTAGGTAGTTTCTAACTGTGTGGCGACAGCATGGACACTTCCGGCGTTGCGGCTGCACACAACAACGCTCGCGCCCGCTTCGGCCAATGTCTCGGCCATAACCTTCCCCAACCCCCGGCTCCCCCCTGTGATAAGGGCAACCTTATTGTGCATATCGAATTTACTCAGAACTGGCATCGGTTTCCTCCCCCATAGTTGAAATCTTTTGCTATATCACGCGCATGGTCTCGCGTTTCGCGCTTCACCTTACCTTAAACAACAGCACCAGCAAAATCGGCGTGATGACCGCTTGCAGAAGCATAAAGCGCATTAGAACCTGTGTGTTGGACCAGCCCATATTGTGGCGGACGTGATCATGAAGCGGGTAACGGATGTTTTGAAAGATACCGATTCTAAAGAAGCGCAGCAGTGCAACTTTGAGCAGACCGGTCGCGCCGTTGATGAGTACGACGCCTGCAACGATCAAGATAAGGAACGGGTTGCCGCAGGCCAACACCAGCATCCCCAGGAGCAAGCCCATAGGACGCGAGCCGGCATCTCCCATTAAGACCGCGCTTGGCGCAGCGTTGTGCCAGAGATACCCCGCCAGACACCCGACCATCACAAAGGCTAACAATCCCCAGAGCGCGCCGTCAGGGTAGTGCGGTACCAGCAGATAGGCGGCGATGTCGGTGTGCCCCACGATGGCATAGAGAATGCCGCCCAAATAGAGAAACGCCAGCGCCGCCAGGCTCCCGGAGAGGCCGTCCACACCGTCGGTACAGTTCATCGCGTTGATGGCGAGCCAGAGAATAGCCGTCGCCAGCGGAATAAAAATCCAGGGGGGCACCGTAAGCGGAACTTTAGTCAACGGTACCCAGAGGATGACGTCGCGCAGTTGGCTGATAATGAGAGCGGCCAGGAGAGAAATCCCCAGGTCAATGGCCCCTAATTTGTATTCACTCCAGCCGCCACTGTCCTTGCTGTGGTCATCCAGGAAGCCTTCCAACATTGAAAGGGCCACACAGCCCAGGATACCCACAAACCGCCAGTTGAACGGTAAAACCAGCAGGCAGACAACAAGGTGGATAGGGACGAAGATGATGCCGGCGGAGATGGGTTTGCCTTTGCTCTGTTGCGCGTCCACCGCGTTGACACGACCATGGTCGGTGGGCAGGTGGTTCCAGAGACGGGGCAACAGATACCAGGTCATTGCCGCAGCCATGGCCGTCCCCATGCCTGTGAGAAACAGGTGGGAATAGAACAGCCGGAACGGCCCGTAGAAGTTGACGAGATATTGACCTAACCACGGTAACATAGGACTCCTCTCCTCTGAAAATCGAAAATTGGCAAATCTCAAATTGGCAAATTGTGAAAACCCTTGAAAACTTGGTTTCGTCTTAAATTTTCATCCTACTGCTGGTGAACGCACCGCGTTAATGGGTAATTCCCTTGAAAATAGACCGCTAGAGCGGTAGGTAAAAGAGGGTAGGGTTGCGGGCGGAATACCGCCCACAACCCTACCACTTTATATCCTGGCCTTTAGGCCATAAATTTTCATCCAACTGCCGGTGAACGCCAGCCGTTAATGGGTAATTCCTCGTATAAAATATAGCGAATGACGAGTTCTATCGCCGGTAGGCGGGGAACCGTTAATGGGCACCCCCGCTCTTTTTGAGATCCGCTATACATTAGCCCAAGTTTTGCACTTGTCAAATGAAAGGTATATCTTATCTTAGTTGGAGAACGTACTGCCGTAAAACGTGAAACGTGAAACGTAAATGATCTATCTTTACGTTTCACGTTTCACGTTCTGTGTTTTACGGATTCGCACGTAAGACCAGGGGCAGGTAGAGAATCGCTTTCTCGGATTCTCTTGGAATGACGGTTACTGTGGTAATCAGGGTTCCGGTGATACCTTCGGCCGTGTCGATTTCAAGTGTGTTGGTCAGAATGCCCGTGTAGTCTGCGGCAACGGTAACCACGTAGGTTTCCTGCCAGATACCGCCGGTGGCGGTGAGCGTGGGTGTCCAGGTAAGTGTCTTGCCGGGCAAAATCGCAGTTCCGCCGGAGGTCGTCCCCGAAGTAATGTAGGGGGAGAGCGTATCGCTGAGAATGGCATGCAGGTCTACATCACCGGTGTTTGTGACGGTTAAGGTGTAGGTCAGGGCATCGCCTGCCATCACCGGGTTGGGCGTGGCGTGCTTTGTGGCAACTAATGCTGCCTGGTACCGGTACTCATCTGCTCCCAGGTCCGGTGCAGTTCCGAGGGGTCGTGGATCACCGTCAATGTCATTGTATACACCGGCGTCGAGTCCCCGATCCAGGGCAGCAGAGGCGCTGGTCAGGTGGAAATCCCCCATCTGAGGATTGGCGAAAGCGGGGTCACCCCATACCTGGTGTTGCGCGATGACGGTTGATGAGGTAGGGTATGCGACGGTGATAGGCGTGTTATGCCAGAGGATACCGTCCAGGGTGATGCTGTTGCTGCCTGTCACGCTGATACCCATCGTGTGACTGACCAGGATGGTGTTTGTGAGCCAGACCTGGTTGGATGTTCCTTCCTTCCAATTAGAAATATACAACCCGCTGCTACCGGTGTTATTGGCCAGGGTGGTGTGCAATAATCTCGCCGTTTTGGCATATAAAGATAATCCACTCCCCTCACGATTGGCATGATTCCGGGCAATAAGATTATTGGTGGCCGTGCAAACTTCGTAACAATACAAGTCTGTTCCCCCTGTGCGGTCTGCGCTGTTGTTGGTGATGCGATTTTGTGAGAATGTGCTGTAGCTGGCATCCAACGCAAGCCCGCCCACCGTATCAGATGCTATATTATCAGAAATATCATTGTTCTCAACAATTCCTTTCTCGAGGGAAAGCAATGTGCCGCCTATATATTGCGCACTGTTATGGTAGATTCGATTGTGGTTCACGAGGGTGTTGTTGGCGGCTATAACGGTGAATCCTCCTCCATATTGCGCCGTATTAGTAGCTATCGTATTGTGGCTAATTGTCGTACTGAGGGCCTGAGATTCTATGTACATACCTCCGCCATAACCTCCCGTCGTGTTGTGAGCGATAAAGTTGCCGGTTATGATGCCAGTATCAAAGAGATATAAAATGTTTACACCACCACCTTCACCCCCTGAAAAGTATTGATTATGGGTTATAGTATTCCCGGTAAATGCCAGGTGATGTACCCCGACTAGGGTGATTCCTCCCTCTGGTGTGTTTTCTGTGATCGTGTTGTTGTGAATATGCGCGGTGTTGATCCCCTGTATCCAAAATCCCAGTGTGTTGTGATGGACAAGATTGTTCTCAATTTGTAAATAGTTACCTCCCCCTATTAAAAGTCCCTGGCCATTATGATAAAACAAGTTGTTCGTGAATAGCAAACTTGCGTCCTCTGGGCCACCACCAACAATTCCATATTCGTTATGATCTGCAACGGTATTGTGTGTAAATGAGATGTTACCATCCATCCGGATACCTGTGGTCCCGTTGGAGATGACAGTATTGTGGTGGAATATCATATTGGCATAGTCACTTTCGACACCTCCAGCTTCGTGGTATCTAGTGGTATATCCTCCTGTGATATGAAATCCTTCCAGTGTGACGGTAATATATTTTTTGGCGATGGCATCCCCTGAAATTTTGATAACCTGCATCTGTCTTTGTCCATCCAGGGTGGTGGTATATACGCCCGGGGTGAACGTCGTCCAGTTGGTGGTGGTATACCCCCCGCGTAGCGTCAGTGACTTCGTAATATATACCATCTGCGCCAGGGGGACGGTTGGGGTGTAATGTCCCGCCGCCACGTGGATCTCATCTCCCGTGGCAGCCACATTCACCGCGTGTTGTACCGTGCGGCACGGTGTGTCAGGATCGGTACAGACGTTGCTGGCATCGTCGCCTTCCGTGGCGACATAAAGCAGGGTCCCGGTAGCGTGCGCCATCGCGGGGGGCGCGCTCGTCCAATCGCCCAACAGGGCCAGGGTTCCCATAAGAATGACTAGACTACAGAGCCAGATCGATGTAATACGTTTTATTTTTGTGTTCAATG
Organism: Anaerolineae bacterium; assembly: GCA_016931185.1. GTDB lineage: Bacteria > Chloroflexota > Anaerolineae > B4-G1 > SLSP01 > JAFGFI01. The sequence goes on from JAFGFI010000159.1 coordinate 10,633, forward strand.
TATGTCTCCCTTGAAAATAGCGAATAGCGAATTACGAATAGCGAATTACGAATAGCGAATTACGAATAGCGAATTACGAATAGCGAATTACGAATAGCGAATTACGA
>JAFGFI010000160.1 GCA_016931185.1 Anaerolineae bacterium
CTGGCGGTTGACCGCCAGGCGCTGACCGCAGTGCGCCATTACCGGATTATTTTCTTAACCTTCATTAGCCGCTTTGCTGCCGTCAATGACGCTGTTTGCTCACAAAACTAAACGCATACAAAAAGTCTTAGCCAGTGACTGCATTTTGCACGGTTTTGATTCAACCTAGGCGATTGGTAAACCAGGCGATTCGCAAGGCTTTTGTAGTCCGACCTATACTTATGGCCCTGCCCCTCCAGATAGGCACTGGGCAAACACTGTCAAAAGGGCCAATAACACACAGGGCCTTTGATAATTTTGTCGTTACGTTATGATAAAACGTATTGTTCAATCACCTTGAGTAGACACTTCAACCGCAGTCAGATAGACAGTGTCCCCTTCCATTTTTTGTCCATCAAGATAAACGGGCACCCGTTCCCCTGTAAAAAGGTCGTATATTCCAACAAACAGTCCACACGCATCGCAACTCGCTTCTGGGTACACTGTTATCTCGTGCAAATCCAGAACAGTATCACCCGGCACCCACAAAGGAGTAGGCAGCGCGGCACAATCGGGCAGGCCATCCCCAGTCCCTTGTTGCTCAATGCCGTCGCGAATTAAATGGACAAACACAATATAGTTATCTTCGATGAGTTGGTTTGTCTGCCAGTAGAGCGTCAATGAAAAAGTTGTTCCGGCCGCAACATGAGAGTCAGACATTGTATAACCTAAGATATGCATACCATTTTCAAACTGGATGTTCGTTGGTGTATAGGCTTGAGGAACAAATCCCTTCGCCCATCTGTCAGGTGTAGTACTTTGATCAAAATCATCCACGAAATCTTCTGCTTTATAGCGTCTGGGGAATATTGCAGTTTCCTTGCCTCGTTGATAAATGGTTATTGTAGGTACGTCTTTTACTGTGACGAGTCCCACTAGTCCATACTCTTTGGCAATGACTTCGTCCGAGATGGCAACCGCATCCAGGATTTCCGGATGTGGGTTTGCAACAAAGTAATACTCGGGAGTAGAGCATTGTGTACGTGGGGCATAGTAAGTATACCAATGGGTAACCCGAGGGATCTGATTACTTGTGTAAATACCATGCAGCTCGTCCCTTTCATAGAGTTGGCCAATAACTTTCCAGCCAAGCTGGCGCGGGAACCCAAAATAAACATTAACCGGCACCTTATTTATCAAGGTTTTATAAAATGCAGGACGTGCTTCTGGATAGTGCCCTAGAAAATCCCGGTCGATATCCACAAAGGCAACATAAGGATACCCCATTATCATAACAGCGGCAACCACTAATAGGGTATGATAAACCCAGCGAACACTATGTATAGTGTGCTCCATGGCCCACGTTTGTATCGTACTCAACGCATCTGCGATCAGCAAAATCCAGGCAGGGAAGATATTGTAAATGTGTGTACGTGGGTCTTTGACGACAAACAGATAAAACAGAAACGGCACACCGAACCAAAGCCATATAGTCTGTTCCGAATGAGATAGGCGAGGGGCAAAAAAACATGCTATGATAAGCAAACTGAAGGGGAGAAATGCCCAATTAACCGCATCCCTTGCCCATACATCCGGCCATATAAGGACAGTTACAGCAGCAAAGATAAGGAAAAGCAAAGGCAAACGTAGCCATTTAGGTGAATAGTAATGCCACGTCCTCAGTACGGTGACAACGAGTAAGATACTTATACCCAAAAGGTAATAAGAGGAGTTGTAAAAAGCGTCAACGGCAATAGAATTTACTAAATTATTGTGTAAGAAACCACTGCCCAAACGCGCTTTGGTCAAATATGAAAACGCCATTGAAAATCCTGAACTGCAGAAAAAAGGTAGGTAGAAAGGCACAGTACAGATCAACCCACCGGTCACAATCAACAATGTCCGACTCCAAAAAGTTTTCATTGTCCCTCTGGTAGTCCGGATTGTCCAAAACCGGTAGGCAAGCGCGGGCATAGCCATAATAGCATCGTAGTGCGCGAGCAGCGCGCCACCAGCAAAGATTCCTGACAAGAAAACATCTCGAGGGCGGCCACGTTCCAGACTCAAGAAAGCCAGAACAATAAAGTAAAGCATAATGCTTTGATATTGCGCGATGCGCCCATACGCAATGAAATAGCCATTCAGGGCGACCAAAGCAATTGTGAAAATGCTGGCATATTTTCCCTGCCAGTGCCGGCTCAAAACATAACTCGCTATCATCATCATAACGCTGGCAAGTACAAAGGGCATCCGTAGGGTCGCTTCATTGATAGTGTTATGACCTAACCAGCTTAAAATTGCGAGCAAAAGCTCTGCAGGCCCTTTCTTGTGCCAAAAGAGCATATCATCTCGCCCCCCAATCGCCTGTGCGGATTGCAATAGAATTAACGCTTCGTCACCCTCGATTTCGCTATAAGCTGCATTGATCAATCGGAACAGGGACCCGATGAGTACAATCACAATAAAAATCCAGTTTCCATCTATCCGGAGAGTTGTTAAAATCGCCCTACGTCTCCAAATAAGTACAATGGGAAAAATGATACACAGCGTTCCCCAGATAAATATTACTGCGCGAGGGATAGGGCCTGGAATATAATGCAGAACAAGCAAGCTCATTATATTGAGTATATAGACAAGTCCAAAACCTATAACGCCTTGTTCCAGCCATTTGTCTTCAGATGCACTCAACGCTAAAGACCAGGCAATACCAGGGGCAATAAAAAAGAAGATCAGGGTTAGTATATCAGTTAACATCGCCGGCATAAAAATATATGCTAACAAACAGAATCCAAATATCCCCAAGATTATTTTGCGAAGATACGACATTGACACCTCTCTTTCTACCTTTAACCTCTGCTAATAAATTCTGACACAGAATATTAACAGGGCAAACGATAGCCCAGGGTTATCGTATTTGCCTTCAAGCTGGGCGTGTCTGTGTACAAGCTGCTGGGCGGCAAGTTCTGTGATAAGATAAAACTTTACACCGATAGATAACTGGGGTGATGCTATGTTCAACAAACTTCGCAATATGCCTAAGAGCTTTTTTCGTTTCGGGCAAGAACCCAAGCATTTGAAAAACATCGTACATCCGCGGGAAATCTGACATGCTTTATCGCCTTTTCCTGCCTGGCTCGTTGCTCCTGCTACACACATAAGCGTCGTCAAATGCAAAGAAAAGCATTTTTCGTTTTCGAGCTACGCCCGAAAACGAAAAATACCTTCAATCCCTTCAAACTGCTAAGAAACATTCTCAATTTCTTATTGAAAGCAGCCGTCTGCTTTATGAGACAACCGGGGTTGCCGAGTAGTAAAAACGATTTAAGCCGGTACCAATCGCAATGTCACGATCTCATAAGGCTTAACATATAGTATGACATTGTTGCCGTCCGTTGTTAGCGCTGTCCGATTATCCTCTAGCAAATTGGTGTGCCAGGCTTTCGCCAACCTAAAACTGGTGGTCAGTGCGACCGGCCCACGCCGCCTCTGGTTCTCGTACAAGCGCACAATCACACCATCGCCGTCCTCGGCCCACTTGATAGTCTCGACAACGACATTGGGCTGATTGACGGCAATGAATGGCACATCTGCGCTCAGGCAGATGGGATTGTCCACGACATGGTGTTCATCCGGTCTGCGCCACACAAGCGATGAGTCATTCAACGCATACGCCGCAGCGATAGTTATCTCATCCCAACTGCCGGTGTGCGGAAGCAAACTATAAGCAAAGCGATGCTCGCCCTGGTCAGCCTCTGGATCAGGCATCGTAGGACTACGGAGCAGACTGATGCGCATCACGTTATCTCGTACATCGTGACCGTACTTGCAATCGTTGAGCAGGCTGACGCCATAGCCGCCTTCGCTCAGATCCACCCACTTATGAGCGCAGGTCTCGAAGCGCGCCCAGTCCCAACTGGTGTTGCGGTGTGTGGGACGTTCCACATTGCCCCACTGGATGTCATAAGTCGCGGTAGGCGACAATACATCGACAGGGAAAGCCGTCTTGAGCAAGATGTGGCGTTCACGCCAATCTATGGTGGTGTCGAAGTCCAACTGCGCACTGTTGTAATTTAAGGAGATGCGCTGCACGACATCGCTGTGCAGGATACGGCGCCGGATCTCCAGGGTAGCACGCAACGGACCTGACGCTACGACTTCCACGGACATCGCCGGCTCAGCCAACCACATCTTATCGTCATAGTAAATGTCTATATCCCAGGCATCGAACATCATAGGCCGGTCCTCGAAGGCCTGGAACTGATTGGCGATGGCGCCGGACGGCAGCACCTCACGGTTGCTGACTTTGTCCAGGATACGCACCAGGTCGCCGGCCTCGTTCAGTTCTACCCGAAGCAGCCGGTTTTCCAACAACGTAGGAGTCACCGTGAGGCCGGTATCCAATCCCGGCGTCTCCCCCGCGCCAATACTCAACCCGCGCACGCTGTAGGGGGGTAACTCACCGGCAGCAATCCAGGTGCCCTCTGAGGTCGTTTGCGTCGCTACAGGAGTACCATTAGCCTGCTGTAACGACTGCCCCATGTTCAGGTGACCGTGCCAGAAGGCCAGATCGTTGCGCGCAAAGGAGGTTGTATTGACGATTATGAGATCGTGTCCACTATGCTGGCCGATGACGGCCAGGGCAACGTCGCGAGCCGTGTTGCCCAACACCTTAATTTCGTCATACTGCTGGAGCGATTCCACGTAGACTGGCTTGATACTGCTGCCGGGAATAATATCGTGGAATTGGTTGAGGCAGACCAATTTCCATGCCTTGTGCAGGGCTGCCGCTGGGTATTTGTACTCCGGATCTAACACCGCGGCCAGTGAGGCCAGGAATTCGGCGTCGTGCAGCAAAAATTCGCTTTTGCGGTTGGCGCGCTTGTTGCGTGCCTGGGTGGTATAGGTTCCCCGGTGGTATTCCAGGTACAGTTCGCCGTTCCAGGTGGGCAGAACATCGCCCGACTTTTCTTCCAGGTTGCGGAAGAAGGTAAGCGCGCTATCCTGGCGCAGCTTCGGTGTGGCCGGGAAACTTCCCATCTCACGGATGTTCTCCAACATTTCCAGGGTGGGACCGCCGCCGCCATCGCCATGACCATAAAGCATCAGGAGCTCGTGTTGTGACTCCTTCTGTTGGAAATTCTCCCAGATACCGATAGCCTCTTCCGGTGTCGCCTGTGCGCTATAGGTGCTGGCAAAGTGCCCGGCAGGTGTGGTGCTGAAGTGGGTCAATATTTTGCTGCCATCCAACCCCTGCCACCAGAAACTATCGTAGGGCAGTCGATTATACTGGTTCCAGCCGATCTTGATCGTCATAAAGTAATTGATACCGGCCTGCTTGATAAGTTGGGGCAGCGCCCATGCGTAACCGAAGACGTCGGGTAACCACAAAATAGGAGATTCGGCATCGGGGCCGAAATGTTCACTAAAGAAAGAACGCCCCAATAGGAACTGGCGGGCCAACGATTCAGCCCCCGTTATATTACAATCGGCTTCCACCCACATTCCGCCAAGAGGCTCCCAACGTCCCTCTGCAACCCGTACTTTGATAGCATCCATCAGTTCGGGATAATCCTCCAGGAGATAGTCGTAGAGTTGGGGCTGGCTCTGTGAGAAATGATAGTCGGGGAACTGCTCCATCAGGCGCAGCACGGTATGGAAGGTGCGCCCTGCCTTGCGCCGAGTCTGGCCCAAGGTCCAGAGCCAAGCGACATCAATGTGCGCGTGGCCGGTAGTAACCACATCTACGTCCATCGGCGAGCCTGCTTTTTCGATGCCGGCGCGCAGAGCGGCATAAGCCGAGGCGACGCTGGCATAAAAGGCCTCGCCGAAAGGCTCACGCGTATCCAGCAACTTGAAAGCTTCATCTAAAGCGTTGAGCAGATATCCCTTAGCCGGTACGTCCTCTCCTAATTTATCGGCAATCCCCAGTGCGACGCGAGCCATTGCAATGAAATCGCGGGTTGGTTGATCGATCTGCAGCACCGCGCAGGGGTGCATATAAAGCTTGGCGCCGGGGCCTCTTCCAAAAAATCCCCCCATGCCGGTCCAGGTGTGTAGTGCCAATCCATGTTCCTGCCCATCGCGCCAGTTATCGGATAACAAAATTTCCTGGTGATGGCGGTCGGCGGCGGCATAGGCGATACCATCAATGTAAGCCAGGGCCTCAGGGTGGCTGAAGTCCCCGGCCTCACCTAGCGGCAGGTGAAGGGCCACAGGCACGTCGGGATCCCAGTCATCGGGAACCTGGAATGTTGTGCGCAATAGATAATCCGCCAACCAAGCGCCCCAATAGGTGTTCGGTTCAATCGTAGGCCAATCCTTGTCGTCTACATCGACACCTACCGGCGGCGCGCTGAGTGGATCGGGCAACATTATGCAACGGAAAGGTGGCAAGGGATGGCGCTGACGGTAAACTAAAGGTCTGATCAAGTCAATGCGCTGAGATATTTTACGGCTTGTCCAACGAACTTTGTGAATCATGGTAAGCTCCTTTCTTAACATAGAAACATTACACTCATTATAGCCAGATCACAATACCTCGCCATGAGAAACCCTATAGATCAACCACTTCGTTGAAGGGGGAAATTAAAGTGGCATTTTTCGCGTTCGAGC
>JAFGFI010000161.1 GCA_016931185.1 Anaerolineae bacterium
CCGCTTTAAGCTTCCTGGAAGGTTAAATCTCACGAGTTACCTACCTTCCAGGAAGCTGTGAGTACCTTACACAGGCTAAACACGTGGGCTGGACGCCAGTTTTCCGCATAATCAAGCCGCTCTAAGCTTCCTGGAAGGTTTGTTGTAGTCTGAATCTTGACATCTTTTCTCTTCCCACTATACTTCGCCAAAATCTCACTGTACTTTGGAGGTAACCGATGTTCCATGCTGCCGATCGCGTGCTGGTGGGTGTGATGAATAGCCCACGCGATTTTGCCCTGGCCCGCGATGAGGGTTGGTATCGTATCCCTGAACGCACCGCGCCTGACTGTACCACCGACGCAGCGGTCATGGGTTTCTATTTCACAGCCAAATTCAAAGAGGAAAAATGGGCCATCCACTGGTACGCGGAAGTGCGGGGGCACGAGTTGGTGCTGCGGCGCGATCTTTTCCCAGATCAACCCCAACATCCGCACGCTAACGAGCGTTACTATAAATTGCAGCTCGGTCCGGTTATTCGCCGTGAGCCTCCCATCCCTAGCCTGCACTGGCGGCGCATCACCTTTATTACCTCTACCTGGGACCGCTTCGCTGCTGCCGAGGAGATCAACGATCTCTATGTCTCCGGCGCTGACGGGTTATATGTCACACTCAAAGAAAGTGGATTCTTTCCAGAACGCGAGTATCTGATCTGCGAAGGAGATATGGAATACACTGCCGACCTGGCCATACCCTGCCAGGAAGGTATCGTTTCCATTGTGCTGGACAACAAACCCGCGCCCCTCAATGCCCTCCGCAATGCAGATCTCGCCACCGTGCAAACCGCCGTTCAAAAATTGGGCGGACCGAAACAGAAATTAGAAATGAGGGATTAGAGGGCAAGAACTCCTCCCCCCTAACTTGTGACTCTTAACTCAGTAAGGAGCTACCGATGTCGTTTACGCAATTAACACCCCAGCTTTGGGTATCCCAGAGCGAACTTTATGCTACCAACAGTGGCATTTTTATCAGCGACCGCCAAGCGTGTTTGGTTGATCCAGGCATTGCGCCAAATAACATCCTGGCGATCAAGGCATTTGTCGAAGAGCAAAATGCTCAACCCCACAGTATTATCCTTACCCACGCCCATTGGGATCATATATTGGGACCGGAACACTTTCCCAATGTGCCCATCGTCACCCATAGCCAGTATATGGACGTCTTACAGCAACGCGGGGAAAGACTCAGAGGGCAAATCGCACAATGGGAAAAGAGCAAAGTTACAGAACATGGGGCGAGCAAAACACAACGCCAACGGCCTTTTCAACTTCCCAAACCCACATATAGTTTTGATATTTCCGCGTGGCTGATCCTGGGTGATCTCAAATTACACTTACTGCACGCCCCCGGCCACACTGCCGACCAGATCGCGATCTATCATGCCGAAAGCGGCACTTTGTGGGCCGGCGATATGCTCAGTGAGATGGAAATTCCAATGATTGCGGGCTGTTTGCGCGATTACAGACAGACGCTGGATGTGTTGGCGGCTTTGGATGCGCGCGTCCTCATCCCCGGTCACGGCACGCCCACCCCCGATCCCGCCGAAATTCAGGCACGCTTCGACCAGGATCGCGCCTACCTGGCAGATCTCCACACCTGTGTGGCAGAAGCTATCGCCCAAGATCACCTGGTATCTGCCGCCGAAGTCGTGACGGCGTGTGTATCCGTGCCCTTTGCCCAACCGGCTCCCCCCAACGCAGGCCCCCATCGCTGGAATATCGAGAGTGCCTACGCGGAATTGGGAGGAAAGGGAAATAATCCCATGGGTTGGCAACAAGAGTGGGAGCAATAAGACGATGCCCCCACTTAACACCCACCTGGTTATCGGCGAGCGCGTTTTCCCGCAAATCTCCACACTGGATAGAGATACTTACGGGGATTTCTTGCTGGGTTGTTTGATTGTTGATGTGAACAGCTTTACGGACATTGACCGGAGCGTGACGCACTTTGTCGGGCGCGTGAATGAAGACGGGGCTGCCGCCTACACACAGAGCTGCACGAATTTCCTGGCGCAACTTGACGATCTCCTCCAGGTTCCCTGGGACGCGCTGCCCCCAAGCAGTCGCGCCTTCGTGGCCGGTTACCTCTGCCATCTGGCCGCCGATGAACCGTGGAAAGCCTGGGGCACTACTATCTTACGCGCACTCCAACTTAATACAATGCGCGATCTGCCCGTGCCGGGGGAAGTCATACTAACCACATTCAGTGTCTTGAGTCACGCGTTTTATCACGACTTTGCCGCCGTCAGCGCGGCCATGGAACGCGCTACGTTACCCGATGTTTTCACCCATGTGCCCCATCACGCGCTACAGAAGATGTGGAATATTTTCCGCCGGGTGCTACCTTACGAGGACACGGTTGAATCATACTTCGCTATGTTAGAGGGCATCGGCCTGCCCGCCACCGAGATTGCGCGCAGCCGGGCAGTCCACGCGCAATATTGGGATCAGACCGTCGCGCTCATTGAGAAATTTAGGGGCGCGCAAGACTTCATCGACCACGCTGTCTCCCATAGCTTGAAAGTGCTGGCTTATCTTGAGCTAAAGTATCCGTAAGACTCATAAGATGACTCTACCGAAAAAAGCCCTATTTACCGCAGAGTCGCAGAGGACGCGGAGAAAATTTCAAATGATGTGTAATAAAATCTATTATTGCGCTCCAAAAGATTAATTTTATTAAGTTTTGGTTTGAAATCTCTGCGACCTCTGTGTCTCTGCGGTGAGATCTCCAGTTTTTTCAGTGGACTCATAAGATATGTGCTCTACTAAGATTATTGATAGAGGTATATAAAAGATTATGCTTGATATTTCTTCCACCTGGGTCGCCGCGCAGCGCGATCACAATTACCGCCGCACGCCAGGACGGCGCGTCACTACGACTGAGGAAGCCCGCGCTTTCGTGGATGAAATGGGCTTCTGTCATTTCTGGCCCATCAAAGACATAGAGATGCCTAACTTGCTCCATGCTATCGCGGGCCGTGTCCGCGACGTGCCCGCCGAACATGCCGATCCGGACGGCAGCAAGTGTTGGGGCTGGAAAGATGAATCCCTGGGAAAGCAATGGTGGTATTATGGCAAACTCCTGCGTCGACGCGCCACCCTGGTTTCACTGCGATTGCTCCCGGAGATCTATGCCGCCAGCGATAATTTCGGCGATATCCACGACTATTTAGAGGAATATCGTGACGGTGTGCTGACGGCTGAAGCTAAGGACGTCTACGAAGCCCTGCTGGAGTACGGCCCCCTGGACACGATACGACTGCGGCGAGAATCGCGCATGAGCGCGGAGAGTGCCAAATCGCGCTTTGACCGGACACTGGTTGAGCTGCAAGTAGGCCTTAAAGTCATCCCCATCGGCGTCGCGGAGACGGGCGCGTGGCATTATTCGTTCATCTACGAAATTCTACAGCGCCATTATCCCGAGTTACCGGAACAAGCGCGGCAGATCGGACGTTCGCAAGCGCAGCAAACGCTGATTTTGCAATATCTCAAGAATGTCGTTTGTGCGGACCGAAGTATGGTAGCCAAGGTGTTTCATATTCTCAATTGGACTTCCCGCGAATTCTCGCAAGCCATCAGCGGCCTCATCCAGAAAAATCCGATCCAGGAAATGCCGGTTGAAGGTTCAAAACATTCGTTCCTGATTAGCCGGTAGGGAACATGCACCGCCCCCACCGGCAAGTTTTCCACAGCAGACTCAAACAAAGATCAGAAATCCACAGATTTGTGCGGAAATCTCCGGGTTTTACGAAAACTCACCAGGTTCCTGCACTTAGATAGAAAACCTCTCAGATTGTATAACGATTCGTGCAGATAAAACCACTCTATACTATAATTTGGATTGATTTAAACTCACGAACAAACGCAAGGGTTTTTCAATAAAAGATGCAAGGAAGAGGTGCGCGTTGAACGCAAAGGATATTTCTCAAAAGTACGTTCTTATGCTGTTAGCCGATGGATTTGATGAAATTGAAACCGTTGTGATTCTGAGTACACTACGCCGGGCAGGAACTTGTATTAAAAGTGTGGGATTGACCAGTGGCCTCATTAACAGTGTTCATGGGGTATTGCTCATGCCCGATTTTGCACTGACAGACCTGGGGCGTTTGATAGCTGTGTCTTCAATAGAGATGGTGATCTTACCCGGCGGAGAACAAAGTCTGGCAAAACTTGGATCTGATCCCCGGATCCATCGCTTACTGTGCCAGGTTATCGCGCAACAGAGTTTTGTTGCGATTAACTCGCACGGTATGCAAATATTACAAGCAGCTCTGACCTCAAATGCGGCGGAAGGCTATAACAAACGCGATCGAGTGATTCTGCGGTATCCGCTTGAGCAAACGGTTGAGCAATTTGCTCAGAATTTAGCTTACAGATTAGAGCGATCACTGCATTAGTGGATTTTTGTTCGATAAGAGTATCAGGCTGGTGCCGTCAACCTGAGTAGAACTGCAACACTGATTGTGCCGTATACTCCGCACGGAGATACAGGAACTCATTGCATGAGTCCACTGAAAAAACTGGAGATCTCACCGCAGAGACACAGAGGTCGCAGAGATTTTAAACCAAAACTTAATAAAATAATCTTTTGGAGCGCAACAATAGATTTTATTACACATCATTTGAAATTTTCTCCGCGTCCTCTGCGACTCTGCGGTAAATAGGGCTTTTTTCGGTAGAGTCATTGCATTTCCCCTAAAAATGAGGTATTATAGAAAACATTGAGTTACCCCACATTTCTCCTATTGAGGAGGTACGGACTGTGGACGAAATCTTGGAAAACTACGCTGGGATTGATGAGATCAGCCGCGCGTTATCCATTCACGCAGAAAGTGCGCGTCGATTAATTCGCCAGGGCAAGCTTCGCGGGCAACGTGTGGGGAACAAATGGTTGGTACACCGCAGTGTGCTGGCCGAATTTGCTGAGACTTACAACTCACACCCTGGGCGTCGCTCATCAAAAAACAAACTGGGAGCAATGCAACAGGCCGAACTTACCGGAAAAGTGGAGACTTAATCTCGATATGCCTAATGATACCTCCCTTACTCCAAATATGATTCAAGAAATCCCCTGGTCGCAAACTGTGCAGGCGATCAAGGATAGTGTTGCGTTCACGGATTTCGCTACATTCCGCGCACATTTAGAAACTACCCTACCCTACAATTCTGCCTATACGCGAGTGCGCTATACAAGTACAATCTTGAGATATTTCTTTCCTAATGCCTCGTTGGATAACCTACTGAGGCATATATGGGCCGTTTACCAAGATGATCAGATTTTGGAAGATCTAATGCACTATCAACTTTTAAGCCAGGAATCAACATTGGCGCAGTTTGTGCTTAGCCGTTTAGCCCCACTGCCTCCAGGCAGTGTGATTGAAAAAAGTGTTTTGGAGGCATTTATCCAGGAAATCGATCCCAAGGACCGTTCAAAAATGGTGGATCGTCTTGGGAAAATACTGCGTCGCATCGGCTTTATGATGCGCGAACGCCAAAAGAACGTTGTGGCCCAACTCAACCCCGCGAAAACCTCTCTGTTGATTTTGATTCACCATCTCTTCGCACCAACCCCGCGCATTGTACCCCTGGCGGAAATCCTCACCCATCCGTTTTGGCGCTACCTGGGGTTTCGCGATGAAGAAACCATCCGCTATATTCTGCATGAAGCCGGCGCCCAGGAGCTTATTGCGGGGTACGCCATCGTGGATCAATTGGAGCAAATCACCACACGCTATAGTTTGGAGGTATGGTTGGAGCAAGCATTACAACTATGAACCGTCAGGAATTCACCGGGTGGGTGACTGCTTTCCTCAATGCACCGCAGCCATATCGCCACCTTTATCTGTGGCACGGGGAAGCGGAGGCTTTATCCTCTGTGGTACCCATCGCAAAAACCGCACCGTTAGATCTGTTTGCATTGGCGGTTGAGCTAGACGCACGGCCCGTGGCACAGATGGAAGCGCAGGAGGTGTTCAGCGACGCGCTGCGCGATAAGGTGCGCGCGTGGGCGCGAAATGCCAGCACCGCCCGTCCCATTCTCCAAGTGACCGGCTGCGAATTGTTAGCCTGTTACCAGGTAGGGCTGCACCCCTTCTACGAAGTACTGACCGGAAACCGTGTGGTGATCCTGGTCTGCTCCGCGGCCGATGCTGCCTTTAACCCCGCCGGACGGCTTCCGACTTATGTGTGGTACACACCGGGTGCTACACTGACCTATCTCAGCAACCTTATGGAAGATAATCACATCGTGGAGGCATAACGTATGCAACGTGAAGTTTTGAAACATATCGTCATTCCCAAACCTATGCCGAAAGATGTCACACTTTCGTTGACCAACTCCTTTGATGATCCGCGCGAAACGGTAGATACCTACTGGTTTACTGATACGATTCGCGAGAATTTTGAGCAGATCCTGGAAGTGGCCGCCCAGGGACGGGGTCAGGGCTATTGGATCGAGGCCGAATATGGTGCGGGCAAGACACACTTCCTGGCAACCCTGGCATGTCTTCTGGCGCACACACAAGATGAGGGTCTCTGGTCACTGGTGAAAGATGCGCAGGTGCGCAACGCCCAGCGTCGCTTAGCTGCGCAGCGATTTTTTCCGGTGGTACTCTCGCTCAAGGGTCAAAGCGCGGCGGATGCGGCTGCCGAGGGGCAGTTATTGAACGTATTATTGCGCGAGGGGTTCATCACAGCCCTGAAACGCGCGGGTCTGGCGGGCAAAGTCCAGGTCACCGCGACCGATGAATTGCTGTCCTGGTTTGAGGGGCGTGATGCGGGTCTACGCGAGGCTATTGAAAGCTATATCAAAGCTGAGACAGGCTTTACCGCAAAAGACTACGCGGCGGGCGCGGGCAAAGCGCACCTGGCCGCTGCGATTCGTCGTTATTGTGAAGCCAATCAGATTCAGCCACGGACGTCGGCCACAGTGAAGGAACGCTTGACACACCTCTGGCAGCAGGTATCTGCCCCCGGGCTGGCACACAAGGGCGTGCCTCCCTATACCGGGCTATTGGTTATCATTGACGAGTGGGAGTTTTGGCAGCGGCTCCATCCCGGTGGCAGCGCGGAAGCGGCCCACGACGAGGAGGTTTTGGAGACACTTTCCTTCGTGATGGCCAAGGATTTGGGGCTGCCGGTGCTGACATTGGTGGGTTCACAGACCATCGCGCCGGCGAAATTGCGCGGTGGGCAACGCGGGGACCGTTTCATTCCGATGCCACTGTTGCGGGGGACTGCGGAACGGGAATATGACATCATCGTTTCGCATCGCGTGCGCAACCTGGACCCGGAGCGCGCGCCGGAACTCAATCAATATTACGATTACTACTTCAGTAATTTCTCTTTTGCCAAAGAACTGGACCGTGAGATTTTCGCCCACACGTTCCCCTTCCAGCCGCGCTGTTTCGATGTGGTGCGGCGGGTCACGGCCCGCGAGTTGCCCACGGCCCGGTCGGGCATTTATATCTTGCATCAAACTCTGAACAGCAACGCGATCCTGGAACGTGACACGCTGTTGATGGTGAGCGATCTCTTAGCCAGCCAACACCTCAACGAAGCGCTCAGCGCGACAGTTTACAAAGAAGCTGCCGCCGCTTACAAAGCGGCAGCGGATGCCCTGCCGAGCCTGGATCTGGACGCGGAAGACCATCCCCTGGCCGAAAGCTTGTTGAAAACGTTGTTTCTCTGGTACTTGGCCTATCTTGAAGTCCCGCAACCCCTATCGCTGGGGGACCTGGCCGAAGCAACCTTGACACAATCGGACTTCATCCGCAACGAGGATCGGATTGCCCTGGTATTGGATCAAATCAGTATCTTACCCCAAGTTGAATTCAAAGAAGGACGGGCACAATTTCAACCAGTGGGCGCGCGCGAAGAACCGTTCTTTATGAAGTTTGACCGCTTCCGGCGTAAAATCACCGACCGCCACGCGATGCAACAGACCTGGCAAGATAGCCTATTCTTTCCTGCAACGGCCACGGGGGGCGAACTCAGTTTGTTCGGACAATTTGAGCTGGACAAAGCAAAATCGCTCAAAATCACCCATCGTCATCTGGACTATAGCGGAGAGGTGGTGATCGCCTCGCGCTGGCGACACGAGTACGGGCAGACCCTGCGGGCGGAAGATACGCACTTTCGCATTGTGATTTTGACACAGGTTGTGCCGGATAAGGTACTCACAACGGATGCGCTCCTGGACCCGCGTATTGCGGTGGTGATCCCCGGCACGTTGACGCCGGATGTGTATGACGCCGCCAGGGATTTTATGGCCGCGGAGGATATGACGAAATCCTACCAGAAAGAGATAGGACAAGAAGCCGACGCCGTGCGCCAGGAATTGTACAGCCGCCAGCGGCCAGAAGTGATCCGCGCGCTGCTAAACACCCAACAGCGAACGTATCGTGCTGGGCGGGTGCTGACGCAGCAAAGTTTGGGCATTGATGCCGCGCAGGTCTTTTCTCAGCCCGGCACCGACCGCCGTCTGGAATATGTGGTGGACCGGCTGCTGAGCAGTGCCTATCCCCACCTGCCCATAACGACTGAGCAATTGCGCCGTGATCTCAGTACTAACGATGTGGGCAAAATCTTCGCGGGTTTTTTCGCCGTGCAGCCTAGCAAAGCCGAGCAAAGCGCGGTGGACAATTTCGCGGTGGGTCTGGGGCTGTCGCGGGCTGAAAATCCTCGGCGCTTTGCGCCCGCCGCGCCGGAAATCTTCACTCTCATTGGCGCGCTGTTGGAGGAGGCCGGCGGCGGAGAAATGGCCGTTTGGCGGGTATACGAAAGGCTGTCATCGCCTCCGTATGGGGTACCGCGCGCGCTGATCACACTCTACTTACTGAGCTTTGTGCGCCACCATCAAGACCCGGTGGTAAACTTGCACTTAAAACCCGGCTCCAAACTGCGACTGCGCTCTGGGGCCTTGCCGCCGCGCAATATGTTGACGCGGGGCAATGTGGTTCAGATCACCTGGCGGACCACGGGGATGGAACAGGACTTTGACGTCCTGGCCCCCACTGAAGATGTCTGGCCCCAGGTTTTGCCCTATGGGCGGTTGCTGCGGGATGACCTGGTGCTGGGCACAGAAGCGGCGGAGGTCGAACGCCAGCAAACCCACCTGGCAGAGCGGTTGCACGACCGGAACGCCGTGGCACAACAAACCAGCCGGCAATTCGATACTTTACAGACGCTGTTTGGCGCGCGCTTGCCGGATGAGGAACAGGCAGCCCTGGAGAAAGTCAAGGCCGTCACGCAGGCCGATACCTATCTCAGTCTTTATGAACGATTGAGTACACATTACACGCAGCCCGAAGCCTTCAAAGAAGACCTGGAAATGTTTGACCGGCTGGCACAGCTTGCGCAAGCGACGGCGGAAATTCAGAAGGCGAAACTCTACCTCGATCAGGTTGAGGCCAATGCGCTGCCCGCCGATCTCGCTGGTGATCTGCTGGTCTTGCAAGGACAACTGCGCCTGGCCGCGCTGGTGGCACAACCTCACGTTTGGCCCTCGCTGTTAGCCCAATTTGAGACGTTCCAGCGCAGGTATCGTGACATATACCAGATGCACCACCGCGACACCCACAACGCGCTGCGCAAATTGCACACCAAGCTTTCCCCTGTTCCCCGGCGACTGCACGCGCTATCGTTGCTGAATGGCGTGCAAGACCTGGGGCATCCGCTGGGCACAGACCTGGAACAGAGGTATCAACGATTACACCCCCAACTTCGCCCTTGCGCTGTGACCTCCGTCAACGATGTCACGGTAGACGTCAAACCGATCTGTGCCGAGTGTGGCCTGCGCCTCTCAGACCACGCGCCGCAGGATGCTGTGGACGCGCTGCTGCGCGACCTTGATGCCGCGCTAAGCGAGCAACTCCGGCGGCTCAAAACGGAGGCCATCCGGAAAGTGCTGGCCGAGCAGCACGCTGGCGCGGGCGAGAAAGCGCGTCCCCGTATAGAGAACCTGATCCAGGCCATTGAGATCTCCAACCTGGACGGGCTGGTGGATGTGTTAGATGCCGGCCTGGTGACCTTTATCGCGGAGACCCTGGAATTGCAGGGCGTGGGCACCGTGCCCTCTGGGGTCTTGCAACGCCTGGCCGACCGCTATCCTATCCTGGAGGAAAAAGACGTGCAGGCCTTTACCGCAGACTTACGCAAATTATTGGACGAAGCCTTCACCGAAGCTCGTAAGTCACAGCCTGATAAGAAAAAAGTGCGATTGAGTCTGAAGTAGCCGTCCTGTCCAAATCGCGTTTTGGGATAAGATATAACGATGAACACAGATTATGAATCTATTATCAATTTGTTACGAATGTTGCCCGAACCGGCCGTCGCGGAAGTCGCTGACTTTGCCGGCTATCTCGTCCGCAAACATGTCCATCTGGCCGTGGATGAATATACAGCGCGCCGTAAAGCCAACGGTTGGCTCATCACGTGGGTGGGCAATATGGTAATGGCAGATCAAGCATATATCGTCTATATAGATGAACGCCCCGCGTGGCGTTTTGGCGCGTTTGTGACCTCGCTCTCACAGCCTCTACGTGGGCCGATTGGTTACGTGGATGTTGATGCGAACACGGGCGACATATTAAACACCGAGGATGACGTGGAGGCAATGCAACGTGCTGGCGAAGCCCTTGGACGTTCCCTATTACCCACAACTTGATGATGGCTACTGTCTACCAGCATGTGTACAGATGGTGCTGAGTTATATAGGGCTTCCGGTCAAACAACGGCCGCTGGCACGCGATTTAGGTGTGCGCCCACCGCTAGACTGGAGCGAATTGGATTACATTTATGCCCTTATTACGATCCGGAGTGAACACGATGTCTGAACAAAATTCCAAGCCCGTTTCTCCCATTCCCCCTATCGACGTCGCTGCCTTTATCGCGGAGCATGGCACGCCCTACGACCCCGAAACTGACGACTACCGGCGACCGCCGTTTGCGCAGCCGGTCAAGGCAGGCAAGAATAGCCCCATTTACAATGCGCACTCCTATCATACCAAAGTGCCCCCAGAAGGCATTGTGCCCTACATTAAACATTACACCGCGCCTGGAGACCTGGTACTGGACCCGTTTTGCGGCAGTGGGATGACGGGCGTCGCGGCCTTGATGAGCGGGCGGCACGCCATCCTCAATGACCTTTCCCCGGCAGCGGCGCACATTGCCTATAACTACTGCACACCTGTGGATGTGGATGCACTCAAGCGCGAATTTGCGCGTATCCAGGCCGCTGTGAAAGAAGAATTCGACTGGCTCTATGGCACGACATGTGACCGCTGTGGTGGTCCGGCGACCATCCAGTATACCATCTGGAGCGATGTGTTTGAATGTGGGCGATGCCGTGCGCCGTTAGTGTTGTGGGAATTGGCGGTAGCTCCATATAGTGGAAAGGTACAGCAAATTTTCACCTGTCCAGAATGTGGTAAACAACAAAACAAAAAAGGATTACGTCGTTTATCCTCCGTACCTGTGATCACTAATTATGCTTGCCCGTCTTGCAAACCAGGTCGTAATGAACATCCCACTACAGAAGCAGAAAAACAACGATTAGCTGATATCGAAACTAAATCAATACCATATTGGTATCCAAAAGATGAGTTTCCATTAGGTCGTCAAACACGTAAAATTCGTCATGGGACAGCAGGAATTAGTCATATTAACGAAATGTATACTTACCGTAACGTGCGTGCATTGAGTCGGTTATGGGCAGAATTTCAAGTAGTGCCAGATTCTCGCTTGCAGATGGCTTTACAATTCACTTTCACTGCAATAGCACTTACTTCTACCAAAATGTATGCTTACCGTGACACCAGGAAAGGAGGGATTCATAAAGGCACTCTCTATGTACCATCACTAAACTGCGAGATGAATGTACTTGAAAGTATAAACCGCAAAGTTAATGAGCTTATCTCTGTTCTAAGCGGTATTAAGTACACAGGTGTAGCATATGTGAGAAATGACTCAGCGACTAACTTGGGAGAAGTTGTTGACGAGAGTATTGATTATATTTTCACAGATCCGCCATTTGGACACAATTTACAGTATGCAGAACTTAATTTTGTCTGGGAATCATGGCTACATCAATTCACTGATTGGTCACAAGATTGTGTTATGAATTATGTCCACAAAAAAGATCTAAATTTTTATAGTCGTATGATGACCCAAGCATTTGTTGAAATGTATCGTGTACTCAAACCAGGCCGTTGGGCTTCAATTGTATTCCATAACACTGATGACACAATCTGGCAAGCGATCCAAAAAAGCGCGCAAACTGCCGGTTTTGAGGTTGTCAATGCTATGGCATTTGACAAACGACAGGGCACTTTCAATCAGGTCAATATGGGCAAGGACAGTGCCGCTGGATTCGATGTTGTTTTAAATCTCAATAAGTTACATCAAGCTGGAACCAATAGCAAAGCCAAACCAGCGACAGATATCGAAATTGAGATAGCCCGAGCTATTGCCTCTCATCTTGCCGGCAGTCCCTTGATTGAACATCGTACTACACAATATTTACACAGCTATGTTATCCGGCATTTGTTAGAAATAAATATTTTGATTGAAAAAGTAACGATTCCTTATTTAGAAACTGTGTTACCACATTATTTTAAGCAAATTGAAAGGTATTGGTACTTGCGTGGAGAGCAAATTGTAGGTCAAAGCACCTATATCATCAAAACTGAGACAGACGCGATTACATGGTTGAGAGCAGTGTTAGCAAATGGACCACAAAGTATAGGCGATTTAACCCCACAATGGCAACTCGCTACTCTTGATGTGCATTTGCCAAAGGCGTTAGATCAAATCCTAGTTGAGAACTTTTGGCAAGATCTACATACAGGCCTGTGGCGCACACCTACTACAACCGAGAGAGAACAAATGTCGGCGCAGCAAGAAATCAGCGATAAAGCGCGCCAGCGCCAACTGACCCGCTATCTGCAGGGCGAAAGCGATCTGCAGCCCACCAGCGTAGAACTCTGCGGCTGGGTCGAGTTCGCCTACCGGCACGAACATTTCGCCGAGGCTGTACGCCTCTTCGCCAGCATCCACGAACCTGACGTGGACGCCGACCTCTACCGCAAAACACGCAAAATCGCCCAGGTCTGCCG
>JAFGFI010000162.1 GCA_016931185.1 Anaerolineae bacterium
CTCTATTCTACTCAGGAGGCGTCCCATGTTCCACTCACTTTTCGCCAGAGTCCAGTAAATTGCTTGAAAACGCCATTCACCATGTATGTCAACAAGAGACCCGTCATACCTGCGTAGCTTGTGCTCACACACTTGGTCCCAGTATATCAGTTTACGTCAAAGCGCCGTAGACTCACGACGTTCCCCTGACTTCCTATCTAAACCGAGATCCTGCAGCACCATGTAATAGTTGCATGACAATAATTAATGCCGTATAATTTTAACAGTGGCTACAGTGCGCCACACTTTATTCCTTGAACCTATAACAAACTTTTTTTAGATGCAAACTCAGTAAGGCCTTGAGGGAGACTTCCGATGGCGAAACTTTACCCTGAACAGATACCAGATGATATACGCGCGAACCCCAAACGATCCGCAGAATGCAAGGTATATCACGCGCTTAGTCAATTACCAAATTCCTTTACTGTATTCTACAGTGTTGGATGGCAAGTCCGGGATGAACGCAATGGAATTAGAGATGGCGAAGCTGACTTCATTGTGGCGCACTATGATCTGGGTGTAATGATTTTAGAAGTGAAAGGTGGAGGAATACGATATGATGCCACACTTAGCCAATGGTTCAGTAAAGATCGTGCTGGAATAGAACATGAAATCAAGGATCCCGTACAACAATTACGTGACAGCAAAGGTGCATTACTTACAAAATTGGATGAATTGCCTGGATGGGATACCCGCTGGGTGACTATCGGCTACATGGTTGTCTTCCCAGACATAAACGTTAATCAAGTAGCCCTACGTCCCGATTTGCCACGAGAGATTGTTCTAGATGCCACTGACCTCGAGCAAATCGAGGAAAGACTACTACACACCTTCTCCATATATACTCATCAAAATGAGTACCATGGAGCATTGGGGCAAGATCGATTAGCTAAATTAGTCAGTCTTTTGGCACGTTCTTTCACTTTGAAGACCACGCTTGGCATCACGCTGGCTGAGGAAGACGCCCGCCTCATCGAACTAACAGAGCAACAAATGGGCATATTGCACTATATCCAAAAGCATCGTCGTGCGCTTATCGAAGGCTGTGCAGGTTCAGGGAAGACTATGATAGCCTTGGAAAAAGCCCGCCAACTCGCTGAACAGGGTTTCGACGTACTACTCCTTTGCTTTAATGCCTCATTATCCCATTACCTTCGCCAAAGAGCGCATAGCGACATAGATGTGCTCCACTTCCACGAGTTATGTCAATCCATGTCAAAAGAGGCCGGAATTGGCTTCCGACCATCCAACAGTGATCAAGACTATTACGATAATGTTCTGCCGGAGATGCTCTTGGATGCTATCTCAGACCTTGGCCCGCAATACGACGCCATTATCGTAGATGAAGGGCAGGATTTTCTTGAGAATTGGTGGGAAACCCTCTTTTTCTTACTAAGAGATCAGGAAAGCGGCATCTTCTATGCTTTCTATGACAGCAATCAAAATATTTATCACCGCCCTGATAGCCTCAACCGCTTGATAGGGGTACCGCCTCTCATTTTATGGGAAAACTGCCGCAATACCCAGACTATTCATAACATCGTAAGATCTTTTCATAACACGCCACAAGACCTGAGCTGTCGAGGCCCGGTGGGAAGAGTACCAGAGGTTTTTTATTTCTCCGGTGTGTTAGAGCAAGTACGAATAGTGCAGAGCACAATCCATAGATTGGTCAACGAAGAAAAAATCGAATCATCTCAGATTGTTTTATTGACCACACGATCTCCTGATAAAACTCGATTCTCCCCCGGCAAGCAATTAGGAAACTTCTCACTAGTAGACGCAAGTCACATATCAGCCCCACCAAATAGTCTGCGTGTCAGTAGTGTCCATCGCTTCAAAGGGCTGGAAAGTCGTGTAGTCATCCTGACAGGCCTGGAAGATGCTGCTCCAGATTGGCTCAATCCCATTTTATACGTTGCCTGCTCGCGTGCACGGACGCATTTAATCGTAGTCGCACCTGAACAAACACGAGCACAAATAGATCATATGCGTGGTGAAACAAATCGACAAAGCAAGTGACAGAACCCTCTAATCCTATCCGATTTTAGACAGGAGAAGGAAACTAAAACTATTCATGATTTACCGAAAGGCCGACAAGAAGAATATGTTGACCATTCAAGGCAGTAAGGAAAGGCTTAAAACGTAATGTCATATCTGCAAGACTGGGAAACTCGTTTGCACCCATATCTAAAGCACATTGAACTACTGGCCGAGATCCCTTTAAGTCGCATGGAGCACACTCAGCTCGAAGCCGACCTGAAGCGATATGTACAACAAACAAATCTCACTCAAGCCACTCAAGATTTTAAAACCCGTTACCCCGCTGCGTTTGCTGTGTATCTGGCTTTCAAAGCAGCTTTCAATCCAGAGCGTGACTTTTGGGGTAACGTAGCTGCCGCAATTGGAGCAGGTGATAAACAGGTTTACTTCAATCCCAGCCACCATTGGGGGGATACTTTCCTGCAGATTCTGCAGAACTATAACCTACGCACTTTCCAAGGAATTGCTAGCAAAGAATACATCACCGCCATTCGCCTACACGGCGGTATTTCCGCCTATTCCCTGCCAGATTTTTTCGATTACATCTTACTCCCTAGCTTGCAACAAGAAGATCTCAAAGGAATGAGCGACAAAGATGCGCTGGACATATTGCTACAAAAGTCCAGTGTGCATTATGGCGTAGATAGTCCTGTGCAGTACTTCTTCAAATATGAGAGAGATCTAGCAACCCGTTTTTTTCAAAAATGCCGTAGAATGGCACGCATAGCATTGACAGGTCAACTTCTTCCTCCAGCAAGCGACCTGGGAGTGCGTCCCTATGTCGTACAAGCTTTTGAGTCCCACTTACAGAATTCCCAACAGCCCCGTCAGCGCCGACATCTACCACGGCTGTTCTTTGAGCCATACCTCCCCGGTTTTCGGCTATTACTTCCCGCGCAACCCATTCCTTTCGAACAGGCTCAAGATCAATATTTTTGGGAAATCCGTCTGTTGAATAAAAACCAGGAACAGCACTGTGAACGCTTATGTGTACAGGTACGTCGCCATGGTCCCGATTGGTACAGCAAAGAAGCCGAATACCTAATCGAGCAGCTTGCGGATGTAGTACAAGTCAGTCTCGTAGCTCAGACCCGTGAAGGTGAAATGGCCCACCTACACCGCGCAATACGGCTGCTGCCCATTTACGAACAATCTCTACTCGCCTTCCGTTATAGTGACAATGCTCCATGCTCCATCACGCCGACCCTGCCCGCCACAGAGCTTTGGCTCTTCTACCCTGCTGACGCCGAACTCCATATTGATGGTGAGCATCACACCATTCAACACTTATTCTCCTTTGCGCCACCCTGGAATGATTGGCAAGCCCATGCCTATAATCTGGAACACGCCCATTACATACGTTTGATCCGTGAGGGTCAAGACCTGTGTCCACCTCTGCCAATTTCTACACTCTACGAACCTGAGCTCAAGGGCACAAATCCGCACCCACAAAACCTACCACTGGAAGAAAAACCACTTTTTCTAGGCGTACCACAATTGTACTTGCCACTCCGGTCTCCCGAACATCCACAAAGTGACTTGGCGGATTGGCACATACAACTAGAATCACGGCAAGCCGCCCAGCCACAAAGTCACTGGGAAAGCACTGCTGTAGCGTTGCCTCATATAGTTGAACAAGGCAAGGACCTCGTTGTCCTTGACCTGGGGACTTGGTTGAACAAACCTGCAGTAGGTACATATCACCTTGTTATCGAGGGACCTGGACATAAGCGTTCTGAGTTGCCTTTCCGCGTATGGCCTACATTGCAGATTCAAAACCTTGATCCCTATTATTTGCCCACGCCGCAAGGTTCCCAAACAGTCACGTTTCACCTCCGAGTACCCCATGAATGTCAGGTCCTCCCACTGGAAGAAAACGATATCATGGTTCAACCCGCAAAAGATCACTGGGAGGTGACCGTTCCACCTACTGTCGGACATGCCGACCTATGGTTGGAATTTCCTGCTTCGCCGGAGGTTGTGCGTGTTCCCTTGAGATTAGCAGTGCCACGTCTACGATGGGCGCTGCGTTTGGAAGCCACAACGCCATTAGAATGGCAATATTCTCTTCTGCGATTACCAATCGCTCGTCTCTTGCAAAGTAATGAACCACGATTACTTCTCGAGTTGTCCCTTACGGGCCATAAGAAATTGGACGCCTCGCTCTGCCTTACAGCACCTGCCATATCTGATCCCCTTCAATCCACCAATATATTTGAATTAGGAGAAGGCCGAAACAAAAGTATCATCAACTTGGGACAATTTATAGATACGCTACGACATCACACTGCTATCCCAATATTTGACCTTAGCCTGGAATTGCTCGACCGCGAGCGCGATGCTATTTCGAAACTCCCTCTGATGCGGCTAACTCGACCATTGGATATACGCGAATGCAAGCTATTACCTCTCCCAGAAGGACACTGGCGTTTGCACTGGTGCGAACCCAATCCATTACACTATCGCCGGTTACGGTTGTGGTCACTCTGGCAACCCTGGGCCGATCCCTTGGAAATCGCGTTGCCTGACAACACCTTACATAGCGATATCACAACGGATGGACATTGGTGGATGGCTAATTTACCGGAAGATATCGCGTTACCACCAGCCTGGTACCTTGCCCAATTTGTCGTTATTGCACCAGACGATAAAGAGCCAGTACCAAAAGATCCACCTGAAGATGCATTATGCTTGAGACTCACTCCCGCTGAGGATCGACTATCCCAGATTGAAGATGAATTGCAAAAGTACCCCCAACGCGCCTTCGTTTTACATATGGAAAGAGCCTGCATTTTCGAAAACCTGGGGTACGCCACTGAGCGTAGCAAAGA
This sequence comes from Anaerolineae bacterium, assembly GCA_016931185.1. Lineage (GTDB taxonomy): Bacteria > Chloroflexota > Anaerolineae > B4-G1 > SLSP01 > JAFGFI01. The sequence goes on from JAFGFI010000162.1 coordinate 4,914, forward strand.
AGTACGTTGGTGCTTGAGTCACTGGCAGGAAGCTAACCTGTTACACCTGTTTGCCCTACAAGCATGGATAGAAACCAGAGAAGCTCCCACCCAACGGGCCCTACGTATGTATATGTTCTGCAAGGAGCCATTAGAGCGACTGTTGGGTGGAGGATACCCTCCACAATTCATACAAGACTATCTTGAATGTTTCCTTACCGCACGTATAGTCCATCCAGAAAGTGTTTACCTGGTGTTAACTCATACCCATTCCCCGGCAGTTCTATCAAAAGCCATGAAAGAATTATTAAAAGCACAAGACCAACAAGCCATCGTCCATCTCGTTGATCAAATGAATGCAGGGCGTTTCTCGGATACAGATGCACAACGCTTAATTGAACCACTCGGTGAATTCGCCCTGAAAACGTTATCCACCTTACCCTCTACCCCGGCCCGTGATCGATTATGGGTACATCTAACAAGGGAACAACCACACCCTGAATTGATTGTGTTCAAGGGTTACTGGGTACGCAGTGATGCCGGCTGGGGGCGCATTGACGAAATTCGTCACGGTGAAACAGGCCCCCTATGCGAGTTCTTCTTTCCCAAACAAGAGACGCCTTATCTTGTCATTACCTTACGAGCTGAAAGTGCACCAGAAATCATGCATCTCGACTTATCAAGAAGCCAGTGGTACTTTCCGAACACAGAACAAGTTTATATATGCACACACCCAGATAACTGCAAACATTTTATATCCATTGACTGTGATCGCATCACGAAAGATCACAATCGTGCTGCTCATAGCGGATTAAGCGCATCCTTCAAACCTTTGCACCCCGCCCAGGGGAGACTCCACCATAGTCTTGAATATCGTGCAATTCCGCCCCAAAATCCTTTTGAATAAACCATGTAATAGGAGGAATTGATGACACTCCATCCCATTGACACTACCCAGCACATTCGCGAGTCTTATATTCGCTATTTAAAAACCATCAAGCCGTTCCAAGATGATCGGCTGCGCACTGAATTCGCCCGGGCACTGGAAGAACCGAACATGCTAATCAAAGGGCCCTACATTGAAATCACCCCACCCTTTGAAACCGGGAAGAGTATTCAAGAGTTGGTAATCGAAGGAGTGCTCTCACCTCGCTTCGAACAACTTTGCTGCTCCGAGGGGCTTATTTGGGATCGATCACTGTACCGACACCAGGAAGTCGCCGTACGTAAAGTAGTCCATGGTCGTAACATTGTTGTCACCACTGGAACAGGCAGTGGCAAAACGGAAGCCTTCTTAATCCCCATCCTGGATTATCTTCTGCGTGAAGAAGCATCTGGCATACTCAACCAGTCCGGTGTACGCGCATTACTCCTCTACCCCATGAATGCATTAGCAAACGACCAGATGGAACGGTTGCGTCGATATCTTGCACACTACCCTCAAATCACCTATGGTCGGTATGTAGGAGAGACACAACACACTTACAGGGAGGCAATCGAAAACTACAAAGAAATCCACAGACACACAGGTGATCCGTTCCCGGAACCTCCCAGCAATGAACTCATCAGCCGCGAACAAATGCAAGCTAACCCTCCACACATTCTACTCACCAACTATGCCATGTTAGAATACCTGTTGCTCCGTCCTGCAGATTCGCCTCTGTTCGACGATGCAACCGGTGAACACTGGCACTTCATTGTATTGGATGAAGCACACGTTTACGACGGAGCAAGAGCGACCGAAATCGGCATGTTGCTGCGCCGACTGCAAGAACGTGTTACAAAAAATGTAGCTAAACCGCTCCAGGCTATTGCTACCAGTGCCACAATGGGTGACACAACTCCAGACAGCCTACATCAGATCGCACATTTTGCCAACTTGCTATTTAATCTCAAGTTTGAATGGGATTCAAATAACCCAGAACATCAAGATATCATACTTGGAGAGCGCATCCCTGAAAGCCACCTGGGGGAAACCTGGGGATGTGGCACACCGGAGTTCTATGCAGAGCTTGATCGGATAGCTGAAACCTGGCGCACCAAAGGCAGATTTGAAAACCCAACCCCAGTTTCCCTAAACAACATACCGCATGAAGTCTTTGAGCAGGCTCACGTATGTGCAGGAACAGACATGCCACGCTTTCTGTATGAGATGCTACATGGCGACCAGAATATGCACGCATTGCGGGCTTTGTTGCGTGATGCACCATGTTTGCTTGCTGAAGCTGCGGCGCATGTTTTCCCCGATCTTGTACCGGATATAGGACAAAAGGCTTTGGCACATCTGGTATCGGCAGCAATCCTGGCCCGGGAGGAGAGTACCGCCGCCCCACTGCTGCCTGCACGGTATCATGTTTTTGCCCGAGCGTTGGAAGGAGCTTTTGTCTGCCTGAATGTCTTCGCTCCACAACATCAAGGACCGGAGGCTAGACCCTCATTGTTTCTCCAACGGCATAAGTTTTGTCCACATTGCGGCAGCCGCGTTTTCGAATTGGCGAACTGCACCCGCTGCGGCACCGCCTATCTTATTGGTGATAAAACCGAAGGGATCGCATTAGCCGAAGAACGTGATCAGGCCCCTGAGATTGATGCCCATCACGAATATCTCACACAAAACAGCCTTCTGTACCCCAATACTCTGGAAGCCAAGAACTTACGGTATTTCGTGCTGGAAGACCGTCTATCAGAGGCTGACGAAGATGCTTTTATTGAAGGCGGAGCCGAAGGGAATGTGACTGATAATGAAGACCTCCTTCCGATGGAGCTTTGTCCATGCTGTGGAGCACTCTATGACAGAGAAACCAGGAATGAACGATGCCATTGTGGTATACCTACTATCCGACTCTCCGAAATAGATTTAGGGCACAAACGTACCCTGGAACGCTGCATTTCCTGTTCCACCTATGGCAAAGGAGGTATAGTGTATCGCTTTCTTACCGGGCAAGATGCCCCTGTCAGCGTATTGGCCAGTGCACTTTATGAACATATCCCACCATCACACAAAAGCAACGATCAAGAACTACCTGGCCAAGGGCGTAAGATGCTGGTCTTTACCGATAACCGCCAACAGGCAGCTTTCTTTGCACCTTACATCGAACGAGCCCAAGAACGCAATCTGCGTAGACGATTGATAGTTGAATCACTCCATCGTTTTTCCCCAAAGGACGAAGTATTCCGCCTGCCGGATTGGATACCGATCCTACTCAACATCGCAAAAGAAGCCAGCGTCCTCACAAAATTCGAAAGCTTACAGTCTAAACGCATTCAAATTGCATCCTGGTTAATGTTAGAATTTAGTGGCCTAGATAAGCGCTTGAGTTTAGAAGGTGTGGGACTCATACAATTTCAGCCTGTAAGGCCAAAACAATGGCAGCCTCCTGCTGAATTATTCGCTCCACCCTGGAATTTAAAAGTCCAAGAAGCTTTCAATCTGCTCACCTTGCTGCTCAACACGCTACGCCGACAAGGTGCAGTAACCTATTTGCTAGGTGACGAAGGGATAGACCTCCTAGATGAAAATCGTGCCGTCTTCGCTCCACGTGCACGCAGGTTTTATGTGCGCCAGGAACAAAGTGTGAGTCAATACCAGTACGGAATTTACGGGTGGCTCCCCTCACAACGCTATAATAACAGTCGCAGAGACTTATTGATACGTCTGCTGGAAAAAGCAGGAATCCCTCATGAAGCAGCAACAATGCACGCCGACAGCTTACTGAAACGTCTCTGGGAGCATTTAACGGGCACAGCAAGCTCGGGTAATCTTTGGCTTCAGAGTGATTCACCAGACAAAAAGAGCGGAATTGCTTATCGATTGCGACACGACCAATGGGAAATCATCCCTACACTAGGAAATAGTTTTTCGGATTGGTATCTCTGTCCAAAATGCCAAAATCTTTCATCTATCAACTTACACGGATTGTGTCCCACTTATGGCTGCGACGGTACTCTTGAGCCACTGGAACACCATCTCGCACAGATACAGGATAATCTTTACCGTCACAAGTACCAAGAAGGCGAACCTATTTCAATGAGCACCAGTGAACACACAGCGCAATGGAAACCTCAAAAAGCTGCAGAAGTTCAAAAGGCCTTTATCAGTGGAGAAACCAATCTCTTAAGCTGTTCAACGACTTTTGAGCTGGGTGTAGATGTAGGTGATTTGAACGCTGTCGTTCTCCGCAATGTCCCCCCTTCTACTGCCAATTACATTCAACGTGCGGGACGCGCCGGGCGTCGCACCGACAGCGCAGCGCTTGTATTAACTTTTGCACAACGCAGGCCTCATGACCTGACCTTTTATGATCAACCGGAACGTATGATTGCCGGGAAAATCCGCCCTCCGGTTGTGACCTTGCAAAACGAGAAAATCATCCGCCGCCATCTTCATTCAGTTGTCTTTGCCGCTTTCTTCCGCTGGGCAAAAGATATGCTGGGCATCGAATATAAGAAAACCGGCGATTTCTTCGCCCCACCGGATTTAGCACAAAGCGGGCCGGAACTGCTACGTAAATTTCTAGCTGATCGTCCCGTTTCTCTTGAACGAGCTTTGGTGCGAATCATCCCGGATAATGCAGAATTGCACGCAGCGTTGAATATAGCGAACTGGGAATGGATCAATCGCTTAATTGGCATGGAAGGTGCCATATTAGATATAGTTGCAGCAGACATACGTAACGAACTATCTGAGTTTGAGCGATTAGAGAAAGAAGCTGCGGCAGAGCGCAACTACAATAATGCAAAACAGTGCCAGCAGGTGCAAAGACAGATTCGCGATCGTGACTTGTTAGGTTATTTGGGAACACACAACGTGCTACCCAAATATGGTTTCCCAACAGATGTTGTCCAACTACAAACCGACCACCTAGCCAACATCTCATATGCAACCGATATTGACCTGGACCGTGATCTGAAAATTGCTATCTCCGAATTTGCGCCCGGCGGGCAGGTAATAGCTGCCAAACGCATCTGGTACAGTATCGGTATACGCCGGATGCCAGATAAAAAATGGCCACCTTATGCTTACGCGGTCTGTGACCACTGCAAACGTATGAACATTCGCATAGGTGAAAACACAATACCGTCCATATGTACATGCGGGCAATCACTTACAAGCGCAAAACAAAAGGGCGTATTTATCGTACCCGAACATGGCTTCATTGCATCTGGGAAAACCGACACACCCGGGGAGCAACCCCCAGAACGAATTTACGCCAGCCGCATTTATTTCTCCAATTACAGCTCCGGTGAAGATGATCGATCCACTTCTCAAAAAGCAGAAGCTGAAATGGAGCTAGATCCGGCTTTCACTCTACCTATTCAAGTCTTTAAAAGTTATTCACGCTACGGCTGGTTGGCATTGGTTAATGACGGCTACCAAAAAGGATTCCGCGTTTGTCCATATTGTGGCTACGCGGATGTCATTGATCCGGCAGTGAGGAAAAAACCAACGCAGCATAAGAATCCGCTCACTGGCCAAGATTGTAAAGGCGCACTGGACCCTCCCTATCATCTAGGGCATCGTTTCATGACTGATGTATTAGAATTACATCTAAGCGTTCCAATTGGTATTAGCAACGAAAAGCAAGTATTCTCACTACTATATGCTTTACTGGGTGGTGCTAGCGACGCACTGGATATTCAACGTGAAGATATTGACGGCGTCGTATATTACCGCGAAGATGGCCCGGCCTTTGTCTTATTTGATAGTACCCCCGGCGGCTCCGGCCATGTGAAACTTGTCTCTGACCATCTCTATGCAGTTTTTGAATCCGCCTACCGACGTGTCTCTGAATGTAATGGCTGTGGACCTGAGACCAGTTGCTACAGTTGCCTTCGTAGTTACCGCAACCAATTTGTCCATGAAAAGCTCGTGCGTCGTCTCGCCTGGGAAATCCTTGGCCATGTGCTGAACAAACCGCTCCCCGAAAAACAAAGTGTGATAAGATAAAAATTCATTTTTCCCCCAAAAAGAAGGAAAGGAAAGTAATGAGCGGTCGTATCGAAAAGCCCGACCTGATTGCGCGGGCCGCGCGGCGTTGAATGCCAATCCCGAAACCGCGGGGCCCATCATCAAGGTTGCAAGAGGAACTGTAAATAAAGCCATATTTTGGCACTTGCTCCCATTTCGGGAACATGATATACTATCGGCACGCACGAGGAATACGACCACATCGATGCCCGGAGCATTTGCTGAGGTGGTAGAAATGGCTATCAAGCCCATCAGGACCGAAGAAGAATACCGGACGGCCTTAGTCGAGATTGATCGGCTCTTCGATGCTGCCCTGGACACACCCGAAGGCGATACCTTAGAGGTGTTGACTGTACTCGTGGAAGCCTACGAGAAAGAGCACTACCCTTTCTCACCGCCCGACCCCATCGAGGCGATCACCTTCCACATGGAGCGCCTCGGGCTCACGCGCAAGGATCTGGAGCCCTATATCGGCAGCCGGGCGCGCGTCTCAGAAATTCTCAATCGCAAGCGCCCGCTCACGCTGCGTATGATCCGCGCTCTGGCGCACGGCATGGGGATCCCCGCAGCGATTCTGGTCCAGGAATACGCCTTGAAGCAGGATACGGCTCCTGCCGCCGCACCGTTCACCTATGCACCGAAGCAGGAGCCGCCTGCGCCAACCGCGGTTTGTGACGCAGAGGAGTCGAAGACACGCACTCCGTAGAGCCTCATTCGTGGTTTCGTGTCCCATTCGTGGTCGGCTACCCAGGGCGATTGCATCTAAACTGTTTCTCGGCGATTCCGTCACTCTGAACCTGTCTTGAGCAAAACGAAAGACCAGCGAAAGGTCTCGGAGATTCTTCGCTGTCGTGGCTTTCTAAGGGGGTGCTCCGTTGAAACCGCTCAGAATGACGGTCTTGAGATAAAATGCAATTGTCCTGGTGGTCAGCTCCCACTTGCCACACACTCCAGAATGAAGTAAACTTCCCCTGTCAGGCGCAAGAGAGTCATACCCTCTCCCATGTCCGCCCATACCCTGAAAAAAGAAGTAGTCACAATGCTGACCAAGAAATCGCCCTGCCTGATGGCAGGGTTAGCCCTAACCCTCTTCGCATTGGCCGGATGCGGCAGCCCCACCC
>JAFGFI010000163.1 GCA_016931185.1 Anaerolineae bacterium
CCGGAAATCGCCGTCACCTTCCGCGTGGATAGCGACTGTATTCTGCACGTCACCGCCAGAGATGTGAATACCGGCAACTACAAGGAGATCACCATTACGGATTCGGTTCGGTTGAGCGATGAGGAAATCGAGAAGATGGTGCGGGAGGCGGAGGAAGATAGTCAAGGTGATACGGAAGCGTGTGATGCTCAACCAGACGAACTCGTGGTGCGAGAGCAAAATGAGTAGAAGGCATACGATGCGGGGAGATAACTATGGCTAACGCAAAAATTCGACTGAAGCTAGGGGAGCTGGATTTCACATCTGAAGGCGAAGCGACGTGGGTAGCAGCACAATTGGATAAGATTCTAAACCGGTTGCCGGCCCACTTTGTTGAGGCTTCATCAAACGTCATAAGCAGGTATCCTGAAATCAGTGTCGCGCATCAAGATGTCGTCGCGCAACCTTGTGATATACTCATTCTCAAATATGCTCAAACTTTCTACGGCGCAGATCGTGTTGTCTCACAGCGCTTGATGGAGAGTGGTACCAGCATTGAAGAAATGCAGCCGCAGCCCGGTCAGTATCGGCTCCTACCGACCGATGGTATCATAGCCGCACGTCAGGTACTTTTCGTTGGCGTCGAAAACCTGGGTGGGTTTGGCTGTCCCCAAATTCGAGACTTTGCGGAGTCCGCGCTCTCTATTGCTGCGCAAGAAGCGCCCGAAGCAATTCACCTGGCGATGACAATCCACGGTGTCGGCTACGGCATGGATGAGCGGGAAGTGTTTACGGCGCAGTTGTCTGGCTTGTTGGCGGCGATTCGTAAACAAGCCTATCCGCAACGATTGGAGCAGATCACTATTGTTGAACATAACCAAGAACGAGCATTACGATTGCAGCAGATACTTAATGAATCCCTTGTCGTATTGTAATAGGTTCACACAACAAGGTATAGCTGAAGAAAACTTTCTGATATTTGAGCAGAATGGGGAAAGAGTATGCCAAGACCAGGACTGATTGTCGGATTGGGAGGCACTGGTCAGTGGGTGCTGACGTGGCTCAAGCGCGATTTGTTGCTCTCCAACAATGGTGTGATGCCTAAGAATGTGCGGTTGTTGGAAATTGACACTTGCACACGCCTGGAAGCCGGCGCCAGCCGCGTGATGGCTAACGGTAAGAAAGAAGAGGCAGCCGAAGTCGGCGGTGTCATGTTGGGAGAAAGCGAATTTGTGTACATCGGCGGCGATGCGCATCCTCTGGCTCAACAAATCAAGGAACAACAAAGCAGAGACAAAGAGCAAGTTGCTCGGTGGTTTCATGCCGGACGATGGTTAAGCACACAATCGCCACGCACATTCATCCTGGATGAGGGTGCCGGAAGATTACGTCAGTTTGGACGTCTAGCAATTTTTAAGGACTTGAAGGGTGAGGAAGCCGGGTCACGTATATGGCCAGCCCTACGCACCGCCATTGAAGAGATACGCTCAGTGGTGACTCAACAAAGTTCCCTGGAAATTGTTGTTGTTGGCTCTTTCGCCGGCGGCACCGGTTCCGGTCTTTTCATTGATACGGCACTGATCCTGCGCTTGTTGGCGCAGCAACTGAATGTACACCACATCTTGCGGGGTATGTTCGCACTTCCGAGTGTTTTCACCATTGCGCCCGATGCTGAGATGAAGGCACGCTCGTTCGCAGCTTGGCGTGAGTTGAATCGCTTTATGATAGTGGACCCGGATTTTCCTGTGCCGGAAATCCGCTATGTTTCCACTAATCCCAATTTCCGTATTCAACCTAACCAACGGCTATTCGATGCGTGTTACCTGGTAGATGGTAAAAGAAGAGGGCAACCGATCGCCCAGGAGGCCAAATATGGCGTTTTCCCTATGTTGGCCGAAACGTTAAGTGCGATTTTGGATGATCAGGCCGGCACAGCCTATACCCAGTGGCTATTTACTAATCTAGCCCTAGAGTATGCAAAACGTCCCGAAACGCCGATGTACAGCGCCGTGGGTGCATACACGATACAGGTGCCGGCTTACTTTATTCAGGAACATACCAGCTATGAATATGGACAGGCTATGTTGTTGCGCTTGCTATCCCCGAAGCGCGAATCTATTGAAGATGGTCGCCTGATGACATCCGGTGCGGAACGTCATCTAGAGTTGGCTGCGCCAGATCGCAACCAGGAGGACCGTGGGTTTACCGGGCGAATGCGCAGTTTAACGTTGTTGAGTGACAGTGTTAGTTATGAAGATCAATCAAGCAAGCCCACACTCTTCCATAACCGGATCGTGGAGATTGTAAAAGATGCCCTGGATCAAAACAGACGTCAAAGCTCAGTAGAACTGCTGGCGCGTGGTGGAATCGACCGGGCGAGTTGGGTCACGTATTTCCCGAATTTGGGAGATGACCCACGATTTGAGACGACCCGACGCGCTGTGGCAGAGCAGATGCAGTATAACATCCCAAAACAATACCGTCGGCGAACAGAGGACAAAGAAACGGCAAGCGAAGCACGAGCCCGCTTTAAGCAGATTCCCAATGATTTACGTACGCGCTTTGGTGGCATAAGCGCCGCTGGCGAGGAAGTCGAAGAGTTTCATGGTACGTGTGGGGACGCTTTGCAGGGATGTGAGTACGTGCAGCTGACCACTTTCCGGCAATTGGTGCAGCTACGGTTGCTCTCTATCCTTAATGGACAATCCGACGACGCTCTTGTCGCAAAGAGTGGGAAGCTAGGGTATGCTTGGGATTATTTCGATGGGCTGGCAAATGAGCTGAACGGATTCTTGGATCTGATGCGCGATGTCAGGAAGCGGCGTGAAGAAGTCAAACCCGAGATTCGGCTCGCTGGGATGTCAAAACAGGCGCAGGATTTCCTCAACGCCACAGCGGACAAGAAGATTTTCTGGTTTTGGGAACACCCTAAAGTTAAAGGAGCTGAGCTTGAATATCTTAATGCGCAACAACGTCTGATGGAAATCCGTCGCGAGGACATCTTGCATTTCTACGTCGTAGAAACCGTTCGTGAAATGATAGCCATCTGTGAGCAAGTGTGCAATACACTGCAACGCTGGATCTGGCATCTGTCCACCGGCGACAACGCCAACCAATTGCCAGGGCTGTGGGATGGTATACGCAACGCCGAGCAAGAACTTCAAAATGCCCATTCGTATGATACGGTCTCGCCCAAAGTCCAACAATTGATTGCCAACATAGATGAAGGTTTCAGCGATGAAGATATCAGGCATGCCCTCGGATTATGGCAATGGAGTGCAACTTTTGCCAACGATCGCTTTGATTTACGCGCGCGCATCCAGCCGCAAACGACGGGGGAGACAACATATGAGCTTTCTGACCCCACTTTAGGAAGCTCTTCTGAATTCCGCCGTCAGATTGGTCAACAAAACCTGGAAGCATTGTTGATGTTGGCGCGGCGGCGCTTTAGCAGCGTAGCAGCGCGCACAACAGTGGCAGAAGAGATCAAGCGCAAGTATCCTGATCCCAAGAAGTTCGCCGAAGAGATCGCCGATATTAGCGCCGAGCCGCTATTCGATGGAACTGGCTCGGGATGCGTCAAAAAAAGTAACCTGATCCGCGTCAAAATAGCCGATAGCGACCCCTATTTCATCGGCGCGGATGGTTTGGAGGGACACTTACGCGGTATTCATCACCTGAACCGTGCAATCCGCGATGACGTATACGGAATTCAGGTGGTTGGCTCCGAGCATCCTTACAAGCTTACTTTCGTCCGCACCGATGACTTGTATACGTACGATAGTTACAAGGCTTGGAATGAATGTCTGGCTTCTTATCAGGTGTCCATCAGCCAAGAAGGCGGCGAACTTGACCCGGTTTTGCTGCATAACTTCATGGCGGAAATAGAGGCAGTCAGGATTGAGCAACAACTGGTGCGTTCAGGAACTGAGTATCGCACCTTACATCCGCGTGTTGTGGTATTGCTAGAAGATCGCATTGCACTGGAGCAATTCATCAACTTCTATATGTTTGGCATGATTAAGGAATCGTCAGCCAGTGAGACTCTCTACCGTTGGGAGCTTACCTGGGACCGCGGCGAGCCGCAAACATTGTGGCTAACCAAAGGTTGGGACAAGCAAAAGCAAGCCTACTCTCCCAAGCCGGATATTTTCGATGCTATTCACGGCTATGTGATTATCAAAAAGACCCAACAGATAGGGTTTAACTACGCGGTAGATACCGAGTTTGCGCGTATATTGATTAGTCAACATCTGTCCAAGATAGGCCAGCTCGAAGAACGCGAGATGTTGCATTATCATCTAGAAGATCGCAAGGGATTAGTCAAGGAGCTAAAACATATTGGATATGATTATGTTGGCGATCAAATAGTCCGTGTCTTGCGCCAGCAATATGTTGATTTAGCAGATGTGGTCAGGCTCATTTTGGAGGAACGACTACGCAAGCTAGACACAGCGCAAAGCAGCCGCGATGCAGAAGCAAAACACCAACAGGAAGAAGCGGAAAAGGAAATTCTAACGACGCAAGAGCAAAAGACTGTATGGCAATTTTTATTAACGCTATCTGCTGTTCAAGTCGTTGTCGGACAAGTAATCAACATTCAAGTAACGTTGGAACCTGTACTAACAGGTAGTAACACATTCGAACTACCCGCAAATGTGCAAGAGCTCTATTGCTTCATTGAGGCTGATGGGCTTCAGAACCAAAGTGATGACGTTATACCTATACCGTTAATAGCTCAAACTGATCAACCCTCTCCTATTATATTCACCTTGCAAGCCCACCTCTGTGGCGACCGCCCTTATACCATTGAACTCTTCGCCGAAGACCCGCAATCTGGTCGGATGCACATCTTCAAAACCTCGGGACAGATTACCGTCTTGCCGCCCACAGCCGAACTCCCAAAGCCTATCCTCGCGCCACTAAACATTCAAGTGGCCGCGCGCCCAGACTTCACGCTGCGGGCCATCACTGAATTTCCCGATGGCAAGGATAGCTCCCGCTGCGTAACCTATCACCTGGCCAGCCGTCTTCCCGGCTTGTGGCGCGGCGAAAAACCGGTGGGGCGCATTGCATTATCTGATATGGATATAGCGCAGATGCGCGGGCTATTGAACCAGGCGTTGTACATAGCCGCTTTTAGCCAACCGGAAGACGCACGCGCGCGGATGCTGGCAATGGGGGACTACCTCTTCAACCGGCTTTTCCCGGTCGAAACAACCACTCCTTTCCACGAAGCTTTACGTCAAGCGGCTGGACGATTGCATACCTGGCTCATCATTGATGACAACGTCACATGGTTGCCGTGGGAAGTGCTGGCGCACGATTGGCTTGGGACAGGCCAGCCACAATTCCTGAGCGAGCAGTTCCGCGTCAGCCGGTGGATTGTGGGACTTGGCCCGAAGCCGTATAGCGAAATCCCGCTGGGCGACATCGCCCTGGCGCACTATCGCCTGCAAGAAGCCGGACGTGAGGCCGAGGACGAAGCGGTCGAAAGCTGGCGGCAGTTGTTCGATGCACAAGGCGCGTATGGCATCCTGCAAGTCGTCAAGCCGGAAACGCCCTTCTATGCCCTGCACCTGCTGCGTTACATTGATCCATCTGCTGAAAGCCGTAGCATTGTCGCGCGAGCATCTACGGGTGAAGGCGTTGAGGCTTCCCCTGAAAGCGAGCCGGGCAAGGCAAAACTGGACATACGCCTCAAGCGACCGGTGGTTACATTAGGGCTACTTGCTGATGTAAGCACGCAAGAAAGAGAATTCGGCGCTGATTGGCTCCTGCCAGAGCGTGCGTTGCCTTTTGTCCGCGCCGGAGCCAGCGCCGTTGTCGGCCCATGGTGGCCTACTTCAGAGGCTGCCGACCGCGTCTTCTGGTCCACATTTTATGACTTGTTGAGACGTCGTGTGTCTCTAGGTGAAAGTGTGTGGCGCGCGCGTCTGGCGGTGCAGCAAACGTTGCCTGAGCAAACCGATTGGTTAGCCTATACCCTTTTTGGCGATCCATTGGCCGAACCGTATTGGCCGGAATTCAGCGAAGGATACACGGCCCTGGAGTGTTTAAGCAACGACGATCCGCTCATCGTGGGCAAGGCCTATCGCTTCCGCGCCAGCATCCGCAGCCGTCCACCGATATGGTATCAAGATCGGCTGATTGACGTAGAAGATTTGCCACAAGACCCCAGAGTGCTGTTCCTCGCGCCAGGAATCCTCGATGAAATCCCGGAACCGGTGCAGATGGAATTAGTGGGCCGCACGATGGTGCAAGCGATCACTGAATTGACACCGCAAGAAGAGGGGCAATTCACACTTATCGCGCGGCTGTTCGATGGAGATGAACGATTGCAAGTTTTGCGACTTCAACTGAAAGTCGGCCGGCAGAAGAGGACGAGGTAAAGCTATGTCACAACAAAGAACCGCAGATACACTCAGAGATCCACAAAGCCGGCTTCTTGCCCCCAGGCCGATTAATATTGACCTGAATAATGATCGTCTGACTGTTTTCAAGAAACGATTTGTGATCAAATACAACCCTGATGATGTGCAGGACTTGAACGAGCGTTTTGTTGAAATCCTCGAACAGGTCAGGATAGCCACTGCCAAACAAAACCTGAATACCACAAAAAAAGAACCGGCATTTCCACTCCCAGAAATCGAGAATTACCTTAACCAACTGCGCGATCTGGGTACCGAAGCGTATGCTCTGTTACCCGAAGATGTTTTTGAATACCTTGAAGAGCTAGAATGGTTAGTACAGAAAGAAGAACCAGGACGCAAAATAAGTCTCGACTTCACGTTTCCGGCAGATATGGCACTTATGTGGGAGATGATTTATACTGGTGATCCCCTTGAGCCAGTGGAAGACATCACCAAGTTTTGGGGATTCCGCTATCCCATTGGGCATCTTGATTGGGATTTGTATTTTGGAGACTCAGTACAGCTACGCAAAGGAGCGCTTGCTTTAGCGCATAGCGATTTTGCAACTTCAAACATTGAACTTGCGCAACTTAAGCAACATTTGGACAGTTTGACCCGTTATGCCCAGCGGCAGTTTATTCTGCACCAATTAGAAGATATCATTGCTCACGACGATCTGTGCAGCGAAAGCGTATTACAATACTTTGGGGATACCGATTTTATATACGGCCTGGTGCATTTTGTGTGTCATTGTGTCAATCCGGGTCGTACCGGGGCATCACGCGCTTATCTCAGTCTGAAAAGCCATCAAAAGGAAATCCAGCTTTCACTTGGGAAATTCAATGCCCTGGGACGAAAACAACATGGCTTTGGCAAGCGGCCTTTGATCTTCTTGAATGCTTGTGAATCGGCGACCCCATTGCATCTACAATCGCTCAACCTGCCTACGGCGATGCTGAACTTTGGCGCTGGCGGTGTGATTGCTACAGTTTGTGCCCTACCAGACAACTTTGCTAGCGCGTTTGCAGCAGAGTTTTACAAATGTCTGTTAGGCAAACCCTTAGCTAGTGAACCCGCATCCATTGGTAAGGCCTTATTAGAAACTCGTTTACACTTTATGCAAAAGCCCTACCAAAATCCCTTGGGCCTGGCATATGGGCTGTATGCGTTGTCGAGTCAATGGCTGCGGTTGGATTAGGGCAAAAAATATATCAAAACCGCACCAATGATGAAATTTGCTGATATGATAGTCGAATCTCGGGGATTCCACAGTAAGTCCAGAGGATAAAAACCAACCCAAGCGCGCGGGCTAGCGCAACCCAAAAAACGACACTTCCTGTAAAGTA
>JAFGFI010000164.1 GCA_016931185.1 Anaerolineae bacterium
GATGCAGTGTACCTGGCTTTTGTCTTTCGGCAAGTAGCTACACGATGGGGGGCTTCCCCGGATTATTGAGATGATACCGCATCCCCTTCTACAACATTGCTGTTCCCCGTCAACAGATCAACGTTGTCAGGGTCTACACCGTAGACACGCGCCAGGTAGTGTTCGTCATACCGTTCCCGAAGATTGTGAATGCCCCAATATTCACCGTTCAGAAAGACAATGACTGGCCGATAAGCTTGTGTATCGAAATTCAGATGGGCTACACTGGTATGGATCATGGCATCGCGGAACATTGTGGCTCCGAGATCATTTCCTGAGTTACGAAGAATGAGCCGACGATAGCTGGTATAGGGTTGACCGGGGAAGAAAGGATAAGCGAAGTCAGATGCGCCATAATCGTCGCGCGCATAGAGGCGCAAGCTCTTGAACCGCAGAATCCGAGAGGCCCCGCCATGAATAGAGAAACCCATGGCCTGATTGAATACAACTGCGGAATCATTCGGCTCAAGCAACTCAAGATACCCTTCGAACTCTGTTTCGCGGCGCCAATTAGCCGGTACATACCATCCAGATGCTTCCCCAGGTGACTTCGTTCGCCACGCATCGAAGTCCGCTCCGGCCGTATAGATGCCCTCATCATAGCCAAATAGCGTATCCTCTTGCATACTTAAAGCCACCACCGGTAAGGTGTACCGCTCGCGCGCCTCAGGCGTCACGAAAAAGGTGTGCGTTTGCACCGGACTGGGCATAGCGCCGTTCCGGATCGCCTGCGCTCGCACGACAGTCCCCTTGAATACCGGTGTCTGAGGGAAATAGGTTGGATTACGTTCGTAAGTCGACGATTTGCCGGTCAATCTATCCAGGGCGGTTGTGCGATCGACAATTGCCAGAGGCTGCGTGTAAAGGTGTGTCTGGTAGGTCCCCAAGAGCAATTGACCATAGGGATCCCCTGGATTTTCCGCATATTGGTTCTTATAGGTATAGGTTCGCCCAGTCAGGTTTTGTGGATCGGGAACCGAGCCATCCAGGGTAAAAATGATGCTGACGCCCGGATCGTTGTGAGACAGAGTCAGGTCAAACGCTGCGGAGAAAAATCCTCCTGTATGGGAAAATGTCGGCGGATCCAGCAAAGCCTTATAGCCTAAAGTGTTGTTACTATGACCCGGTGTCGGCTGATCAAAAAAGATCCAAGCCCCCGCACCATTCGGTTGGCGGCCATAGGAAATGTCACGCGGTAGGGCGACTGGCCCCACTCGATCTATTGTCCACCCCCCAGGATGGGTCAAGAGTAATGGTTCGCCGTCGGCGCTAATGCTGAAGTTGGTGTGCAAGGGTTGCCCGGGCTGCGCGCGATTCTTGCCGGAGGCCCACACGAGCAGATGTGATTGCGGGCCAAGCTCAACTGCCGGAAATGTCCAGCGAAAAGGGTCACCAGGATCATCCGATAAGCCAAAACCCGTCAAATTGACGGCAGTAGTGCTGTTGTTATATAGCTCAATCCAGTCTGATGAATCACCATCTTCATCGTCAATCGTCACGCTGTTAGAGGCCATATACTCGTTAAGAACTATCCAGGGATAGTTGCGCAGCGCCAATGGTAAGTAGACGCGGTACAGTGAAGGTGGCTCCGCGCTCGACAAACGTCCATCCAAACTGATGTTGTTGAATGTCACTTGATTGCCTTCATCGGCAATCATATCCGAACCGGCAAAGCGGATGCGGATCTTGAAAGCAGGATTATTGTTGATGGCTTCAATCCCGGTAAAATCCAGTGTGTAGAGTTGGAAATTCTCATCCAGAGAGGCCGTGTCTGAGATAGCGTCTGTCGTTATCCAATCGTCTTCATTTGCGCTTGTCGCATAGTCAAAGCACAATGCGTCGGCAGCCCCTTCATCTTTAGCCGCGAATTGGAACACTACGTCCTGGTACCCGGTAGTTGGCAGGTGGAAAATCAAAGTATTCTGCCGGTCAAAGAGCATTGTGTCATTGTAGTCAGCGTTCGTGAAAGGCTGCTTGATCTGTATCCCCCGCATATCAGCTTCCTCAAAGGGGATACCCTCATTGCCCTCGGGACGATAATTGATCTCAGTTGGCGCATTACGTCGCTCCATTGACGCCTTGCGCCAGTCAGGGTGCTCCTCGTCGAACGGATAACCGGCCAGCGCCGATTCAAATTCGATGTAGACGTCTGCATCGGACAGCGCGCTATAGCTAGCCCCCAATATCTCCAACGGCGTGTCATTGGGGATGGTTGAGTCAAAAAGCCAATAGTGAAGCAACGTGGGTGCTAAAGACGAAGCTTGAACTTGCCGTGCGTCAGGGGTGAGAATCGGCAGTACAAATCTGCCCGCCGCCACGATGAGCACAGCCAGAATAGCGAAACGACACGGAACAAACCATTGATATCCAATTTTGAATCGTGAGTTCATCTTACCTTTTCTCCTGATTCAGGCAGGTCGGTAAAGCGATCCGGAAATCGCAATTGCAGAGTACGTCTCTCCCCTACACAAACCGGTTTTCTGACTGAGCCGGAGCAAGTCAGAAAACCGGTTATGGTTAGGGTCAAACCACAGGTTTATCTTTGTACAAGTGGAAGGAAGACACGGAACGGCGCTGTGACCGTAATGGTGTTGGCAACGGTGGCAGAGATGTCTGGATTGGTCTGCGAGGTGGCTGTCACAGTGGTTATCCCCACGCTGCCGCTGGATTCATCTACTGGAATTGTGACTCGAATGGCAAAAGTATATGAAGTCTGCGGGCCGATTTCGAGAACCCACAGCATCATTGTGCCACCGGGCCAATCTTCATTGAGCAATACAACGTCCCATCCCAGATCGTTACCCGGGATCAGCAAATACGTATCTGTAATGTCACCGGTGTTGGTGAGGGTGTGCGTGAAGGTGAATACCTCGCCTGGTTGTGCTTGTACGTTGTATCCCGGTGCAAAAGTAACGCCTACTGTGTGTGCTGTGATGACAATATCGTCGAGGCGCAGTTGGGCGCGGGGGCCACTTGCCACCGACACATGGTAATAACGCCATAGCAGTTGTACGTATGGCCGGTTCAGCGTGTCCGGTGGCAAGGGAATCTGGTCGAAAGCGTGCAGATGCCCATCTTCATTCGTCACATATTCAACGGGATTTCCATCCACCAGCACGTCAGTAAAAGGATCAGTGATGCCTACACGATATTGCAGGCGCAGGGCATAAACCCGGTCATTTTGTAGCACTGTCCCGGCCAGCCAGCTAATAGACAGATCGGATAACCCACGTGTGTCCAAAGCTACCAATGCGCCACCCAGGTCGCGCTCACGCCCGGTGTTGATAAAGGAAATACCAGCTTCGCCAAGACCATTGAGCCGGGTTCGTCCGGTGGTGCTGTATGGCAGACCGATGATGTCCTGATCATCAGCGTGGTAATCGTTGTGAGGGATGAAGTACGGGTACAGCAGTAGTGTATCGGTCACCGGATCATTGATGTCGCTTTGCAGGAAAAGCATGTGATCCGGATAGGTACGCTCCGGTTGTTCGGGATTCCATTCGGTAAAAGTGAAGGCGCCAGCGTGCATCGGATGAGCGACCGGGTAGACCAGTACCCGGAAGGTGGTAGACACGGGGATATTGTGTCCATCGCTAGCCGCAAGCGTAATCACAGCGTCACCTTGTGATAAACTCGTCAGTGTGACCTGATGGCTGCTCGTGATGAGTGAAACAACTGCTATATCGCTGCTCAACGCCACAAAGGTTAGGGGATCATCATCCGGGTCTTCGAAAATTGTCGCCAGATCGATAACCTGTGGCGCTCCGCCTGCAATCATTTCTTGCAATGCCGCCGGCAACACCACAACTGGCGGGAGATTCGCACCCGGCAATGGCACAGCATCCAGGCTGACGTTATTGAACGTCACCCGATCACCATCGTCAACGCCCATATCTGGGCCAGCAAAACGGATCCGAATTTTGAAGTTGGGGTTGTCGTTAGTCACTTCGATCCCGGAAAAATCCAGTGTGTAGAGGTGAAAAACATCCATTGTCAGCGGCACAGTAGCTGAGATGAAGTCCGCAGTCCAGTTGTCTCCGCCAGAACTTGTGGTGTAGTCAAAGATCAAGGACTCGGCAGCACCCTCGTCTATCGCCGCGAACTTGAAGACCACGTCCTGGTAGCCGGTAGTCGGCAGATGGAAGACCAGCGTGTTTTCACCGCCATCGCCGGTGAAAGGCTGCTTGATTTGTAATCCCCGCATACCAGAATTCGCAAAGGGTATTTCGTTATTACCTTCTGGGCGATAGTTAGTCTCAGTAGGAGCGTTGCGCCGCTCCATTGATGCCTTGCGCCAATTGATATGATCACTGTCGAAGGGGTAACCATCCAATGCAGACATAAACTCAATCTGCGGGGACGCTTCAGGCAACACACTATAAGTAGCCTCTATCATTTCCAACGGGGTGTCATTGGGCAGCGCCTCACCAAAGAACCAGTAATGTAGCAACACTGGTTCCGCTTGCGGCGCGGCAGATTGAAATTCGTTAATCACAACCGGATATAACTCTTGAGCTTGCAAGGTACCAGGGACGGTGAGGAACAGCCCCAGGCCGCTGAATAGCGCAGCGATTAGTACCCCGACAACTACGAAGCATAATACACGTGAGTGTGTAGCCGTTCTCAATGGTGTGATCATTGTTATTCTCCCCTCCAGGTTTGATTTTGCTCTATGTTTATGAATTTGCCTTTCACAGTCGAAGTTGTTGCTGCAAACCAAATTCGCCACTGTTTAGGACTTGTATTGTAGCACAACTCGGTTCTGAAACAAAGATAGAAATGGAGAACTGGCGAACTGCGCAATGCAGGGTCATGCCAATGCGAAGTATGGGGACTATGTTGGTTGTTACCCGCCGGGCGTGATCGAACCGATGGCCATAAACGAGAAGATGAGCACGTCCTGCAAGAAGTGAATGAACCAGGCCCAGAAGAGGCCGCGTGTTTCCAACATCGCCTTGCCCATCATCCAACCGAGGAAGCTCGCCATAATCACACCAATGACGCCGTAAGGTACGCCGAAGTAGTGGCCGATGCCGAAAAATACCGCCGTGAGCCACAATGCTTGCTGCGGGCCGATGACGTGCTCCAGCCCGGCGAGTAGGGAGGCGCGGTAGGTTATTTCTTCGTTGAAGGCGTTCAGCGCGGCGAAGAGCAGCACCGCCGGCAGCATCGGCAGCACGCCGAGAAACGCCGCCGGAGAAGGCCGCCCGCCCAGAACGAGAAAGAGCAGCGTCCCCAGGCTGATGTAGAGGGCGAATTGCCCGCCGAAGTTTGTCCACGGGTCGGGCTTGGGGAAACCAAGCCAACGCACGGGCGCGATGGGTGCATCGAGCTGCCCGCGCGTGAGGAAAAAGTCGGCGCGGCGGTAGCCGAGGAGCAGCAACACGCCGATCATCAGCAGTGAGACAATCAGCCGTCCCAACTGCGTGCCCAACATGTTCGACGTGAATGGCGCATCCGCTCCGCCGAACCATCCCTGCCAGAGAATCGAGCCGGTCAACTGCGAGACCAGCAGTTCGGTCACGAAAATCGCCAGCAGGAGCAAGAGGAAATTGCGTAGCGGGCGCAGGGGTTTCCAAAAGAACGCCACCGCCGACAACACAACCAAGAGACCGATCTTGGCCCAACTCAACCACGCGGGGTTACCCCCGGCCAGTTCGTGCAACAGCACGTTGGGCAGGATGCTGACCACGAGCATAATGATCCAGGCAACAAGAAGCAGAAAACGATTGGATGAAAGCGATTTTACTGTCATCCTTACCCCGCAATCTCTCTGGCCCACGCGCGGATGGTATCCCAGTCGCGTTTATCTTCATTCTGCGACTTCATGGCTTTGATGATCATGCGCGACAAAAAGTCCAGCCGCGCCAGATCCATTTTGCCGGCGAAGAAGGCTTCGGCCTGGGGCGTGATGAGTTCGTGCACCGGCGCAGTGTAAGCGGCCCGCGCCTCGCGTGCGGCCTCGTCATCGCCCAGGTTAGACAAATGGACGCTGAAAATCACCGTGGGTAGTTGTGCCAGCTGCGTCTGCTGCGCCTTTACAAAGTTCGTCGCAGCTGGCAGCCAGTTTCCCATTCGGACGGCGCTGCCGATGATGACACGGTTGTAACCGTCCAGAGAGGTAACTTCTTCGGCCAGTTTCACATCCACGTCCATACCCAGATCACAG
This sequence comes from Anaerolineae bacterium, assembly GCA_016931185.1. Lineage (GTDB taxonomy): Bacteria > Chloroflexota > Anaerolineae > B4-G1 > SLSP01 > JAFGFI01. Next base: position 6,209 of record JAFGFI010000164.1, read on the forward strand.
AGCACCTCGGCGATGGCCTCAGCCACTTCGCCTGTAGAACCGCATTTGCTGGCATAGATGATCAGAGTCTTTTCAGTCTCCGGTGTGTCTCCTTTACACTGCATTTGGATAAGTTCAACTTCCGGCTGCCGGGTCGCCAGAAAGCCTAATCCAGAGCACCCCAGGACCATCCCACCGAGTGCGAAACCTGCGATTTTCAGGAAATTCCGTCGCGATACCGGTTGTTTATTCATCTCATTTCCCCTCCGCCACAAACTGCCGTCCGTCTTGTTTGCAGAGACCGGCAATTGCCTTCCGCCCCATCGCCGCCACGTTAGGCAGCCCCAGGCCGCCGGCCCACTGCCCAACCATATAGAAGTTGGACAATCCCGGCAGTGTTTTGCTCAAGCCTTTGCCTGTCAGCGCGTCCAGCATACTCTGGTTGGGTACGCCCCACGCCTGATAGCCCATAAAGCTGCCGGTGAAGCGCCCGGTGGTTAGTGGCGTCGCCACATCGGTGACCTCCACCTGCGCAGCGAAACCGGGGAAACGCCGTTCCAGGCAAGCGCTGAGTGTCTCTGCGACGCGCGCTTTTTCGGCGCGATAGTCCTCCGGCGAGAGCGCCTTCCAGTAGTCGTAGGACGTGGTCATCACTACCTGCATCGCCGTTTTGCCCGGCGGGGACATCTCCGGCGCAAAGTTGAAGAACTCGATGTCCAGCCGGTCGCAGGTCCGCCCGGCAATCTCGACCGGTTCGGGCAGCCACAGCACCAATGTGTGCGGTTCGATAGAGAAGTCGCGCGCGACGCCAAACGAGACGTGCAGCGCCATCTCTTGCTGCTGCGGCGGATTCGCGTAATAGGTGCGAATCAGCTCGGTGGTATAGCGACCTTGCAGCATATCGAAGATCGTCGTCCGCCCGTCGGCGTTGGAAATCACAGTATCGGCGCGGTGTTCCGTCCCATCAGCCAGGCGCACACCCACGGCGCGGTCGTTCTCCACCAGGATTTTGTCCACTTTGGCGCGGTAATGGATTTCGCCGTCCAGAGCCGTGTAACGCTCCGCGATGGAGCGCGCGAATGCCAACGATCCACCCGCCGGCCAACCGAAGTTGCGCGTAGCACAGCCCGAAAGGAACATCAACGCCATCATGGCCGGCATGTTCTCGAAGTCGTACTGGATCATACTGATGGCGCGACGCAGGAACAGATTGCTGAACTGCCCGCCCATCTCTTCCAGCTTGAGCTTGCCCCATTTGCTCAGCAGTCCCAGATAGGGCAGCACGCCAACCATCTCCCACGGCTTCGCCAGCAGCATGTCCATCATACTGAAACGGGTGAATTTGCGCGCCGCGTCGACAAATTCACCAATGACCTTACCGTCGGCGGGCGCCAGTTCGCGCATGTGGTTTTCCAGCCGGTCGAGATCGGTGTAGAGGATGAAGCGTTGGCCCTCGGTGTTCTCGATGCCGATCAGGTCGTCGGGGAAGTGGACGGGGCGGGGCATGACGCCCAACTCGCGCCACATCCGGTGGATGCGCGACTTGGGATCGCAGCCGACCAGGTGATGCATACAGCCGTCGAAAGTATAACCTTTTCGCTTCCAGCCAGTGCAGACACCGCCGGGAAGGGTGTGCATCTCGAAGACCTGCGAACGGTAGCCGTTCATTTGTGCATAACAGCCCGCACTCAATCCGCCGATACCGGCGCCGATGATGATCAAAGTCTTGTCCGCCATTTTCATATTCCTCCAGTGGGTTATCCATCGCGTCGCAATCCACAACACTATAAGGCACGTCAAATTGCCATAATAGTTTCGGGGCCAAAGCTATTATAACACGAGTGAAAGCGTGAACTAGGCAACACAACATTTTCGGGTAAACTAAATTACTTTGCGCCAGATTTCATAATTATATCATAGAGAAAGGAAAATAGGATGGTAAAAGTTGCACTGGTATACAATCTCATTCATCCAGAACAATTGAACGGGCTGCCCGTGGATATCCTGGCCGAATACGATTCCGAGGAAACGATAGCGAGCCTGCAGGCTGCACTCGAAAGCGCTGGACACACCGTCACCCTGCTGGAAGCTGACGAAACTATTGCACCGCAGTTGAAGGCTGCCGCGCCGGACATCGTGTTCAACATTGCCGAAGGGCGACATGGCGAGAGCCGCGAATCCTACATACCCGCGGTCTGTGAGATGTTGCGATTGCCCTACACCGGCTCGGGACCGTTGAGCCTGGCGCTATGTCTGAACAAGGCGCGTGCGAAGGAAATTCTGCTGCATTATGGCATTCCCACCCCACGCTTCGAGGTGATGGAGCGCCCAGACGCCTCACTGAACCTGAAGCTGCGCTTTCCCCTGATTGCCAAGCTACTGCAGGAAGGATCAAGCATGGGGTTGTCGGAGAACTCGGTAGTGGATGACGAAGTCGCGTTACAGCGGCAAGTTGCGTATCTCATCGACACCTACGATGAGCCGGTGCTCGTCGAAGAATTCATTGAGGGGCGGGAATTCACCATCGGCATACTGGGCAACCATCCGCCACACCCCCTGCCGATCACGGAAATCGTTTTCTCGCAGCCGCGCGGTATCGTGCTTTTCGAGCCAGACCCAGCAGCCATTGTGCGTTTCCCTGAATTGTGGGGCGGCTTTACGCCGAAGATACCTCACCACTCAATCTGCCCGGCCAACGTCAGTCCTGAACAGCAGGCGGTCATTGAACAGACCGCGCTGCGCGCATACCAGGCGTTGGGTTGCCGGGATTGGTGCCGCATGGAAATGCGTCTGGATGCCGAAGGGACGTTGTACGTGCTTGAACTCAACCCCATCGCCGGCATCGACGCGAGCTATTGGTTCGCGCGGTCGGCGGAAGTGGCCGGGGAAACGTACCAGGAATTCGTCAACGAGATTCTCAACCATGCTCTCGCGCGTTACAATTATCGGCCATCTGGCTAGGGAATTGCAGTATCATCTCAATAAAAA
>JAFGFI010000165.1 GCA_016931185.1 Anaerolineae bacterium
CGGGACGGGTGTCAGGCCGCGTGTCGGGACGGGTATCAGGACGCGCGATAGGATCTTCTCTTACTTTACCGGTCTTGTTTTGCTCAGACATCTCATCACTCCTTATAGGTTTTAAGATACAGAATAAAAGATTGACAAAACTTACATCGTTCTCTCGATAGTTGAAACTAACCCCAAATCATTTTCCCCCCATGTCAATACTTCCTGGAGAAAGACTTGGGCAGATAGACTTATAACTGCCAGGCCGGGTATCAACAAACTGTATCCATTCTGACATAGTCAAGTTACGGTTTGCCAGATCACATGCCCGCGTTATCCACGAGTCAAGGTCTATATCCCATACCATCCCGGTATGATCATCACTGACCGAGATCACCAACAGTTGGCCTTCAGAGCCAGTTCCATATACAACTCCGTTCACTTTGTCGGTGTGCCCTGCTAATGGCACACCGTAATAGGCTCTACTTTCCACATCCCAGATAATGACCGTGCCATCTTCGCTGCTGGAGGCCAGATTTTTGCTATCCGCACTAAAATCTACGCCCGTGACCCAGCCGTTATGCCCGGTAAAAGGTGGATCTATCTGCGTATAGTTCTTCGTATCCCACAGACGGATTTGTTTATCATACCCGCCGGAAGCCAGCCACTTACCGTTAGGACTGAAAGTCAGGCTATATATCCAACCCTCATGCGCATGGGTCACCGTCACCAACTCGCGCGTTTCGACATTCCACCAACGGATCTCTCCCTGACTGCACAAACCATCCGCCAATGCCGCGCAGCCGCCCGTGGCCAATAGACGCCCATCGGGGCTGAAGGCAACACTCAACACGCCAAAAATGCCCTCTGCTACCAGGGTCTCCACAGGCTGCCCGGTTGCCGGGTTCCATAAACTCACTGCCCCTTCGTTATGCCCCGCGCCCACTGCGAGCAAGGTACCATCGGGACTAAAGGCCAGTCCGGATATGCCTTCAGCGTGGACAAATACAGGATCACCCTGGGGCGTACTCTGTGACACGTCCCATAATTGCAGCGTTCCATCCTTGTTACCGGCGGCCAGACCAGAGCCGTCCGGGGCAAAGGCCAAAACGTCCACCAGATCGGTTTGTCCTCGCAAAGGAGCAGCAATTTCTTGCCGTGTTGCTACATCCCACAAACGGATTTCCCCCTGCATACAAAACTCACCGTTCGCCGGATCGGGGACACAACTCCCGGTTGCCAACCATCGAGAGTCTGAACTCACCGCAATACTTTCTACCACCTGTTGATGACCTACAAGTGGTTCACCCAACGTCTGGCGTTTCACAGTATCCCAGACAATAATCGTTTGGTCATCCCCTGCAGAAAAGAGTGTATGTCCATCTGGGGCAAATGTCAAACTCTCAATTGCACCCTGGTGCGCTACAAGCGTAGCTTCCGCTTTGTGCGTAGACACATTCCACAGGATAATTGTGGTATCACGACTCCCCGATGCCAAGGTGCTGCCATCTGCATTAAATACCAGGCTAGAAATATATCCATTATGACCGGTAAGAGGTGGGTTAATAGGTTGTTGGGTAACTGTGTCCCATAATATAACAGTCTGATCCCACCCCCCGGTTGCCACAGTGCGTCCATCAGGACTAAAGGCAATCGTTGTAACATAATTAGTATGTCCGCGCAACGGCGCGCCGATAAGTTGTCGGCCGGCAACATCCCACAGACGAACTTCACCGGCATGGCAGTTGTATTGGTCATCAAGCTCGGCACACGCTATGGAGGCCACGGTTTTGCCGTCCGGGCTAAAGGCCACACCATAGACCCAGTCGGGATGCCCTGTCAGGGGTTCACCCAGAGGTTGGTGGGTGGCGATATCCCACAATGTCACCGCGCTGTCGGCTCCCCCCGAGGCCAATAGACTACCATCCGGACTAAAGGCTAATGTGAGAACACGTTTCCCATTTTCAATAAGCGGCGGCTCAAGCACATGCTGCGTCTTCATATCCCACAGATATATACTCCCTTCCGCTCCTCCTGAAGCCAGAATGGCGCCATCAGGACTAAAAGCTAAACTGCGCACCTGATCGGAATGAGCTGCCAGAGGAAAACCGCGCGCGCGATAGCGCGTAATATCCCAAAAACGGATCGTGCCATCCCTATCCCCAGAGGCCAAAATAGCATCAGGACTGACTGCCAGGGTACGAATACCTGCATCGTGACCATAAAGGAATGTCTGCAATTGAGGTTTACCGGATAAAGCCAGGGGCAAACTTTCAAGCACCTCTAACCGATCTTCAATACGGGGATGATTAACTGTGTCCATCACTTGGATGGCTTCTACGCTGAGTAAAGTTGCTAAACCGAGATCCTTATTCACATTGAGTTGCGATTGTGCCGCCAATTGCCGCGCGTGAGCGATCTTACGCGCGCGTTCGGCCCGTGAAGCCAGGTAACTGACCAATACAATGATCACGATGGCTAACACACCACCGGTAATCGTCAACACACGATTCCTTTTGCGTCTATATTCAGCTCTTTGACTCGCCTGCAAAAAATCCTGCTCGTACGCTTCTATCTCATCTGCATGGCGCGCCGCCCACGTCACAGCTTGCGCCAACGTCTCCTCCCGGATAAGCAAAGAAGGAGATTCCATTTGCGTCCAACGGTGCGCCAAAGCGCGCCAGGGTTGCTCTGCCTGGCGCGCTTTATCCCATTCCTCATTCGCCTGCAGAACGGGATCGATCAAACGGTCGTGTGCGAGTTCATGCCAGCGCGCTCCTGCCCGCGACTCAGAACGGATAAGATTATGTTGACTCAGAACATCTACAACATCATTAGGAACGCCGACAGTTTCTGCCTCCCCGCGCAATACTAATCCCCTGGTACCCAACGCTGTAACAAGTTGTTCATTGAACCAGCGCCGGAGTTTATGTTCAGGAAAACCGGCAGTTTGCAGAGCAGTCTCCAATGCACTCTCGTAGAACTCGATCAGAGCGCGGTCAATGTCACCGTACTGCTGTAATTCCTCCAGTTGAATTTCCCGATCCTCTTGCTCCGGCAGGTTCTCCCACAGACGGTAACAAACAACCTGCAACTGCACCGGTTCGACTACCGGACCCAGGGGGAGTTCCTGCCCCTCGAATAACGGGACCGGATGTTGTACCTTGATGTGGCGCAGATTCTCGACCAGCCATTCCGCCGCGCCCGGTTCAAAGGCACATCCGGCGTTGAGCGCGGGTCGCGTGATAGCGTCCAACGCGCCCTTGGGACTGAGCGGCAGCATACGAAAGCGCGCGCGGATACGCCGGGGCATAATGGGCGCGTAAGCATCCAGCTCGGCGATAAAATCTTCGCGCATCGACAGCACAATCCCCAAATCGGGAATGGTATCCAGTGCATCCCGCAACTGTTCAAAAAATCCAAGTGCATCTTGCCAGCGATGACGGTGCGTCGTGAAGATCTCTTCAAACTGATCGAATACCAACATCGGTGGCAGGGCATCTTCTTGCCGGGGATAAAGCGTCTCAAAAAAGGCCTTAATCGTAGTCTGTGCTAACTCGCCCTGATGTATAGGGGACGTTGATAGCTCCGTGGCTATACTCTGCAATGCACTGAAGACAAAAATATTACCTACCGCTTCATGCGTCATCCCTGCAGGCAGCTCATTACTCACCCGAGCGATAGGCAAGATATGGAAATTTTCTGCTTCCAATGCCGGGAGTACCCTGGCATTCAGGAGCGAGGTCTTTCCCGCGCCAGACTGGGCATAGAATAATACCAAGCGTTCTGCCAAAATCAGAGAGAGAAGATCGCGCGTCTCACGCGCGCGTCCGTAAAAGTTCGCCTGATCCTCACGGGTATAGGGTCGCGGGCCAATGTATGGGTTGTGTTGCATTAGTCTCCAGCCTCCCACCATTCGCGTAATTCCGCGATAAATTGTTCTGGCGTTCCCCAAAAGACGTTAATATTCGCATCCTGGAAATATTGCGCCATAAAATCCTGTACATCCGCAGTATTATCCGGACTAAATGCATCCGCTTCCAATTGCACGGCCACATGTTTAAATCTGCGTCGTTGATCTGAAGACGAGATTAACCCATTCATAACAACCTTGAATTCCCAATCGGAAAGGCTATATCCTATAAACATTAACAACCCATTGGAAAGTGCGCCCCGGATGTAATTGGGAATACGATCCATATCCGCCGTTGTTTTTACAAGGAATTGCATGTAGTCATCCTCGGTCACAATCAGGGAATCTGGGACTTCGTCACTGCCGAAGAGATGATAAACCAGCGGTTTTTCCAGCGTAGGAACGTAATGATCATCTTCAAAGAGAGAGGAGAGATGATCAATGTTTTCATTCCAGCGGCAAATCTCACGATCCGGATCAAGGTCATAGACTTTGAGAGCTTCGCTCATAAAACTATCAATATTGGTTGTAATATACAAAGGCAACTCTAAACTGGCCAAGACCGTGTGATATTCATTGGGATTATCGGCAGCCAGATTTTCCCAACCCACAGCCTTAACTAACTCTGTCAGCGTTTTCTTTGCGCTGCGCCTACTTCTCCGGCCTCGCCTCCCTCGCCCTGTAGATGCTGAGTCTTCATCATCTTCCTCGGAGAGCAATTCTTGCAACTCTGGGGGAAGGCGTGTTTTAAATTCCTCAAGCAACGTTTCCAGGAGCGCGTTTTGAATAGCCCCCCGCCCCAGATTGCTCTTACTGGCACGATATTGCGCCACACTGCCCAATACATCTTTATCTTTAAACGGATACCGGTACTGTTCTGCCCATTGACGGGCTATTTCTGACGTTGTGGGCAACCAACGCCCATGGACACGGGGTCCAATGATGGGTAAACATTGTCCCTTCTCAATAATCTCGATCAAGTCTTCCCAAAAACTTTCTGTCTTTTGTCCCAGAGGTATCCCACGCGCGTCGGCCTCGCTACTCCATACGCCGCCATACTTCAACCGGGTGAGCAACGCGGGAACCGCGGCATCCGAGTGCCCCGCGCTCATCAACACACTTCGTGCTTCGTTCATGGCTTTATCTACCTGACCGTGTCTGACCAGCCGTTGGTAGAATCTACGATTGAGCTTACGCGCCGTTTCTACTGCCACGAAATCCTGCATCGCCACCACGGCGGGCACACCCGCCTGGATAAATTTAGGGCCGAGTCCCAAAAACGCATCGCGAGTAGAACGCACCGCACTCTGGCACGCGGCCAGAAAGATGAGCAAGGGGCGTATCTGTTGGCGCGCCACCATTTGTACTAACTCATCATCGCGCGTGATTTTTGCATGTCCTGCTTCATCCTGGAGATAAAGGGCTGCCTGTTGCCGGCGTTGGTTAAAAACGCCATGCCCCAAATAATGCAAAATATGATATCCGTCCTGCAAAGCTTCTTCCAGGCGTTCTAGCGTAATAGGGGTATCCAAAAAAGTGATCTCTAAAGCGTAAGCATTTTTCCCCTCATCCTCCGCCTTCATGACGTCGGCGAGGGTAGCCCGTTCCTGTGCCACATCCAGGGACGCTAACTTATATTTTTCCAGATCATCAGGATTAGAAATTGCCACGAGGACCCGGATAGTGGCGTCTTCCACCTCGCCGCGCCAGGGTAAAGCTACAGGCAAAAAGCGAGAGAAAGGCGTGCCTGGCGCGGCCGAAATCAGGATATTTTCATCGGGCACATACAGCAACTCCCACGGGAGAGCGTGCAATTCAGCGGCATTCACATCAATGCGCAGCCGGACGCGCCGCTCCACATTTTGATCAGACGCACGCTGCCGGGCAGCAATCCACGCGCTTTTGGGCTGATCATCCGCGAACAGAGCCTTAAAAAGGTGTTGCCCATCCTCTATGGTATTTCCCGATAGAACCCAGGAAACTATATCGGCAGTCAAATACCCGCCCAGGTAAACCTGATCATGATCCAGCGTCACCTCAACGGGATATCCTGCGGCTTCAAGTTTATGAATGTGGATCTCTAAGTCTACAAAGTTTTGCATGATTATATAAATTGTCCTATAATGGCTATAGGAAATAACTTGTTTGTTGTTTCAAATGAGTAAACTTAAGAACAGTATAGCACAACCCCTTTTCAAATACAACCGTGGAGGAAAATTATGGGCTTTGTCATTATTTTTGGCGCGGCAATATTTTTACTCGGTATAGCGTATATTACCCTTGGATTGCGGTGGCGCGCGCAAACGGTAATCTCGCGGAAGTGGGCAACCATACCCGGACACATTCTCGCGTCTTATGTGAGTAAAAAGGATTATCCGCCCGCGCCCGAAGAGGTGGAAAAGTCGACAACAGTATATTATGAACCGGCAGTAGAATATAGCTATGAAGTAGAGGAAACACCCTATAAGGGCAACCGGTTCAACCTCTTCTTTTTCCCCAGGAATTACGGCCGGGAAAAATCCGAGAAAGTCGTGGCACACTATCCAGAAGGAAGCGAGGTGACGGTTCACTATAACCCTGACTTTCCCAAACAATCGGTCATCGATACAAAAGCTCCTCCCATCAAGCGCTATCCTATGATTATAGTGGGTATTTGGTTTGCAGTTTTGGGGGCGTTGACCGCTGCACTCGGCATCGTGCTGTAGGAGATTGGGCCAGTTTATAATAAACTGGCCCAATCTGAGCCGCTGCTGCAAAACTTTGACGGACACCCTGATAGCCCTGAATGAGTTGACATTTTTAAACCTTGTGATATAAATAAGGGTGTTAAAGGCTTTGATTGGGAAAAGTAAGTGTCAAAGCGAGGTTTCAGAGAGCCAGGAAAAGGTGCGAGCCTGGTACCGGCGCGGTCACTGAATGGCCCCAGGAGTTGCTTGCCGAAGTTAGCACGAATTGCTAATGTGTAGTCCAAGACGGAGACGCCACCGTTATCAGGGCGCAGGGTATCGCTATTTAAGCTGTACCTGAAAATGAGTGAGGCTGGCCTTATCTTATGCTATTTTTAAAGAACGCGCGTCATAGATGCGCGTTTTCATTTGAGATAAGCCAACCTAAGTAGGGTGGCACCACGGGAATTGAAAACGCCCGTCCCCGGCTAGGGACGGGCGTTTTTTGTTGGAATGTAGGACAGACATCCTGTCTAACAGGTTGGAAAACCTGTCCTACTTCAATATGAGAAGTGGTCATACGCGACAACGCCCCATCAATGCATAAAAACAGGCGCATCGCACTTCGGAAAGTGCAACGCACCTATTTACGAGGAGGTTATAATGACTGAACCTAAAAAGAGAATCTTAACCGGGGATCGTCCCACAGGGAAACTGCACTTAGGACACTACGTAGGAAGTCTGAAAAATCGTGTGGCATTACAGGATGCATACCAGTGCTTTTTCATCATTGCCGATCTGCACACGTTGACGACCCGACCTGAGCGCAAGTATGTGCGCGAACTCACCCAGAATATTTATGAAGTAGTTCTGGACTATCTCTCCATAGGAATTGATCCGGAGCGCAGTACCATCTTCCTGCAATCAGCACTTCCAGAAACCTTTGAGTTAAATCTGATATTTGAAATGCTAGTTACAGTCCCCCGTCTCTCTCGTTTGCCGAGTATCAAGGATATGGCCCGCGCGGCGAATATAGACGATGAGGCGGTACCCCTGGGACTGATCGGCTACCCGGTATTACAGGCTGCCGACATTCTATTGCCCCGCGCCCATCTTGTGCCGGTGGGGAAGGACAACGAAGCTCACGTCGAGATCACGCGCGAGATTGCCCGTCGCTTCAACCGCCTCTACAAAAAAACCGTCTTCCCCATCCCGGATGTGATGATCGGAGACGTACCCACACTGGTGGGCACCGACGGGCAGGCCAAGATGAGCAAATCCCTGGGGAACGCGATTTTACTCTCCGATGATAAGAAGACGGTAGAAAAAAAAGTCGGAGGAATGTACACAGACCCCAATCGCATCCGCGCCGACATTCCCGGACGGGTAGAGGGCAATCCCGTTTTTATCTACCACGATGCCTTTAATCCCAACTTAGACGAAGTTAACGATCTCAAAGACCGGTATCGTCAGGGGACTGTGGGCGATATCGAGGTCAAGCAAAAATTGGCGCACGCCATCAACACATTTCTTGAACCGATCCGCGAGCGACGCGCAAGTTACGAAGCTAATCCGGGCATGGTAGAGGAAATCCTGATGGAGGGCACGCGCCGGATGCAAGCCATAGCACAAGAAACCATGACGATGGTCTATGATGCAATGGGATTAACCGGGCCGAAGTTGCGCCGGGCATTGCACAGTGGAGAACCTTTCCGCTTATTGTCATAACGGGGGGCTAAAAATGTACGTAACGGACGTAAAACTTTATAATAAAAATTACCCAACCGATAGCTACTATCCATTTAATATTCCGGTGCTGCGCGCGACTTCGCGGTTGAAGTTTAGAACGCCCATTGTCTTCTTTGTGGGCGAAAATGGATCGGGCAAATCCACTTTACTGGAAGCTATCACCAAAAAGTGCGGCGTTCAAAGTTGGGATAAACCTAAACGTCACATCGCACATAACAATCCCTACGAAGGACGTCTGGCCGATTTCATTGAAGTGGCCTGGGCTAACGGGTATGTACCAGGGTCACTCTTCAAGGCAGAAACGTTTTACGAACTGGCGGATTTCCTGGACGATGTCGCTATGTGTGATCCTGGAAGGCTGCAATATCACGGTGGAAAAATCTTCAATACACTGTCACACGGAGAGGGAATGTTATCCTACTTCAACGGGCGATATCACTTGAAGGGTCTCTATTTTTTAGATGAACCAGAAGCCGCCCTTTCACCAACAAGCCAACTGAAGTTCTTGGATTTATTACAACGTTTAGACGCAAGCGGTCACGCGCAATTTATCGTTGCTACCCATTCTCCGATTCTGTTGGCCTATCCCAATGCGCAGATCTTTAGTTTTGATGGTGACCGCATCGAAGAAGTCTCTTACGAAGAAACAACCCATTACAAGGTTTACAAGCAATTCTTCGCAGAGCATAGCATAGTTAAAAGCACAAGTTAGTTTAAAGCTATATTCTAGTGCTTTTTCAAGCATTGAATGACGGGTAAAAACGGGCTACATGTATAGAGCAAATACCCGCCAACTATATCTTGAAAGAACACTAGGGATATAGCTCGCGGCGCATAACTTGGACTTTAAACTCAAAACTTATCACTTTCTAAGGAGGAGTCAAAATGGTGCAGTATAAATATCTTTTAAACGAGTCGGACATGCCAACCCATTGGTACAATATTCTAGCGGATATGCAAAATCCGCCTCCGTTTTATCGCCACCCGGTGACGATGGAGGTAATGCAGGATCCCCCAATGCCGCCGCCGGTATTCCCGATGGCGTTGATCGAGCAAGAATTTAGCAAAGAACGCTGGATCGAGATCCCTGATGAGGTGCAGGATATTCTTAAGTTATGGCGACCTGCGCCGCTATACCGGGCACATCGTTGGGAAAAAGCACTGGATACGCCGGCCAAAATCTATTACAAATGGGAAGGTGTCAGTCCTCCCGGGAGTCACAAACCCAACACTGCCGTGGCGCAATGCTATTACGCAAAGCAAGAAGGCTTAGAAGGATTGGCCACCGAGACAGGCGCGGGACAATGGGGGAGCGCGTTGAGCTTTGCAACCAATCTCTTTGGCCTTAAATGCAAAGTCTTTATGGTTGCCATCAGCTTCCAGCAAAAGCCCTACCGCCGCATTATGATGGAAACCTGGGGCGGAGAAGTTGTGCCCAGCCCCAGTTCAGAAACCCATGCCGGGCGCGCGATCCTGGAGCAAGATCCCGAAACACCCGGTAGTCTGGGCATTGCTATCAGTGAAGCCATTGAGTACGCGATGACACACGATGGCTATAAGTACTCACTGGGGAGTGTTGTCAACTTCGTGCTGCTCCACCAAACCGTTATCGGCCTGGAGGCAATGAAGCAGATGGAAATGGCAGGCGACTATCCCGACATTGTGATCGGCTGTGCCGGGGGGGGCAGCAATTCGGCGGGGTTAATTTTCCCCTTTATGAAGGACAAACTCACAGGGGCAAAGCCGGACCTGCGCGCGTTGTTCGTCGAATCTACCGCGTGCCCCAGTATGACGCGCGGCAAGTACGCCTACGATTGGGGTGACACCGCGAAGACCGGCCCGGTGGCAAAGATGCACACCGTAGGGCATGGCTTCATCCCCGCGCCCGTTCACGCGGGAGGACTGCGCTATCACGGCATGGCACCGAGCATTTGCGCCTTGTTAGATCAAGAATTTGCCGAAGCGCGCGCGTATCATCAGAATGAAGTATTTGATGCAGCCCACAGCTTTGCACGTAACGAAGGGATCATTGTCGCGCCGGAAACGTCCCACGCTATCCGGGCTGCCATGGATGAAGCCCTGGCCTGCAAAGAATCCGGGGAAGCGAAGACCATCCTCTTCAATGCCAGCGGTCACGGCCACTTTGACCTGGCCGCGTACGATGCCTACCACCGGGATAACCTGCTTGATTACCAGTTGGAAGAAGAAAAGATCAAGGCAGCAATGGCAGAACTGCCTCAAATTTCGGGGTAGACAGACCACGACAGCCTTCATATAAAAGCCGCTCTCTAAAAAACGAGAGCGGCTTTTGTGATCTTTAATTTACTCTTGAGCTAACGCGGTCAAGCGGCGCGTTTGATCATCGAGGGTCAAGGCCTGAATAAACTCATCCAGGTTCCCCTCCATGATACCAGGCAGGTTATATGAGGTCATCCCCACTCGATGATCGGTCACCCGATTTTGTGGGAAATTGTAAGTACGGATTTTTTCACTGCGTTCCCCTGTCCCCACCTGGGAACGGCGTGCTTCTTCAAGTTCGGATATTCGCCTCTGTTGCTCTATTTCAAACAGTCGCGCCCTGAGTACCGACAGCGCGCGCAACTTGTTCTGAGTTAAGGAGCGTTCACTTTCACACGTGACTACCATTCCCGTGGGCTTGTGAACCATTCTGACCGCAGTATCATTCTTCTGCATATGCTGGCCCCCAGGCCCCGAGGATCCATACGTGGTAATATCCAAGTCTTTAGGATCGATATGTACTTCTACCTCATCCACCTCTGGCAACACGGCAACAGTAACGGTAGACGTGTGGATACGCCCGCTGGATTCGGTAACGGGAACGCGCTGAACACGGTGGACGCCACTTTCATACTTCAACCGGGAATACGCGCCCTTCCCGATAATCATAAAAATGACCTCTTTGAATCCCCCAATACCGGTACGATTTTCGCTAACGATCTCGGTTTTCCAGCCCCCTTGCTGCTCCGCATACCGGGTGTAGAGACGGAAAAGCTCCGCCGCAAATAGCCCGGCTTCATCCCCACCCGCGCCCGCTCGCAATTCCATAATGACGTTCTTTTCATCGCGCGGATCTTTGGGAACCAGTAACTTTTGGAGTGCAACCTCTAATTCCTCTTGTCTTCCTTCCAGCGTGGAGACTTCCTCATAAGCCATCTCACGCATATCGGGATCATTTTCTTCTTTAACCATCTCGCGCGCGGCGTCTAATTCCTCTAAAACCTGCTGGTATTCACGATATAACTTGACCTTATCTTCTAACTCAGCACGTTCCTTTGCATATTCGGTAATTTTTTCATAATCCTGAACTACATCAGGATCGGCTAACAGGCGCGTAAGTTCCTCAAATCGCGTTTCCAGCGATGTTAATCTCTCAAGCATCTTTTCGATCTGCATCATTATCCTCACATCCCAAACACGACAAACGGCCCGTAAATTACAGGCCGTTATTTCAATTATCAAATGGGCCCACCAGGATTCGAACCTGGAACCTACCGGTTATGAGCCGGCTGCTCTGACCGTTGAGCTATGAGCCCTTAGAGCGGGCGACGGGAATCGAACCCGTATCTTTGGCTTGGAAGGCCAAGGCTCTACCATTAAGCAACACCCGCGCTAACTCTTATATTATACCACAACCTTGAGACTAGACAAAGCGATTAAGAGGCTAGTCGACCAGGCCTATTTGGAAAAACCACAAATCTGTGTTACAGTGAGGAGGGAGGTAACCTCACCTGACACATTCGCTGGATAAGCTTAAAAGGACACAATGATAACATCAAACGGAGAAACATGTTTAGATTTAATTCACGGGCGACTCCCGTTGCCCACCTTTCTACCTGACGCAACTCGAGGGGTTGTGCGCTCAGTCGATAGTGTGGATCTATGTAACGTTGGGATCAAGGGAGTGATGATGAATACTTTTCATCTTATGCAATCCCCGGGGACCACTACCGTAAAAGCTTTAGGCGGGTTACATAATATGGCCGGTTGGGATGTTCCAATCTTCACAGATTCGGGGGGATTTCAGATTTATTCTCTCATTCACGAAAATCCCAAATACGGTAGTATTTCTAACAAGGGATTGATATTTCGACCGGAAAACAGGAAAGAAAAAATCCAATTATCACCGGAAAAAAGTATCCAATTACAACTCAAATATGGTGCGGACGTAATTTTCTGCCTTGATGATTGTACCCATGTAGATCATGCCCTGGAAATGCAAAAAGAATCAGTAAAAAGGACAATAGATTGGGCGAAACGCAGCAAGATAGAATTCGAGAGAGCTATGTCTTGTATGGAATTCCCGGATAACCGCCGCCCTCTCTTATTTGCCGTCATTCAAGGGGGAGGAAATTTTAGTTTTCGGGAGTGGTGTGCCAAAGCTCTTTTAGAGATAGGTTTTGACGGTTTCGGATTTGGCGGGTGGCCCCTCGACAGTGAAAACAATCTATTGCTAGATATTGTTACTTATACCCGGGATTTGGTACCCTATACATTCCCAATGCACGGGTTAGGTATAGGCCACCCGGGTAATATCCTGGCGAGTTTTCGCGCCGGCTATACGATCTTTGACAGCGCGATGCCGACGCGCGACGCGCGGCACGGCAGATTATATGTGTTCAATGAGGATCCGGCTACGTCGAAATTGCGTAACGATTGGTTCTCATACCTTTACATCCAAGATGATAAACATATCAAATCCAGCCGACCTGTTTCGCCACTTTGTGATTGTTTGTGCTGTCAAAAATATTCACTAGGTTATCTACAACATCTTTTCAAGATAAGAGATTGTCTGTACCAACGTTTGGCAACTATGCATAATTTACGGTTTATGACGCAATTAATGGCTTCTCTGAAAAAAGCCAGCTCACCACAGAGACACTGAGGACACTGAGAAAAATAAAAATTTCTAACTAATAAAATTAACTTTTTAGCCATAAAAACAAAACTTTATTAATTTGAAACTTAAAATCTTTGTGTCCTCTGTGCCTCTGTGGTAAAAAAACAGGCTATTTCAGGTGGGCCATTAATGACTCACCTGAAAAAAACATAAAAACCAGGTTTTTGTAATATAAAAGTTGCGCACCGAAAGCGGAACGTTGAATATTTCCTTTAGATTTGACAAGAATGAACACGAGTAAAAACGAACAGCAGTTGGAGCAGTTGGTAAGTGCCATCCAAAAAAGCCAGAAGTACAGAACTATATGTGAGGATCTCATAAGAACTATTGGCAAGCGCGAGTTATCCATACGGGGTGATATTAAAACAGCGATCAAGATCACCAAGGGTAAACTCCATCAAGTAGGCGGCGCTTATTTTGAGCATAGTATCGATTATGGCCGGGCATTACGTGAGTTTGCGCAAGCGGGACCCGCCAACAGTGAGGCATTTCGTTCTATCTGTCTCAAACTCTTGAGATTACACGCTTCCACAAAAGAGCGACTTTCAATTATACAGGATTTCTACACCACAACGTTGGACACTGTGAAACCGGTCCAAACCATTTTGGATATAGCCTGTGGACTTAATCCCCTTGCCATCCCCTGGATGCCCCTGGATGGCAATGCGCGATACTATGCTTATGATGTCTTCAGCGATATGACAAATTTCATCCAGGACTTTATGGCATACGCGGGCATAGAGGGTCAGGCCGAGTGCAGGGACATAACACAATTTCCCCCTACGCAGGCAGCAGACGTAGCGTTCGTTTTAAAGACCATTCCCTGTCTTGAGCAATTGGATAAAGGAGCAGGGTTACAACTGTTGGAATCACTCAATGCCAAATATTTAGTTGTTTCTTTTCCTATGCATAGTCTCTCAGGTCAAAATAAAGGTATGCTGAAGACTTATCAAGCCAGATTTGAAGAACTGGTTCAGGGCAAACGCTGGATAATTACAAAGTTTGAATTCACTACCGAACTTGCGTATCTGGTAAACAAAAGCGAGGATTGACAAAAAATGTTATATCTAATAGCCACACCTATCGGCAATTTATCTGATATTACACTACGGGCATTGGAAGTCCTACGATCGGTGGATGTTGTCGCCAGTGAAGACACACGTAAGACGGGGCTGTTGCTCAAACATTTCGAGATTAAAAAGTCGCTTATCTCTTTTCATGAATACAACGAAAATCAAGCGGGCAAGAGAATTATTCATCTTCTCACGCAAGGGCAATCAGTGGCTTTAGTCTCCGACGCCGGAACGCCCGGCATATCCGATCCAGGGTTCACATTGGTGCGCCAGGCTATCGAAGCCAACATTCCTGTAACCATGATCCCCGGTCCTACGGCCTTCGTCATGGCGCTTGTGTTATCAGGATTGCCTTCCCACGCTTTTACTTTCCGGGGCTTCCCTCCTAGAAAGACAGGGAAGCGACGAAGATTCATCGAAGTGGACCAACAATCTCCCCACACCCTCATCTTTTACGAAAGTCCTTACAGACTGCGGGCATTTCTTGAGGACGCACTCGAAGTGTTGGGGGATCGTCAGGCAGTTGTGGCCAATGAACTGACAAAGATGTTTGAAAACTTTTCAAGGGGCAAATTGTCAGAGATCCTTCAACAACTTGATGATACTCAGATCGAGGGGGAATACACAATCGTCATTGAAGGGGCAAAAACCACAGAGGAATAAAAGAATCTGGGGTTTCCGAAATGGAAACCCCAGATTCCTAAACAGAGGTGGAGATGGCGGGAATCGAACCCGCGTCCGAAAAATTCGACAATGAACGTCTACGAGCATAGCCGGTACTTTGTTCTTGGCTGGCGGGTCGTTACCGGCGACGCCACTGCCAACCTCAGCCGATGATCTTGGGCTTCTCTATCGGCGTCCAGAAGCTTGCGCGCAGATTTTATGTCACCTGACGCTAACGCATGTGCGAGACGTTAGCGGGGCGTGACCGGTATCCCGGTCAGGTTTTGGATTTACGCAGCGACGGCTACCGGGGCTGAAGCCCAGGTGTTCGCCATTGCGGGCATCCAGGTGTTTGCCTTGTTATTGGCATTTATTGTTTTGCTCCTGGGTTCACGGGAACGGAGCCTCCCCGACTCGCAGTCCACGGTCAACCTTCCCCGTCGAGACCTATCATCCCCTGATTAACATCCCGGATATACCGGACTCTGATCTACAACCTTATAAAATCAGGTAACAATATTATATCATGATTTGCAATTCTGTCCACGTCTTATAGAATTAGAGTTATCGCCTTTGACTTGAGAATAAACCAGACTACAAAAGTCTCATGAGTTATCCGATTTACCAAGCGCCTACGTTGGATAAAAAGGGTAAGGTTCAGAAACTTTACTTTTTGCCCCAACAGCCGGCGTGGGCGAAGATCGACTAGATCAGGGGTCGGCCACAGTAAATAATGGACAGAATATAGATAATGACGACTTTGTTAATAGCGGCATATCGTCAGGATATTCGCGATCACCTGGCCCTGGCGCAGACATATAACGTTGGACTAGAAATACAGGCGTTCTCGCATCCGCAAGTACTGACCGGCGATTGGCGCGCGCTTCTTAAAATGTACCAATCCTGGTTATGCGATTTTCCCGGCCCCATAGCCTTTCATGGGGCTTTTTTTGATATATCCGGTGCCAGTGATGACCCGGATATCGTGGCATTAACTCGTAAGCGTTATTTGCTAAGTATGGATATTGCCGCCGAACTAGGAGCGGAACACATCGTATTCCACACGAACTTTATTCCTATGATCCGTACCGAGCGCTACCGGTTAGACTTTATCCAGCGGCTAACGGCCTTCCTGGACCCTCTCGGATACGAAGCCGAGCAACGAAATTTATGGATAGCGATGGAGAACATGTGGGATCCTGATCCATCGATTCTAAAAGCCATTATGCAGGGCACAACAGCTCCCCATATAGGCGTGTGCCTGGATATCAGCCATGCATATCTCTACAATAACGCACATCCGCTTGACCAATGGGTCACCCAACTTATCCCTTATCTAATCCATTGCCATTTAAACAATACACGGGGCGTCATTGATGAGCATTTAGCCCTCAACGTGCCAGGCGGCGCGATTAATTTCTCACGACTGCTGCAAACATTGGCCCGGCTTCCCAATACTCCCTGGCTGGTGCTGGAACTGGATGATCCTCATGCTGTAGCACAGAGTCTTAAGTTTACAAGACGCATCCTTGCATAGTTAATACAGAACAAGCCGGGTTTTTTCTGCAAAACCCGGCGTTATGTATGTATCTTTATGGAATACAGAGCGTGTCCCCAATATAAATCAAATCTAGATTGACAATCTGATTACACGTGGCGATGGCTTGCATGTCCACATTGTAATTAACCGCCAGGTGCGAAAGGGTATCCCCTGTGACCACGAAATGATTCTGCCGGCACGTGCAATTTGCCGCACTCATCTGCTGCATCATTGGCGTAACAAATTGTGCTTCACAAACCGGGCCTGGGGGAACAGAGGCGGGCACATTGGGAATTCCCAAGAGGTCGCCAATATGAATCAAATTCACGTTGACGATACCGTTTTGCGTAGCAATGGACCATGGATCGACACTGTAAGCCCGACCAATGCAATAGAGGCTCTCCCCGGTACGTACCGTATGATTCCCCAACAAAATCCAGGATTCTGCAAACACCGGTGTAATAAGCATACAAC
Organism: Anaerolineae bacterium; assembly: GCA_016931185.1. GTDB lineage: Bacteria > Chloroflexota > Anaerolineae > B4-G1 > SLSP01 > JAFGFI01. The sequence goes on from JAFGFI010000165.1 coordinate 16,976, forward strand.
TTAACAACAAAATCAAAACGACAAGACGTAGTATGCGTTTCATAGTCTTCCCCCTTTGAGAATAGTAAATCGCAAAATCTTCAGGTGTATCTCATTTCAATTGAAAAATGCGCGCCATAAAACATAGTATTTTTACGTTTTACGCATTATATTTTGACTCAATGCCCTATTCATTTAAAATACTACCAAAAGTCAATGCGCACTTCCTTACAATGCATCTCCAATCAAAATTCCCAACAATCCTACTATCACACCCAAATGAAGAAATAATTCTGTTTCTGCAAGCCAACCGATAACCGGCCAGGCAGGCAAGAGATTCAACAACAACCCCACCATCACCAGTCCTACAGCAATCAAAACCGGAAGTCCTTTATGACGCGCCAAATGGTCACTTATAACCTTTAACCAGTCATTCAGTAATTTGTTTAGCTTCTCATTTTTCATAAACCGGCTCCTTATGGCACCACAAGTAGACAGCCCTACTATAACAAAATTTTACCATACCGGACATTTAAGTGCAAATTACAGGCGATAAAAGAGGGGAACACCACCCTAACTAGAACATTTGTGCGATTTCACTTGACCTTTTTAAGGGATAAGGTATGATGCACTCCATATTTAATCATTTGCCTTCTTTAGAAGGAGTCACTGTATGAATATCTCACTCCGGCAATACTGGGATTTGCTCGCGCGCCATATTCAACCCCAAAAATTACATTACTTCGTTCTAACGGTATTCCTGTTGAGCAGTATCGGTTTGCAGATTTTCAACCCGCAAATCATGCGGCAGTTTATTGATGCCGCTCAAACAGGGGCAGAAACGCGTTTGTTATTACAGTCCGCGATAACATTCATCGCTTTGGCGATAGTCCAACAGTTGGTGACAATTGGAGCTTCGTACTTCGGTGAGAATGTCGCCTGGACCGCTACCAACGCGCTGCGGGCAGAACTAGCACGCCATTGCCTCTACCTGGATATGAGCTATCACAACAATACCAGTCCCGGCAAACTCATTGAACGTATTGATGGTGACGTTATGGAGCTTTCCAACTTTTTCTCACAACTCGTCATCCGTGTTGTAGGGAACTTGTTGTTGCTGGTAGGCGTCATTGGCGCACTAACAACAGAAGATTGGCGATTAGGCGCAGTCTTTACCGTCTATGCCGTCCTTGCATTATTCGCGCTCAACAAGGTACGTGGCCTGGCAATTCCACACCAAAAGGCCTTCCGTGAATCTACATCGGAGCTTTTCGGCTATTTGGAAGAACGGTTGGCCGGTACGGAGGATATTCGCTCCAGTGGCGCAGTGGATTTCGTAGTGCGCGGGCTATATAAGTTAGCCTACACAAATCTAATACACTGGAAGAAAGCCTGGCGAATGTTCCTCGTAGTGCGATTGGTAGGCGGGATGTTAATGATGCTGGCTAATGCAATAGCGTTAGTCAGCAGTTATGCACTAATTAAGGCGGATCTTGTCACGATTGGCACCGCGTTCCTTATCATCTACTATGTCAATCTGTTGGGACGGCCCATCCGTGAATTGACACAACAGGCCGAGAATATCCAAAATATCGGCGCGGCCACAGAGCGACTGGCAGAACTACGCGCGATTGAGTGTAAAATCGTGGATGGTCCCGGCGCGCCGATACCTGCAGGCCCGCTCGCATTGCACTTTGACGAGGTTGCCTTCTCATATACCGAGGATGAACCCGTGCTTAAAGACATCTCATTTCATCTCACGCCGGGGAAAGTGTTGGGATTACTGGGGCGCACCGGCAGCGGGAAAACCACCCTGGCGCGGTTGGTCTTCCGTCTCTATGATCCGGTCACGGGAGTACTGCGGCTGAACGATGTGGATATTCGCACAACTCAACTTAGGGCACTGCGCCAACGGGTGGCGATGGTAACGCAGGATGTACAATTGTTCCAAGCCACCGTCCGCGAAAACTTGACCTTCTTCGATAAATCCATCCCAGATACACAAATCCAGGATGTAATCGAACAATTGGAATTGGCGGATTGGTACAATTCTCTGCCAGAGGGTCTCGATACCAAACTGGAGACCGGGGGGCGAGGACTTTCTGCCGGGGAAGCACAACTGTTGGCGTTTACCCGCGTGTTTTTGCGCGATCCAGGATTGGTCATCCTGGATGAAGCCTCTTCACGTCTGGATCCGGCGACGGAACAGCTCATTGAGCGCGCGGTGGATAAACTCCTCCAAAACCGTACCGCGATTATCATCGCCCATCGTCTCGGCACCGTACAGCGCGCCGACGAGATTATGATTTTGCAGGATGGAGCGATTATCGAACATGGTGGGCGGGAACGTCTGGCAGCGGATCCAAAATCCAAATTCTATAATCTATTGCAGACAGGATTAGAAGAGGTGTTAGCGTAAAACGTGAAACGTAAGTTGATTGCTAAAGGATAGAGCATGGTAAAAGACAAGCAAATCGATGAAACAGAAAAACAGGTACCTACACTGCCAACCTGGCGCGTGATCCTGGATATGATCCGTTACCGGTGGAAGTTATGGCTTATAAATTTGTGTTCGATGTTGGCACTCGTCGCGTTCTGGCAAATTCCCGGGTTTGTGATGCGCGAATTCTTTAATCTACTCACCGGCGATAGTACCGCCGGGTGGAACGTGTGGACATTGATCGGATTTCTTGTCGCCTGTGAACTAGGAAGCGTTGTGGGAGTGTTTGGACTTATCAGTACCAATGTCCCCTTCTTTGTAAACACAATGACGCTGTTACGGAAGAATTTGTTTGTCCATATCCTGCAACGGCCCGGTGCAAATGCACTGCCCGATTCGCCCGGTGAGGCCATCAGCCGCTTCCGGGGAGATGTCTTTGAGATTGCACTATTCGCGCTCTGGATTAACGATATTCTCGGTATGCTTGCTTTTGGCACCGTCGCGGTAATTGCTATGTTGGCTATCAACCCGGCGATCACCGGAGTAGCCATGCTGCCTTTCGTCGTTGTCGGCATTATCTCTAACAGCGCGACCGAGCGCATTGAGAAATATCGCCGGGCCAGCCGCAAAGCCGCCGGCATTGTCACTGGGTTTATTGGCGAATTTTTCGGCGCGGTGCAAGCGGTCAAAGTGGCAACCTCGGAGGAGAGCGTTTTGCAGCACTTCGATGAAATCAACGAAGAACGCAAGCAAATGGTGATCAAAGACCGGTTGTTTAACACTGTATTAGGGTCACTCTTCCGTAACGCCGTGAACCTCGGCACCGGCGTGCTACTTATCCTAGCCGGCCAATATATGCGCGCGGGCACAGATATCCCCAACGTATTCACCGTTGGGGATTTTTCACTTTTCATCTTCCTGCTCGGCGGCATCAGCGAACTAACTACATTCTCCGGTCTGTTGGTCGCTCGCTACAAACAAATTGGAGTCTCTGTAGAGCGGATGGGACGTTTAATGGAAGGGGCTCCGCCAGAGGCCCTCACCACCTTCAGTCCAGTTTACCTGGATGGGAATTTCCCAGACGTGGTGTATCCAGAAAAGCAGATGGATGATTATCTGGAAGACCTGGAAGTGGCAGGACTGACATATCATTACCCGGACTCTCCCAACGGGATCACCGACATTAACCTGCACCTGAAGGCAGGCACACTAACCATCGTGACAGGGCGGGTGGGATCGGGGAAAACTACCCTGCTGCGGGTGCTGCTGGGACTGTTGCCCAAAGACGCGGGAGAAATCCGTTGGAACGGCAAAATGGTAACAGAGCCTGATAACTGGTTCACACCACCGCGCTGCGCCTATACCGCGCAAGTGCCTCGGCTCTTCAGCGATTCACTGCGTGACAACATCTTGATGGGTTTGAACCGTGACCAGGCAGCTATTATGCACGCTATCCGCATGGCGGTGATGGAATACGATCTGGCAGAATTTGAGGAAGGATTGGAGACCAAAGTAGGGCCGAAGGGGGTCAAACTTTCCGGCGGGCAGATCCAGCGGACATCGGCAGCACGGATGTTCGTGCGCGAACCGGAATTTCTAGTCTTCGACGACCTTTCCAGCGCGCTGGACGTAGAAACTGAGCGCGCATTATGGGATCGGATCTTCGAGCGTTCTGATGAGGACGATCGAGCAATGGTTACCTGCCTGGCGGTATCCCACCGCAAAGTAGCACTCCGCCGCGCCGACCATATCATCGTACTCAAAGATGGACACATTGAGGCCCAGGGGAACTTAGACGATCTATTGGAAACTTGTGAGGAAATGCAGCGACTCTGGCATGGAGAAGGGAGCGCACCGGTAACAGAAAAATAAACCTGGTTTTTGGCAAGGATCAGAAACCTTGCTTTTTACCTTTACACTTTTACGCTTGATAAGGCATAAAGTGTAAAGGTAACTTGAACCATCCCTGTTTTTTTTTCTTAAAAACCAGATTTATGTATCAATGCAAAATCTGGCTCAAGAAGCGCTGAGTGCGCTCGTGCTTAGGCGCAGTAAACAATAGCTCTGGCGTGGTAATTTCGATGATCTGTCCTTGATCCATAAACACGATACGTTTGGCGGCAGCACGCGCGAATCCCATTTCATGAGAGACAACGAGCATCGTCATACCCTCGTGGGCTAGGTCCAGCATCACATCAAGGACTTCCTTGATCATCTCCGGATCAAGCGCCGAGGTAGGTTCATCAAACAACATAATCTTGGGTTGCATTGCCAATGAACGCGCAATGGCTACCCGTTGTTGTTGTCCCCCTGATAACTGTTCCGGATAGGCGTCGGCCTTTTCGGGAATTCCCACTTTGGCCAATAACTCGTGTGCCAGGATTTCGGCGCGCTCGCGTTCCCAATTACGCACGACCACCGGCCCCAGGACAATGTTTTCTAACGCGGTCATATGTGGGAAGAGGTTAAATTGTTGAAATACCATCCCCACTTCCGCCCGCATCTGGTTGATTTGCGATTCGTCATTGTGGATTTCGATACCGTCAATACTAATTGACCCGCCGTTGGGCACTTCCAGCCGGTTGACACAGCGCAACAGTGTAGATTTCCCCGATCCACTAGGGCCGATGATCACAACGACTTCCCCTCTTTCGACATCCAGACTTATATCATTGACTGCATGGATACGCCCAAACCGCTTGTGCAAGTTCCGAATCTGAACGATAGGCGTTGTATCACTCATGAAATGTCTCCCTCCTCTGAAAATAGCGAATAGCGAATTACGAATTACGAATTCAATTTTCATCCGACTTCTGGTGAACGCCAGCCGTTAATGATGAATTCTACCCAAAAAAGCCCTATTTACCGCAGAGTCGCAGAGGACGCGGAGAAAATTTCAAATGATGTGTAATAAAATCTATGGTTGCGCTCCAAAA
>JAFGFI010000166.1 GCA_016931185.1 Anaerolineae bacterium
ATGTTAATGTACAAGAATCCTGCGCGATTAGTGGCACTTGTGAGCATTAAGCCTGCCCCTATCGCGATTAGTGGCACTCAACAATTATTCTTTAGAATTGTGATCTACTGAATCTTTAATTTTCGTTTCTAATGAGGAGGATTAATATGGCAGAGCCTAAATTACAGAAACATTGGGCGAAGATGTTATCAAAGCCGGTACCTAAGTGGCACACTTATCAGGGAAACTCAAACGATTGTGGCCCATTTTGCGCGACAATGGCGGCAAATGCGCTCCGCGATGCTCCTGTGGTGGATGCGCCTACGTTAGCGCGGACAATGGAAGAAGCGCCAGAAGATGATGTCGTGCGCTTGTTGCCGCCGCGTATTAAGGGGTGGGCCACTTTCCCCTGGGGGGTGGTCTACGCCTTGCGCAAAATGGGATTTGAAGCCCGCTGGCGTTTTGGAGTCTCCAAAGCGCGCTTACGTGAGAATTTGGATGAAGATCGCGTTTCGATTGTAATTGTAGGGGATCCTTTAGCCTTTAAGGAGGGTAAGTGGGTCGGATGGGCACATTATAAGGTACTCTACGCCTGGGACCCGGAAGATGGATGGGCTTTTGTTGACCCTGCTGCGCCTGCTTCCCAGGTTTACTCTTATCAGGATGATGAGGCGTTTGAGGATCAGTGGTCGTGGATGGGGCGTCACGTCATTGAAGTGTGGGATGAAGAGGCGAAGTAGGCAGCCGAAAGTAAAAAGTATGCTCTTGTAGGGCATCCTCCGCGCCCCCAATACTGCCGCCGTGAGCCTCAATGATGCGGCGACATAACGCCAAATTCATGCTAGATCCCCACTGTTGTTGGCGCATCATTTCTGATTGGTGCGCCATTTCCGAATGATGAGCTATGAGCTTATCAGAACGCTTGAGATGAATTGGAGATAGTTTTTGTTGGGGGGAAGAGTCTCGACTGGTGATAGCGACACTGATAGTATCATCGGTTTCCGTATAAACGTGTACACAAATTTTGCCTTCTCTTGGCGTCGTTTGTACGACGTGCCGCAGGAGAATTTCTATAACCTCACTCATTCGCTCGGAATCAGCCCATGCTTGGGGGAGTGCATGGGCTGATTCAACATCAATCGTGATAGACTTGCGTGAGGCTGGTAATGTAGCCATAGCGGCAGCCTTGCGTAAAAGCTCGGTTAAGTCTATATACTGCTGTTCAAGGCTTTGAGGATCGATAAATTTAATGGTCCCTAGCCGGTGGACTAATTGGGAAAGTAGATTGGCCTGTTTAAGGAGTACTGTTAATGCCTGTTGCTGAGTATCGTTGAGCGAGCCAAGCCCTTCTTCTAACAGTACTTCCGTATATCCCCGTATGAAGGTGACCGGGTTGTACAGTTCATGGGCAATATTATCAAAAATACGCATTTGTTCCGTTTCCTGTTCGGAGAGGCGTGCATTGGCCTGTTGCAATTGCTGTGCCTGGAGCTGGGCTTGATGATAGAGCTGTATACTTTCAAGCACCTGACTTAACTGATATGCCAAGATAAAAATCATTTGTTGTTCATTTGCCTGAAAGGGGCGCCGCCGGGCTAACAGAATAGCACCTGTGGGTTTATCGTTTTGGAGTATAGGAGCTTCCAGGTAGGAGAGTAGTTGTTCTTCTGTTAATGTTTCCTCTTCCTGCTTGCGTATAATAACGCGGGCTGCATCAGGGAGCTGTGGAAAGGATTCACCAAGAATACTCAACTCATTATGTAGATGGGTTTTAACTTCAGTCAGCCGCGTTGGAGAAATGGTTATCCATAGATGAAACAGTTCTAGGGGAGGATATTGGGTAAGCAGGACACCTCCTATGTCGTAGGGGATGCCATTGTGAAGTTCCTCCAGGGTTTGTTTGAGAATTTGTTCCCGGTTGTGTCCCGTCATAGCACGCGTAACCTGGTAGAGGGCACGGCTACTGCTCTCGCGGATAGCCATTTCGTGATAAAGTTGTACATTTTCCAGGGTCACGCCCAGATAGTTTCCAACTGTGACGAGAACTTGTTGGGTATAAGCAGGAATCTCCAAGATTTCCGTAGTTCCAACGACCAACCAGCCCCGTATGTGATTGCGTGCCTGGAGGGGGATTTGGAGGATGGTACGCAGGGATGTATCTGACGGATTATGCCATTCCGTCAGATCAGAGCGATCTTGTACAATGTGTGGGGTGTGCGTAGAGTTGGAAGGGTAGGCGATGGCGCGCATGTGATGAATGAGCATTTGTAGCGAAGTGTCTTCCCCGTGATAGGCTTTAGGAACCAGCGCGCCGCTTTCATTATCTTCAACTAAAAATACGCCACTAGGCCAGGCCAGGAAGCGCAATGTCTGGCTCAGTGCTTCTTCAGCGATGGCAGCTAGATTTTGTAAAGGTGCGACCGCTTCAGCAATGCCGAATAAGAAGGTTTGTTCCTGGGACTGGCGGCGGGTCTCTTCGTGCAAACGTGCATTTTTTAGGGCGATGGCGACCTGATCGGCCAGGGTTTTGAGCAGATTTAATTCCTCTACTGTAAAAGTGCGTGGAATGTGACTCATCGCGCTCAATACGCCGACGGGTTCATCATCCAACAACATAGGCACCAACACGGTCGCGCGCACACGCTCCTCACGAAATTCGGGAATCGCCAGCCGCGTTTCATCCTCCCAGGATTCAACGATGGTGAGTTCTTTTTTCTTCAGAGTTTCCCATGCTACACCTTTGGCATGTGGAATACGCACAGGTGTATGAGCAAATGTATGTAATCCGTGTTGTGCCCGGATCACGAGATCGCCGCTTTCTGGCTCGATCAGACTGATGGCCGAAGCATCAACTTCAAAAACCTGAGCCACTTCCTCAACTGCGTATTGCATCACTTTATCGAGTTCAAGGCTGCGACTTACACGGAGTCCAACCGCGTGTAATGCAGCGATCTGCCGTTGTTGGGCTTTGATCCGTTCACTTTGTTGCAACACTTCCAAAGTGATCGTAGCAATTGCACTGAGCCGCTCAAGTTGTTGCATTATGTCTTCGGATAGGCTTGACTCAGTTTTGAGGAGCAATGTCAGGAATCCCAACAGTCCTTTGGGACGGGTTAAGGGGATTATTAATAGGCTCTGGTATTGATATACTGTTTGCAGCGCTGCGGATTGTTCTGTGTTGATGTATCCATAAGTAATTTCGGGAAGTTGGTGGGCTAAAACATGCACAGGCTGCTTTTGGTTAAAATTGTGTAATAGATGGGCCGGTTTTTGTAACGGGATGCGCAAACTTGTAAGCGGTCGGCCCATAATCTGGGTAAAATGAATGGCCAGGGGGGGTAACATGTTTTCAACAGGTAAAAAGTGTAGGGTATTATGTTTGACGTTCAGGTAGAAGTAATTTAATACCTCTGAAACCAGGGTGCAGATTGTTTTACCTATTTCTACCAGAATGTTTTGTGGTGAGAGTATAGGGAGTGTCTGGGTACTATTCCCGAAAAGGTAATCAAGTTGCCGAATGGTTGTAAGGTAGGGCTGTAGATTGATCAGAGAGAAAATGGATAATTCCGGCTGGATAGGATGAGGAATACGATTGACCCGTACCGCGATGGTTTCTCCTAATGCGGTGATGAGATGCGCGCGCCATTCCCGTTCTGCCATTGGAAGATCCGTCAGAATCAGGTTGATATGCCGTCCATAGAGCTTTTCATTGTACTGCAAAAGTTGCGGAATGTGTTCCGTCGTCCACACGATACGCTGATGTTGATCCACGATAAGAGCGGGATAAGGTGATAACATTGTGGGGATAGTTTGTGGAATAGGTGGAGCAGCCAGTATAGTTTGCACGACCGCCATACACGTCTCTGCTGAAGCCTTAGCTGTGAGGACAGCTTGCGCGCCTAGACGCAACGCAAAAGATTGCCCGGCGGGGGTCTCAACTAACGCGATCCACGGGCGATTTTTGCACTCATCATCTAAGAGTAAATAGGCATCAGGCGAACAGAGATACGCGGCAGTTGGATAATCGGCTAACATACAGGTTGCGGTGGAAGGGATGGGAGTGGTTTTAATAACGATACCTGCACCACGCAATGCCATTTGCCAATGTGCGGGCACATCTATTCCCACGACAATTAATGCTTTTATGGTAGCTTGCATAATCTCTTTCCTGCTTTTCGGGAAGCTGTGCTATTCTGTTTTTAAAACCTTATTACAGTTCCCTGGAAAGTTTAACAAATCTGTAGAAATATTATAGCCCGATTTGTATTTTTAAGGAACTGAATTCTAGCAAAAATCAGGGGTATGCTGACAGTAGTTTTCTTGTATGCGTTTAGTCTTGTGAGCAAACAGCGCCATTGACGGCAGCAAAGCGGCTAAAGCCGCAGGAAAGAGGTGTTTTTTCGTTAGCGGGCTATGCCCGCCAACGAAAAAACACCCCCAGCCCCACGTTTCTGTATGGAGCAGGTGACAGGAAACGGTAATCGCTCACAAAACCAAACGGTTACGTTTTTTTAATACCTTTAGATAGTGGGCTTAAATAGGAGTGTTTGTACTGCCCGTTTTTCCATGTTAGAAATGACATACCAGGATAAAGCTATACCAAGGGTTTGCGTGACAAGAAGTGCCCAGTCCCATTGTCCGGTACTATTTTTTAAGTTAGGAAAGAACATCATCATCCGCACTACAATATTAATGCCCTGGATAAAGACCAGTGCGCTTCTCCCAGCCAGTGGGGCGAGTGTCCCGCTGTGCATTGCGACTAATGTGATAATGAACAACAAAATAAGTGCGGGGGGAAGTACTGCGGCCTGCGGGGCCTGTTGGAAAAAAACCAGGGGATAGAGAATAATAGCCAGAACTTGCAAGACAAGTAATCCGATCAACGTAGAGTTCTGCTTTGACATTGTTGACTCCTTCAATTAAGATAATATAGGCAAGGTTCAGAAATCTTGTTGATATTATATTTAACATCCTTCCAACGTCAAATGTCAAAGTGACGTTAGTTCCTTCTCAAATGGGTCATTTGACACTTGACGTCTTTTTTGTACAATTGAGGAATGTTTGAGGAAGGGGATTTCTATTCCGCCCCCATTCCTAAAAACTAACTTTAAGGAGGTGCTATGCAACAATTTGTATCAAAGGATGGTTTCCGGGTTAGTTAAGATGTTAGTGTATTCTGTCCCAAGTTTTTAGTCCATAACTTTTTGTAGGAGGAGAAAAATGCGTGCTCGTGTTTTGTTAATTTTAGCTCTGGTTGTATCGATTTTGGCTTTGACGGCTTGCGGTGGCGGCGGGAAAACCGTTAAGATCGCGATCCTCGCGCCCTTAAGTGGTGATGTGGCGACCTTTGGTGAGTCTACTCGCAATGGGGCCATGTTGGCGATCGAGGAATGGAATGAGAAGGGTGGTGTGAATGGCAGTCAGATCGAGACGGTGGTCGAGGATAGCCAGTGTAGCGCCGAGGCCGCGGTAAGCGCCGCGAATAAGGTGATCGATCAAGATGGCGCCAAGTTCATCATTGGTGAAGTTTGTTCCAGCGCGTCCATTCCAATTTCCGAGATTGTGGTCGCCAAGGGTGTTTATCAAATTAGCCCCACATCCACCAACCCCAGTGTTACAGTAGATGAAGGTGGTAATACCAAGTCTTCAGTTTTCCGCGCGTGTTTCATTGATCCTTTCCAAGGTAAAGTAGCGGCCAAGTTCGCGATAGATAACCTGGGCGCGAAGACGGCGGCTGTGTTCTTGGATCAGGGCAATGACTATGTCCGTGGTTTGGCCGAGGTTTTTATTGCCGAGTTTGAGGCTATGGGCGGTCAGATTTTGGTTAAAGAGACCTACACCGGTGACGATCAAGATTTCTCCGCGATTCTGACTAAGGTCAAGGATGCAAATCCCGATGTACTCTACTTGCCCGATTATTACTCTACGGTGAACCTGATCGCGGCGCAGGCGAAAGAGAAGGGAATTACCGCCGTTATGTTGGGTGGTGATGGTTGGGATTCCTCGGATCTTGATTTGAGTGTGATGGAGGGCGGCTTTTACACCAATCACTTCTCGCCGGATGATACTCGCGCAGTCGTACAGGATTTTGTATCTAAGTACGAGAGCAAATATGGCGCGAGACCCGATGCACTTGCGGCTTTGGCTTATGATGCGGCCAACATTCTCTTGCAGGCAATGGAGTCTGCGGGTGAAGCTGATCCAGCTAAAGTGGCAGCAGCAACGGAGAGTGGTAAGTTCCCTGTCGTATCTGGCGATATTTCCTATGACGCTCAGCATAATCCCGTGAAAGCCGCGGTTGTGTTGAAAGTCGAGGGTGGAAAAGTTATGTATATGGATACTGTAGCTCCTTAATGTGAGCCGGAGTATTCCCAGTCATTGATGACGGATCACATCCGCATCAGTATAATATAAGAAGGATAGGAAACCGGGGCCACTGTTTGCCTGGATGTATCCATCCGTCTGGATTATCCATCCGACAGGATGTACCCATCCATAGTGTGCCCCGGTTTTCTTTTTTTTTGGGAGTTTAAGGGGGTGCGTATGGAAAGCACTGAGACTAAAAATAACGGTGTCAAATTACATCGTTATGATGGAATGATTTTGAATCGTATTAGCCAGGGTATTTTTGTATTATTGGGTATTCTGGTGATTTATGTGTTGGGCCGTGCTCTGTTGCAGAATCCTAGTGTTTTTATGCAACAGGTCATGAATGGTTTACAATTGGGATTTATTTATGCTTTGATCGCGTTGGGATACACAATGATCTATGGTATTGTAAAATTGATTAACTTTGCTCATGGGGATGTCTTTATGATCGGCGCGTTTACCAGCTTTTATGCCATCGCTACTTTAGATTTGCATCGTTGGCCGGTCTGGATTTGGCCTGGGGTTTCCGGGTTATGGGTAATATTGCTAGGGACGATAACTGTAATTATTTTAGCGATGACGGTATCCGCAGTGTTGGCAGTGGTCATTGAGCGGTTTGCTTACCGCCCCTTGCGCAATAAACCTCGTATTGCTGCATTGATTACGGCGATTGGGGTTTCCTTTTTCTTGGAATATTTCAGCGCGTTGCCTTTTGCCTATACCAATAACTACATTACGTATACGCGGGCGTTTGATGTACAGGTCTATATGACGGCAGACTCCGCAGCCGGGATGGAAAATGCGGCTGTGGTATCGCCTGTCGTGCTCGCTATGATATGGGGTGTGTTTTTACTTTCTATTGCGATCTACTTCGTATTGCGTCACCGTGGGAAACAGGGAGATGTCAATGCACAGGTGTGGATGCGTCATCCGCTGTTACAGTTTGGGATGATCTTCGGGGGCTTTATGTCGGTAGTCTTGACCCTGGCCAGTACCCGCATTGAGACCGGTGGCAAAGTGTGGGACCTTTCTGCGTCCAATATTACGTTGGTCATTATGAGCGCGTCAATCGTCTTGTTAGTGGCCCTACAATACATTGTGAATCATACGAAGTTGGGGAAAGCGATGCGCGCGGCGGCGTATGACAAGGCGGCGGCGCGGTTGATGGGGATTAATGTAGATATGGTTATTGCTTTAACCTTTGCCCTGGGAGGTGGATTGGCCGGTGCGGCGGGTGTACTCTACGCGACAGCCTACAAACAAGTCCATCACCTGATGGGAATTATTCCGGGTCTTAAAGCCTTTGTCGCCGCAGTGGTGGGGGGCATCGGCAGTATTCCGGGCGCTGTGGTGGGTTCGCTGATTATGGGACAGACAGAAGTGTTGGCGGCCGGCTTTATTTCTACGCCGATGCGTGATGCAATAGCCTTCTCATTGTTGATTATCGTGTTATTGGTGTGGCCCCAGGGTATTTTCGGTGAGCCGCCGACAGAGAAAGTGTAGGAGGTAGTATCATGCCAGAAAAGATAAAAGCCTTGTTCCGTAAATCCAGCGTGCAGTTCCTTTCGAGTGGGTTACTACTCTTTATTATCGTTCAAATTTTGCTCGGAACCGGTCTATTGAACAATTTTTGGAAGGGTATTATTTTCTGGGGGGCGGCCATCACCATGGTAGCCCTGGGTCTCAACCTCATTTATGGGTTTAATGGACAGTTTTCACTGGGTCAGTACGGTTTTTATGCTATCGGCGCCTATACCGCGGCAGACATTACCTACCGGTGGACCCATCAGGACCCTTCTGGGCTGGTAGTGGTTCTCTTTGGCGCGTTATTAACACTGATTTTATACATCGGTGTAGCGCAGTTGTTAAAACGGTTTTATCGCGTGAACGTGATGACTCAGTTTACCTTCTATGTCTTGGCGACCGTTATCGCCTTTGCGTTCATGGTTTTAGTCCTGGTACAGCCGTTGGGAACGGTGACGTGGCGTGTCCTTAATGTGCTGCCCGTTGCGATTTCTCAGCAAGTTGTGTTTTTTGTCGCCCTGATAGGCGGTGCAGCAATGGCCGGGATCATCAGCTTTTTGTTTGGTATCCCCGTTTTGGAGTTAGGCTCTGATTACTTTGGTATTTCTACGTTGGGATTTACGATCATTGTGAAGGTGTTACTAGATAACACGGATACGATTTTGCCCTTCCCCGAAATGAAAGGTGCGCGTGGTATGATTGGTATTCCGGCCTGGACAACCTGGCCCTGGGTGTTTTTCTCCCTACTGTTCATTGTGGTCGTCATGCGCAATATCCTTCATTCTAGTGTGGGCCGGGCGATAGTCTCTGTGCGCGAGGATGAGCGCGCGGCGGAATTGGTAGGGATTGACGTGGCAAACTCCAAAGTCCTGGCCTTTGTCATCGGTAGTGTCTTTGCCGGGTTAGCAGGTGGTATTCGCGCTCACGATCTGGCCTTCTTACATCCTCAATCATTCAATTTCATCCAATCTTTTAACCCGCTCATCATTGTGGTATTTGGTGGCCTGAGTAGCATGACCGGCACATTGATCACCGGTTTTATCTGGATCGTTTTGTTGGAAGGGATATTGCGCCTGTATTTACCCGCTGGCTTTGAGACCTGGCGTTTTGTGGTTTATCCCCTGGTCCTGTTAGTGATGATGCTCCTACGGCCCGAAGGATTGTTCGGACGTTATGAAATGCCTTTTCTACGACAGGTGACTGCGCCCGCGCATAAGCCGGCGGAGGTCATTACCACGGCGAGTGAGACTGAGGAGGTGGGAGCATGAAGGGACGACCGGAAGGACTAAGCGCAGAGATCGAAGCACGCCCGGTGGTATTAGAACTTGAAGGGATTACGCACTTCTTCGGTAACCTGCGAGCAGTGCATAATTTTGACTTGACGCTGCACTACGGAGAGCTGGCAGGTCTGATTGGACCAAATGGAGCGGGCAAAACCACGATCTTTAACCTGGTGACGGGCGTCTATCATGCCAGCCAGGGCAATATTCGCTTCAAGGATGTGGAGTTGGTGGGGTTGCCTTCTCACGAGATCATCCAGATGGGCATCGCGCGCACCTTTCAGAACATTCGCCTGTTCTCTAACTTAACTGTGTTGGATAATGTGCGCATCGCTTACCACCCACACGCCGGCTATAACTTATTGGATTCGGTGTTGCATACCCAACGTTTCCGGGAAAAAGACGCCGAGATGACCGCGCGCGCGCAGGAATTCCTGGCGATTTTTGGCCTGGAAGCGCGTCAGAACGATATCGCAGGGGGTTTACCCTACGGTCTGCAACGTCGTCTGGAGATTGCGCGCGCATTGGCGGCGCAGCCCCGATTGCTTATCCTGGATGAACCGGCGGCGGGTATGAATCCCCAAGAAATTGATGAACTGATGGACCTTATCCATTTTATCCGCGAGCACTTTGATTTGACCGTACTCCTGGTTGAGCACCGGATGCGATTGGTAATGAACATCTGTGAGTGGATTACCGTCATGGACTTCGGTGAGATCATCGCGCGTGGGCTGCCGGCGGAAGTACGCAGTGATCCCCACGTGGTGGAGGCCTACCTGGGTCGCCAGGCTATTATCACGTAAGGCCGATAACTGATAACCAAATGAATAAAAACAGGTGCAGTGCACTTCGGGAAGCGCAATGCACCTATGGATGGAGGAGCTAAATGGCATTATTAGAAGTTAAAGACCTGGCCGTCTCCTACGGTGCAATTTATGCTTTGCACGGTATCTCTTTTCACGTGGATGAGGGAGAAGTCGTAACCCTGATCGGCGCGAATGGCGCGGGCAAATCCACAACGTTGCAGACGATTTCGGGCCTGCTGCCCGCGGATAGCGGGCAGATATTTTACGATGGGTTGGATATCACGCGCGTCCCGGCAAACAGGATTGTGCAACTGGGTGTGGTGCAGGTTCCCGAAGGGCGGCGCATCTTCGCCCCCCTTACCGTCCGTGAGAACCTGGAAATGGGCGCGTTTACTCGTTCAGATAAAGCCGAGATCGAGGCCAGTATGGAATACGTCTTCGGCTTGTTCCCACGTCTCAAAGAGCGACTGGAGCAAACCGGGGGAACGTTATCCGGGGGTGAGCAGCAGATGTTGGCTGTGGCCCGCGCGTTGATGTCCAAACCTCGCCTGTTGCTGATGGATGAACCCTCTATGGGATTGGCGCCGATCCTGGTGGAGGAAATCTTTGACATTATCCAGGAAATCAGCCAGCAAGGCGTCACCATCTTGCTCGTTGAGCAAAACGCACACATGGCGCTTTCTGTCGCCCAGCGAGGCTATGTCCTCGAGACGGGCGTGATCGAGTTAGAGGGACCGGCCCCAGAACTGGCGCGCAATCCCAAGGTGCGTGTAGCGTATTTGGGCGGAGAATAGTCTTAACAGACGGAACTAGGGGTAGCCGTGCAGCTACCCCTAGTTTTGCTTTTATTAACAAATGCGGCGATTATTTTGGCAAGGCTCAGAAATCTTGCCTGTCAGGTTGACACTCCTAGACTAAAGCCGGGAAAAGTGTCAATCTACCTCGAACTATGCCCTAATCTCTTATTTCTAATCTTTGGAGGTACTGGCTTTGAACTCACGTTATACTCAAAAACTTACCTGGCTTTTGCTCATACTCTTACTCTGTGCCTGCCGCGGCAACGAAACGGAAATGCAGCCCGAAGTTCTAAAATTGGCTGTCATTGCCCCGTTTAGTGGCACATTTGAATCCCTGGGACGTTCTACCCGCGATGGGGTGGTACTGGCATTAGAAGAGTGGAACCGGGGCGGCGGGATACTGGGCCGCCGGGTGGAAGTTGTTTTGCTGGATAGTGTGCGCAACGATGCCGGGCGCGAGAACGTAGTGGATTATATCTCCGGGCGGGATGCAGCTCGCAAAGCACTTGATGAAGAGGGAGTACAGTTTATCATTGGGGGCATTTTTGCAGAAGCCTCAGAGGGTATTGCCCAAGTTGTAATGGAACAGGGTGCATTTCAGATCAGCCCGGCGACAGTAGACCCCGATCTGACGTTGGACAATGAGGGAAGAACACGTTCCCGCGTGTTCCTGACGGGCTTCACGGATATAGCACAGGGCACCGCGATGGCAAAATTCGCACTGGAGAACCTCAACGCGGAGAAGGTCGCCCTGATCATTGCCGAAGAGAATACTTACAGCACAATGCTGGCGAACGCTTTTGAAACAGCTTTCACCGGCGATGGCGGAGAAGTGGTAGCGCGCGGCTCTTATGACCCGGCCGGCGATACTTTCTTTGATATGCTGGATGAAGTGCGAGATGCCGCGCCGGACGTGATCTACCTGCCGGGGTATTATACTGTCGCTAACCGGATGGTAGACCAGGCGCGATCCTTTGGCATCAATGCCATCTTCCTGGGTAGCGATGGGTGGGATGACGCCAATCTTGACCTGGATGCAGTGCAGGGCAGTTACTTTGTGACGCACTATTTCTCCGAAGATCCCAGATTTGAGGTACAGTTATGGATCCGTAAATTCCAGAATCGCTACATCGTTCCTCCTGACACGCTCGCTACGATAGGTTACGATGCCACCTACATCTTACTCAGTGCGATCCAGCAGTCCGGCTCCCTCGATCCTGCTGCGGTTGCAGATACCCTCGAAACGATGGATTTCACGCTCATCTCTGGTTCATTACGTTACGATGAATATCACCATCCCCTCAAATCCATTCCTATCCTCAAAGTGCAAGGCGGGCAGGTGGTTTACGTGACGGCAGTCGAACCGTCACAACCGTAAGATAGACAGGTCAGAAGACCTACCCCACCAACTGTTTTATTATGGCCAGTTAGTCGATCACAATTCTTAGGTGGGGTACACTTTGGCACGCGATATTTAGTTCTTGACAAAATTCTAGTTCTATGATATTCTAGTACTAGAATAGAAAACCTATAGGATAAAAGGACACCGGATGACTCATGCGGAATTGGCGATTTTGAGTTTGGTGGCGGAGCGGGCGCGCTACGGGTATGAGATCGAGCAGATTA
>JAFGFI010000167.1 GCA_016931185.1 Anaerolineae bacterium
GCGCAAGGGTCTCGTCTCCGGGTGCTACCCGCTGGACGCGTTCTACAAACAGCGCCCTGAAGCGGAGACGCTCAAGGCGCTGAAGAAAAGCTAATTGTATTGAGGGAACAAGGATAAAAGTTGAGTCAGAAAGTGCTGGCCGGCGTCTTCCAGGTCGCTGGCAGTAGCAAAAGTAAGGCTGCGTACACGAATGTCGCCTAGTCGCTCGTCAAAAGCGACTTGTTGCGGGTAAATTAACAACGCCTCGTGGCAACGTTTCACCTCGGCATACGCCACAATCTGGAAGATGTCGGAAGTGGCCGGTTTGTCAGGAGTTTTGTATTTGGTATCCATTACACACAGCGTTTTTCCTGTCTCTGTATCAGAGAGCGTCAGGTCAATATTGAAGTGCAAATCTTGTCCCGCGCCGATGGCAACGTGCTCTTGCGCCTGCACCCGAAATTGCGCGGGGAGATGCTGCTTCAGCCATTCTGCAATAAATAACTCGTAGAGTCGCGCCATATTGACCAAAAAGGGCAAGAAGGTGTGGTCGCCAATTTGATGCCCCGGCCCACTATGTTCTAAAAAGAAGCGACAGAGGGCATGGAGTGGCTGATAGTCATCGTTCAGCCTATTGTAGAGGCGGCCTACACATGCTTGCGGTGTGAAAGGCGTGAGTGTGGCAAAACCGGCTAGGGTATGATAGGCGCGGCGCAGCGTGGGCAGTGTGCGTGTACATAGACCGCTATGCAAAATACGCCGGAGCGTCCAGGCCAGGAGTTGGTTTTCTTCAATATCCGCTGTGTGCTCCTGATATTCACAATGCAGTTGGTTATCCCAGGGGCGTTGTAACATCTGTTGTGTGTCCAGGCGTCCGGTAAGGTAAGGCAATGGCGCAGCGCGTTCCAAGTAAGCGCGGTAAAAACCTTTGCGGGCGCGATCAAGGACACGCTTTGCTAAAATATCTGCCAGACTTTCGTAGAATTCAGCCAGCGATTGCGTCTGTACCAAATCGGGCAGGAACTTGAGACTGGACAGCCGATAAGCGTATTCCAGCATTCCAAAAAGATTACCCAACGCCACTTTTGGCGCCAGGGCTAACACCCGGTCAGCAGCGAGGGGAATGTAACCTACCCAGCCTTGTGGCATCAATTCCCATTGCTGCTCGGTTTTGGGTGAAGGAAATTCCACAGCCACGTATTGACCATAGGTTTGCCAAAGCAGCACGCCTTCATCATTTGACAGCGTCGCGCGCGGCAAGCGCGTGGCTTGATATTCCTCCAAACGGATCGGCGCGCGTTCGCCAGTGTTCACGGTAAAATCTGGTGATCTTTGTTGATGGTGGCCCAACGGAATTTATCTACGTTGCCTGGTTGATCGAAAAAGTATTCTTCCAGGTACGGTTCGATCTCCATGTGCCAGATGTCGGGTAGCGCCTCGGCTAAGTCATCGCGCAGGAAGAAGGTGATGCCAACTTGATAGTGGAAATCGCCGATGTGCTTGTTGAGTTCTTCGAGTTTGTGGATCAGCCCCTCGATGACAAAACCACTGCGTTGGTGATACTGGCGCAGCACGTCATAGTTAGGGTATAAGGCCAGGAACGCAAAACGGCGACGCAACGCGTGGTCTACCAATGCTATGGAGCGATCCGCTGTGTTCATTGTACCGATAATGCGCACATTTTTCGGGATAGCGAAGTGTCGTCCCCCCGCCAGCGGAATCTCACGCTCTCGATATTCCAAAAGATACATCAATTCGCCGAAGACCCGCGCGAGGTTAGCGCGATTAATCTCGTCAACGATAAGCACACAGCGGCCTTGACGCTGCGCCGCCTTCGCGCAAAACTCCAGGAAACGCCCGGCACAAGTGGGTAATCCAGGCCGCCTTCTTTGCGCGCCTGCGGGCGCATCCCCTGGATGAAGTCCTCATAAGCGTAAGCCGGGTGAAACTGCACCAAATCGTAGAACCCGTCGCCGCCGCCAATGATGTGACGCGCTAACTGTTCGGCGACAAAGGTTTTGCCTGTGCCCGGCGGCCCATAGAGAATCGCCTGACCTTTACGCTCGATGGCTCGCACCCAACAAGCAAGTAAGGGTTCATCGAAGCCGGTTTGTGCGGCGCATAGCGCCAGAGGGTACTCAGGCGCGATACTGACGATGGCTTCGGTCTCTTCTTCTTCCAAAGGGGGTAAATCCAGATAGTCCAAAATTACGGGTAATGGATTGTCATCAAGCGCCAGCAATACAAGCGGAAACAGTCGTCGGTAGGTTTCCACAACCGTTGTCACCAGTTGTTCGGCGGTATAATGCAGCACTTTAGCGCGTGGAAGCACCACAGAAACATCGAAGCCGCCGCGCTCCGGGTCTCGCAACCAATCGGCCCAGGTCATGCCGTTTGTGGTGGAGACAGTTCCGTCCTCGGTGATGATAATGTCTTCGTGGCGGCCGTAGACCAGGTCAGGATGAGTCAAGGTTTCTTCGAGTAGCTCGACCAGTGCCTCATAATGCACCTGACAGTTCTCCTTGAATTGTTTCCGGCGCGCATTGCCATATTCACCGATGTAAAACCCAAACTCCAACAATTCGTGATTGATCCACATCGAAAGCTGCGGATCGGCAATACGTTTGCCGCCTTTGGGATACAACGCGCCCCAATAAAAATCCCACGCGCCGCCTTGCCCGTAATCGTTTTTGAGGATACGCCCAAAGACGTTGCGCTCGGTTTCCATCAATGTTGTTATGGCCGGCGGCAAATGGGAAATCACATCGCGCATTAATTGCTGGAAAGATGCTTCCACATAGAGCTTGAACGCATCTTTGTGCGCTATGTAAAACGATTTGGTAGGAGATTGGTGTAATTGAATCAGCAAGTCAAAGGTTTGGGCTGTGAAGTAGCCATCGGTATGGATGAAAAGGTCATCTTTACCCTCATCGTCATCTTGCAGGACTGGATTTTTCAGCCCTGATTGTAGCAACTCTTCACGCTTGTTTTTGTCAAACACCGCGGCCGCGATTTGCGGTTGATTGAAACGCCGGAAAGGACAGGCAACCCAATTGCTAAATCGTTGAGCGAGATAGGCGAAAGTGACTTCATACGCATCACGCAATTCCGCTGGAAGACTGCGCGCCATGGCAACAGGTAACTCGTATACCCGGATAGCACGTTCATCGAAAAAAGGCTCCCAACGAGGGATACTGGCGTCGAACGTTACTTGATCTTCAAGGAAAGCAATCCCCACCCGCTCCAACGCAAAGCCGTTTCCATAAAACTGTAAGACAGCCCACATTCCATAATTCAAACGCAAGGTTTTGTAATTATGCCGCAAGGTTAGTGCAAACCGCTCGTCATCCGGGCCAGATAGGCTGAGACGATCCAGAGTGTCGCGCAAAAAGTCAAAGGCCCACAACGCTTCTTCCTGGTCGGCGAAGATATTGGAAAACGGTGCGGCTAACTCTACCTTGGGTGCTACTTTAGGTTGTGGTTTTTCAAACCCTCCTCCAGCCACGTGAATAAAAGTCTGGACATCAATCCAATCCCGTCCCCCAAAGGTTTGTACTGTAGGCCACAAAACACGATAAAGTTCCTGAACACGCGCGTAAGTAGTCGTGTTAGGATTTGCCCGATATTTCAGATCGAAACCCACCAATTTTGCGGTTCTGGTCAAGGGCATAGGCTTGATGAAAACATAGTCCCTATCTGGCCAGAGCATAAAATGGAAGTATGACACGAAAGGCCATGATAGTTTTAAGGCATTGTACCGTTTTTGATGTGCCGGATCCCGCTCGCGAAAATGCAAATAAACTTTTGTCGCCTCAGTTATGAAAGCCTCAAGTCGTTCCGGGAATGGCGCTTCGCCATATAAGAATATTTCAAATGCTGGTGCGAATTGCTGTTGCTCACTTTCATTTAATGCTCCAATCCACTGATATTCATCCCAACGCGCTAATGGTCCCGATGACATTGTGAAAGATTTTACTACGCGTTGACATACTTCAGCCCAGTTTTTCTGTTCGTTGAGTTGACGTAAAGTCTCTTGAGCCAACCACTGACGCATTTGTTGACCGCGTTCAGCTTTGTAGGCATATTCATCTATGATGAATTGTGATTGTCTAAAATCAGTATGCCCATAAAACTTGGCAAAACGTTCAATTAAAACTGAAATATCCATATTCCCCCCTGGTATAGCTGCTATCGATAAATGAAACGCGTACCAGTTTTCGCAAAGCGTTAATTCTCGTGATAATGTCAGTAAAAATCGTGCCGTAACCCGAGAATACGCAAAAGTATACAACATAAAAGTGCGAGAGCAACTAATCTTTTATCATCTACATATATCCTTGGTCTCTGGATATGCGCCATACGTCACTCTCTACGTAACTGACCGATACGCTTACTATTGGCGCAACGTCAACGGAAGATAGATACGATAAGGTGCGTCGACAATGTGGATAGGGCGTGTGGTCGTGACCGGCCCGCCGCAATTCTCCGCCGTCAGTGTGATGGTGTACACGCCAGGATCGTCCCAGCGATAGATGGCGGTGTCTGTGTGCTGCCCGCTGGTTGGCGTGGGCGTCC
>JAFGFI010000168.1 GCA_016931185.1 Anaerolineae bacterium
ACCTGCCGCAGTACAAAATCCACGGCTTTGTCCAAATGGTAAGCCGCTAAAGTCTCTATATGTTGCGCCTCACCTTCAGCATGAGCAATGATACGCGCGCGTTCGGTCTCAGCCTCGATCCGCCCGGTTAACATAATCTGCTTAACCTGCCGGCGCGCCTCTTCCAAAGTTGTGGTTTGTAATTGAGAAGCCGTTTGTTCCGCATCTGCGATTATCTTTGCTGCCTGGCGTTTTGCATCTGCTACGACTTCTACTGCCTCCCGTTCAGATGCCAACATATATAAAATTACATCCTGCGCCATCACACATCCCCTCTAAAAAATTCACCGCCGTCGCGCGGGTTTGCGCAACTCGGCGGCGGATTATATTGTAGTCTTCTTTGTGACAAACGCAAATCAATTTTTCAAGGTTAGGTTTGCCAGTTTAGCTAAGCCGAGTACAATAGATAAAAATATCCTTAGGAGTAAAAAGCGTGGAACTTCAACTTATGTTTAAAATTTTGATGCGCTGGTGGTGGTTGGTTGTCATTCCGGTAATTGTCGTCATAGCTATCACTGCGTTCACCTATCATTCCCCACCCCTGAACTACCAGGTGGTCATGCGCTTTTCTACCGGGGGGGAACCAGCGGGACAATCCGAGGATTACGACCGGTATTATGCTTGGTTATCGTCTGAGTACATCGCTAATGGACTCGCCGATATAGCTCAAACCGGGGCTTTTGCCACAGCCGTGGCACAGCGACTCAACCAACAAGGGCTAAATATCACACCGGCAGCTATCCAGGCGGCAATTGTTAGTGACAATGCCCAATCCGTATTTGTTATTTATATCACGTGGACAAACCCAGAACAACTCATCACACTCGCCGAAGCTATAAGTGACGAGCTCACGGAAAATGGAGCAGCGTATTACCCTCAAATAGGCGACATCGGCATCACTGCGCGTCGGGTGGATACACCTACTCCGATACCCCTTCCCCTTTCTCTGAAAGCGCAATTATTAGGCCCCTTGCTGAGGCTCACCCTGGCTATGGCCGTGGGGCTAGGACTTGCGTTTTTAGCGCACTATCTCGATCCGTTTGTGCGTGAACCAGAAAATTTACAGGCGTTAGAGATCCCGATTTTGGTTAATATACCGCGTCACTAACTTCACCTTCCAGAAAAGAACATAAAAAAACACGAGAGCGTAGCCATCTCTCGTGTTTTTATCAATTACTCTCTACACTACCGTTATTGTAGATTCAAAAGCTGATCTATCTTAGCACGATCAAATCCTAATACAACACGTCCATCAATCTGAATCACAGGGACGCCTTGCTGCCCACTAATTCTTTGCATATCACGCGCGGCCTGAGCGTCGCGTGAAACATCAACATCGTTGAAACGTATGTGATGTTTTCGCAAATACTGCTTTGCCTTATGACAGTGTGGACACGTTGGTGTCGAAAATACAATGACTCGCGGTTGCCGCTTCTTCTTTTCCATTTATCTAACCCCCACAATATATAAAATTTATCTTATCATAAGCCAATCTACAGCTTTGTCAAACGAAAGCGAAGAGTGCTAAACAGACTTTAATAATTTTAATAACATATATTATTGAAATTCACTAGGAGCAAAAGCTCCGGATTGTAATATTTGCGCTTTCTGAAAGGCTACTCCAGTGGATGCGGATAACCGAGCTTTTGTGGTTGACACTTTAAAAAGTTTGTTCATAATATGTCACACTGTAAATGATACGATTCATGCCACTTGCCATCTATTCAAAGTATGCTACAATCATTTTCACAAATTATAATGCTCTCTTGAATAAAAATGCATATTCTTGACACAAGGAGAAAAGGATGAAATGTGTTTACTGTGGCTCCAACAAAACCAAGGTTATCGATACTCGACACGACACGCAAGGAAATGTAAGAAGACGGCGTGAATGTGAGAATTGCGGACAGCGATTTACAACCCTGGAACGCGCTATTTTGACTACACCCTTGGTCATCAAACGTGATGGACGCCGCGAAGAATTTGACTCACACAAGTTAATATCTGGACTACGCATAGCCTGTGCCCGGCGACCTATTTCGGCCGAAGATTTTGACCGTATTGTTGACCGCGTTGAATATACCATACGCCAAAGTGGAAGAACTGAGATTCCGAGCCACACTATTGGTGATATCGTGATTGAAGAACTACGAAAACTGGATGAAGTCGCTTATATCCGTTATGCAATTGTGTATCTGGGTATGAGTGATGTGGAAAGTATTCGTGCCGAAATTGACCGCATCAGAGCACAACGATACTAGACTTTTAGAAGCCACGGATAGTAACTTGATTTTTTGTGTAACACAGGAGGCAGAGAAGATATCTCTGCCTCCTGTTTGTATCTCATCAAACTCACTCGATCTTTTGAATACGGAATCGAATCTTTCCAGCCGGGGCAGTCACAGAAACCCAATCCCCAACTTTATGCCCTAACAAAGCACTCCCTAATGGGGATTCATTAGAGATTTTTCCATTGCCAGGATCAGCCTCCGCTGCCCCCACAACAAAATACGTCTCTGGCTCATCATAATCTTCTTCCAACACCGTCACTTGACATCCCAACCCTACACGCCCGGGTTTGGTTTTTGAAGGATCAATGAGTACTGCATTTCGCAACATCATCTGCAGTTCTTGGATACGTCCCTCTAAAAAACCCTGCTCTTCTTTAGCCGTAATATAATCCGCATTTTCAGATAGATCGCCCTGCTTAATGGCAAACGTCAACCGCGCGACCAATGCAGGACGGCGCACATTCACTAATTCCTCTAACTCAGCCCTAAGAGATTCCAATCCCTCAGGCGTCAAATAAACTGGCTTATTGTCCATAAAACTAACCTCCAAACTACAAATAACTAGAAAATTTGTCAGCACACATAAAGCGTATTGCTCACAAAACTCCACCATTACAAAAACAAACCCCCCTGGTAATGTTTACCAGGGGGAAGTTTACACTCAAAAAATCACTTACTCCCTGATATTATAAAAGGAGTTCTTGGTAACGTAGTCAACGTCTCTACACCCTCTTCGGTGACCCAAACATCGTCTTCTATACGCACTCCCCCTAACCCCTCCATGTAAATGCCAGGTTCCACTGTAAATGTCATTCCCTCCACAAGAGGTTGGGTATTGCCATTGACAATATAAGGGGGTTCATGCACCTCTAGCCCCAATCCATGTCCGGTACGATGCGTAAACTGCGCGCCATAACCCGCGCCTTCAATAACTGCCCGCGCCGCAGCATCTACACTTTCTGCCGCTACACCGGGACACACGGCAGCTCGACCCGCTTCATTCGCCTGTACTACAATACTATGAATTTCTGCTAACTCACCTTCCGGAGTATCAAAGACCACACTGCGGGTGATATCAGAAGCATAGCCATCCACAAAAGCGCCCCAATCCACCACCATCCAGTCTCCCGGTTGAATACGTCGCGCTCCCGGCACCGCGTGGGGCAACGCGCTGTTAGGGCCTGAAACTACGATGGGATTAAACGATAATCCATCGGCCCCTCCGGCTAACAAGGCGGCAATTAAACGCGATGCAGCTCCTCGTTCGGTCATCCCAACTCGCAATTGTGGCAGCCACGCGCGAAACGCACTCTCGGCAACTGCGACTGCACGACGCATCGCAGTTAATTCTGACACACTCTTGGAAACGCGCAATTCCGAGAATAGCTCATCAACAGCTATTAACTCAGCACCTGGTGCAAATCGCTCTAAAATGCGCGCTTCCAAAACACGCATCGTCAATGCCTCAACCCCAATGCGCGCCTCGGCCAATTCCAACGTGGCGCACGCTTGATGAAAAGCTAAGGTATAGCCTTCCTCATCCGTATAGGGAAACACTTCCATCCCCATAGCTCTGGCCTTACCAGCCTCAAACTCTGGTAACACAATTGTAGGAGCAGCATCCAACGGAAACAACATCACAATAGGACGCTCGCTCACAAAAAAGTGCAAACCGGTGGTATACACCAGATTAGGACCTGGCATCAAAGCCAATGCATCTAACCCCCGAGCTTCTACCAGTGGCCTTAAAGATTCAAGTTGTGCTTCAAGCATCATCACCTCCACTAACCGCGAGATATTTGTGGTATACTCGATAGTGAAAATACACTATGCAGGAGAGAATTATGATTATCAGATACCCTATGGGTATAATGCAGGCAAATTGCTACCTGGTTTACGATGAACAAACCCATGATGGAACCATCATTGACCCTGGTGGTGATCCCTATCTCCTCTTAGAAGAAGTCGAAAAACACACCCTCCACATACAACACATTCTCAATACACACGGACACTTCGATCACACTGCCGGCAATGCCAGCCTGCAATTTCTCAATGTTCCGCTGGCAATTCATCCTGCTGATAAGGATCTGCTACAAACAGGAGGAGGTGCCACATGGTTTGATTTACCCTTTGCCCCTTCGCCTTCCCCCACCCTAGAACTACACGATGGCCTCATACTCACGATAGGTACGCTACGCCTACAAGTTATACATATACCTGGACACAGTCCTGGTAGTGTTTGCTTTTATCTGGCCCAAAAACATGCTTTGTTCACGGGCGACACCTTGTTTGCGGGCAGTGTTGGACGTACAGACTTACCTGGGGGCAATACCTATCAACTCAACATAAGCCTACAACGCTTGCTTGCTTTTCCTCCAGAAACTCGCATCTATCCGGGACATGGCCCAGAAAGCACCTTGATCAAAGAACGTCAATTTAATCCGTGGTTACAATAACTACTCCGTAAACATACGCAACAAACCCAACAGGCTCAATCCCAACTTTAACGAATCCCCAGATGTGGGAGAAGCAAGTTGTTCTAAACCATCCTGATCATACTTTACATTTGTATTAAAATACAACATTCCGGCCAATATGCCAATTATTGCACCCAAAACGCCACCAATTACCATTGCCCTTGTACGAAGATTCATGCTTTCCTCCTTGAAACAAGTTTATTAACCATCGTAGTCACCATTTGCGTGGTCTCATGCACACGAATAAAAGGTTCTGCAACCGCCTTCGACGCGCGCTCCACATATTCATAAACTTCTTGCGCATAGCCTTGCGCTATTTGCAAACCTGTTCTGATCCGCAATTTAAGCCAATAGACACCATACGCAAGCCCGGCGAAGATCGCAAGCGGCACCAGAGCTACCACAAACGCCTCTAAACTCAAAAAAATCAGTGCTATATCACGCGCTACAGGCATAAAACCCTCCAAAACAGAATAGGACAGGCCTTCCAGCCTATCAGATAAACAGAAATGTCTGTCTGCGTCGAACGATCCAGAGAATTCCTACCGCCATTAAAATTATACAACGAACCACCATTCAAACAAGCGCATAAGTTAGGGCTATTGCATTTGGGCTGCGTTAACCTTCCAGGAAACTTAGAGCGACTTGAGTATGCGAAAAACCGGCGTCCATCCCACGTAGTTAACCTGTGTAAGGTACTCACAACTTCCTGAAAGGTCCAAAGGCACCTGCGTTGGATAAAAAGTGTGTAAAATGCAGGCGCCGGTTGAGACTTTTGTAATCTGTGACTTCAAACGCGATAGCCCTATAAGTTGCCAAATGCCCCCTCTGCGGTAACATAGCCACTGTGAAAACGAAACCTGTTCAACAACTTGTATGGTGGGGATTGATTATCATCCTGCTCCTGCTCGCTTTCGCTGCCCGCGTATGGGCGTTGGAAGCGGTACCCCCTGGGCTTACTCACGATGAAGCGAGTAATGGACATGACAGTGCTGCCATCCTCGAAGGCACCCATCGTATCTACTTTCCGGTCGGATACGGTCATGAACCTCTCTATAATTATTCGGTTGCCGCATTAACACTCCTATTAGGGCAAAGTATTTTTACGTTAAGATTAACGACCGTGTTATGGAGCTTGTGTACCTGGATATGTACTATTGCCCTGGCACGCCGCTGGTGGGGACGCCGGGCCGCATGTTGGGCAGGCGCGAGCCTGGCACTGAGCTTTTGGCCATTGATGATGGCACGTGTTGGATTAAGAGGCCCTACACTGCCCGCTCTGCTTACCGCCGCTGCACTGGCTTATGATCACGCTATCACAACCAAAACGTGGCGGCATTATCTGCTCACCGGTTTTTTCTTGGGTCTCAGTTTCTACACTTACATGGCAAGCCGTGGGATGCCATTGCTTTACATCGGCTTTCTGCTATTCTTGCTGGCAACAGATCGCGCAAAATTGCGTCAGGTCTGGACAGGCACAGTATGTGTGATTTTGGTCGCTCTTATCATTGGTGCGCCACTTTTTTTATATTTGTACACACATCCCGAATTAGAATTACGCATCGCGCAACTGGGGGGCGCGCTGACCGCACTCCGTGCAGGGGATTGGCAACCGATGTGGAAAAATATCACAGATGCACTCCCTATGTTATTATGGCGGGCGGATCCTTATTGGCTTTACAACATTGCACATCGCCCCGGGCTAGAACCTCTATTAGCCGCATTCTTCCTGGCAGGTATTGGTATCGCTCTAACCCATCTCAAAGACAGCCGCAATAGCTTCCTATTGCTATGGTTAAGTGGAGGTATTGCGCCAGCCCTTCTGACAACGATAGAATATAATACCCTGCACGCTATCGCTGCGTTGCCCGCGGTTTACCTGCTCATTGCACTAGGATTCGATACAGCATGTAAAATAATCGTCAAAATGATCCCTGTCGCCCGTCGAGGGTTAATCATCCTTATGGGATTGGGAATAATCTTCAATGGTATCAATGCTACACACGATTATTTTTTAATCTGGGGGGAAAATCGTCACGTCCGGGTTAGCTATCACCAACATATTGTAGCCCTGGGACGGCAGCTTGAAAAAGTGAAAGAACGCACACCCATCGTCATCAGCAGTATCTATCCCGGGGAATTCCATGATCCTTATGTATTAGAAGTTACCCTACGGCGTGATGATCTCGACACGCGCTGGAGCGATGGACACTACGCTCTTTTTTTCCCCGAGACAACCACGCGCGTTTATACACACACCCTCGCGCCGCTACATCCTGTATTACACCCACTCCTCTTTAACTTCTCACAACTAGAAATGACGCTTCAATTTGAACACGACGACCTGATTTCCGCACTCTATGCATATATTTGGGACGCGGATGCAGCGTGGAACCACCTCAGCGCGCATCTTTCACAAACTACACACGTAGCTGCCGGAGATTTACCACCAAGGGCTTATCATAATGAAGTACTCTGTCCTATCAATTACAGTGATAGTCTCCTGCTGCTCGGCTACCAGGTATTCCAAGAAAATGCAGCCGCCACAAATACTATCACTGTACTGACAGCATGGCAAGTCCACGGGCCACCGGAGGGCGAACTCGTTATCTTCACACACCTACTCAACGAAAACGGGGACCTTATCACGCAACAAGATCGTCTTGATACGCCTGCGTGGCAATGGCAGCCAGGGGATCGCTTCGTGCAAATCCACATCCTGGCGTTGCCCCCCAACCTGCCCGGCGGAAGTTATAGAATCGCCGTTGGCGTATATCAGCCGACTACCCTACAACGGCTGCCGCTACGGCTTCCAGAGGCTGATGCCGGTCCCGTTACACGTGTTTTACTCCCTTTAGAAATCGAACCATAAGAGGTATCTATTGTGAAATTACAGAATTGGGAACGATGGAGCATTATCATTATTTTGTTAGCAGCCTGGGGACTACGTTGGATCGCGCTAATGGATGTCCCTCCCGGTTGGCGCGATGACGACTTAATTGAACTCTATACCTTTTCCTGGGAAATTCTGAACAGCGGCCCCAAACTCTACTTTACCGAAGCTTCGGGGCAGGGACCGCTCTATCATACCATTCGCGCACCCTTGCTGGCAGTGGCAGGGGTCAATCAGGCCTCGGCACGCTGGCTTTCTGCATTATGCGGGACAGTAAGTGTATTGCTCACTTGGGCGGTAGGGCGGCGTATGTTTACCCGGGAAGTAGGTGTACTTGCAGGAGGATTGACTGCTATTTCATTCTGGGCTTTGATGTACAGCCGCGTAGCCGTCCGGCATATCGGCGCGCTACCGTGGATGTTATTAGGCATTTACTGGGGCTGGCGCGCACTTCAAGATTCACACTTACCGCGCGGAGCTATGCCGGGTATTGCCAGTGGCATCGCGGGCGCGGTAATGACCTATTATGCTGGACGGCTGGTTCCCGTATTGCTGGTCGTTGCACTTCCATTCGTAGGAGCACGCAAAGAGCGGTGGCGGCCTTACCTGTTAAGCATAGCAATCGGGCTATTGTTGACCGTACCTATGTTTATCGCAGCAGCACAGACGTCCGGCTCCGATGCCCGCGTCAGCGAGGTAGCCGTCCCTTTACAAGAATTCCGTAATGGGAACCCACGCCCGCTTCTAGGGAACATTTGGACCACGCTCGGTATGTTCCATGCTAAAGGCGACCCAGAATGGCTTTACAATATCGCCGAGAGACCTGTCTTTGGGATTGTAGGAGCGGCGATATTTTACCTGGGACTCCTCACCCGGTTGGCGCACCTGAACCAGGCGAACGCTCGTATGATGCTCCTTTGGCTTAGCGCCGGTATCTCCCCTGCGCTCATCAGTTTTCCCGCCTCAAGCTATGGACACACTATTCTAGCCCTACCCGCTACCTACATTCTGCTCGCTATGCCGATGAAAGCCGCCGCGCGACGCTGGCGTTGGACAACCATTCCGCTTATCGCGATCACTTTGCTCACCGTCGCCGCACGCGATTTGCCGGACTACTTCATCGCCTGGCCACAACATTCTATGGTGCGTTTCCTGTATCGCGCCGATTATCGTGCTCTCACCAACTATCTGGAAACCCACCCAGACATTACAGACTTAAGTGTTGGCAGCTTTCTCTTTGGCCCGTGGGATCGGGTCGCCGTTCAAACTGATCTGCGCCACAACGCCATTTCCAAATTGCGTAATGCAAGTGTGCGCTGGGTCAATCCAGAACGTACTCTGGTGGGGCGCGATACCCTTACCCCGTTTTACGTTCAAGAAGAAAACCTGCGGCATCCCCACATCCAGGAGTGGCTCAACACTATGCCGCGCATTGAAGCACCTGCAGGGCTAGAAGGATACCTACTCACACTGCCCACACCACAGGATAAAGAGTATCTTATTGTAGACGATGCGTACTTAAAAGATACATGTTTTAACGCCGCACTCACACTGTACACGGCAGCGTGGTCGAATCCGCCATTACCGGGACAAACAAGCGATCTTATTCTGTGGTGGGATATCACAGTTACTTTACCCCTGCCCCCGGAGAAACTTATCGCCTATCCCCCCCCCCCAGGCGTCTACAACGGACCCCGACTTAAAGTGTTCACCCATCTCATATCTGCAACAGGCGAAATCATCACGAGTGATGACGGATTGTGGGTGAATCCCTATAGTCTGCAACCTGGGGATCGCGTCGTGCAATGGCATCACTTTGATTTGACCGGGATTAGCACCGCAAATCCATATCAAGTAGCCATTGGGCTTTACGATCCACTGACAGGGGAACGCTGGCACTTGCCCAACGGTGAAGATGCAATACACATTCCCATTTCTAAATAGCGCAAAAACCATGCACACAACCCTGGTCGAGCAGCACCGTTAGAGCAACCCTAGACGCGCTAGAAGTGGTGGCCCTAGAATAGCTAAACCCATACCCACCGAGGTTAATGCCATCACTAAAACCGCGCCAGCCGCGACATCTTTCGCATATTTAGCCAGTGGATGATAATCAGGCGTTACCAGATCAACGAGTACTTCAACTGCCGTATTGAATAGCTCAGTGACCAACACCAGGCCAATCGTCAGCAATAAGAGCGTCCATGATTGTAACGGGAGCTGCAACCATAAACCAACACCAATGACCCCTACAGCCGCGAGCAAATGGATACGGAAATTGCGCTGCGTGCGCAGTGCATAGTGTATTCCCGCGCCCGCATATTTAAAACTGTCTGCAAAATTAATCCTGCGTCTCATTCAGGTAAAGGGATATCCACACCCAAAGCTTTCAGAATCGTGGATTGAATTTCCCACATACGTGTTCTATTGCCCGGGTTTTCATGATCATGTCCCAATAAATGCAATATACCATGCACCGCTAACAACTGTAGTTCCTGAGTTAAAGTACCCCCGGCCTCTGCAGCCTGAACACGTGCCCGGTCAATAGAAATAACCACATCACCTAAATAAAAAGGAAATGTGCCCGTAGCGCCAGCACAAGGGCCCCGAGTATCGTTGGTAAATGAAAGCACATCAGTGGGATGATCCTCGCCCCGGAAACGACGGTTTAACTCACACAAAGCCTCATCATCAGAAATAACAACCGTCACCTCACAGGGTAGAGAAATTTGGGGCCAATCTTGCGTACCATTTCTGAATGGCGTACCATTTCCGAATGGCGCAACAGCTTCTTGATAGACAAGGGTAGCCAGCACGGCCAACCGTATAGGTTCAGTGTCTAATTCTCCCAGTTGAGGTTCGACCTGAATATCAATAGAAAACTTGTCGGCGGATTCCACCGCCCGGTATTTTTGTTTATTCTTCATCAATATCACGCTTGTTCTGTTTAGATTCTGGATATTTGACACGGGGATGATAAGCCCCGCGCAATAATTCAACATAGGTTGCCTTCACTATCGTTAATTCACGTACCGTAATTGGACATTCGTCTATTTGTCCATCGCGCATACGTTGTTCAAAAATTGTATCTACGATTTGCACCAGTTCATCAGGTGTGGAAGGTTTACGCGCGCGCGTAGCCGCTTCACAACTATCCGCCAACATCACCAACAATGTCTCCTTACTCTGCGGTTTCGGCCCAGGGTAACGAAACTGGGATTCATCCACTAACCCCGCCTCTCCTCCAGCAGCCTCAACCGCTTTATGATAGAAAAAACTGGCTTTCATAGTTCCATGATGTTCAGGGATAAACGCGCGCACCCGAGCCGGTAAACGGTATTGCTGAGCTAAACGGATACCATCACGTACATGACCGATTAAAATATCCGCACTCGTGTAAGGGTCCAACCGTTCATGTGGATTGCTCAATCCCTGCTGATTCTCCACAAAAAAATAAGGGCGTATCAACTTACCAACATCATGGTAATATGTACCCACTCGGGTCAATAAAGCATTAGCTCCAATGCGTTCGGCAGCTTGCTCGGCCAAGCTGGTGACCATCATCACATGATTAAACGTTGCCGGGGCCTCACGCAGCAGACGTTGTAATAGCGGGTGATTAGGGCTACTAAGTTCTACCAGACGAAATGTTGTCGCCAGGTCAAACAACGGGGTCAATAAAAATAACCCCCCTACTGTTAAGCCTCCTGAGATCACCCCGCCCCCAACACACACACTCATCTTCAACAACAATGAAATCGGATCCGTGTCAAGCAAATCCGCAGAAAAAACAAAAATAGCAATCGCCGCCATCATCCCACTTATCAAACCGGAACGGAAAATAGCACCAACCTGCTCATAGCGTGGCAAAGTTAGCATAGCAAACAGGCCACTCAAAAACACTAATGTTGCATAAGTCAACGAACGACCTGCGATCCACCCCCCCACAATACTTAATAAAGCCACAGCCCCCACACCGGCAGATTTTCCAATTGTTGTTGTTACTAACATTGCTAATGCAGCACTGGGAAACAAATAAGGAATAAAATCGCCGGACGAAGGAACTAACAAGCGGGCTAACAGAAAGAAAATGAAGAGCAATAAGAAAAGTAGCCATTCCGTACGGTTCGCAATCAATGCCTCATGCTGCATATTCCATAAATAAACACCCAGGCTAAACGTCATAATCGCCGATAATAACAACGTCACCCCCACATCAAACGAATCTCGCCGCCGAGAAGTTAGGCCTAACTCCGTCAGAGCCTCAACGTCTAATTCAGAGACGACACTCCCCTCACGTAATATAATCTCACCACTCCGTAAAGTGCGAAAGGCAGGGCCTGTCTCAGTCCTTACTTGCTCACGCAGTGTACTGGTCGCAGCCTCATCGTAGAACACATTGGGTTGGATAAAACGTTTTACCATATCCACAACTGCGGTTGCAATTTCCTGTGGTAATTCCAGCGATACCAGAGCCGGCAGACGGTCGCGCGTATCAGTCAAATCTGCTTCTCGAATCTCAGCCTGTCGTATCACTTGGTCCAGCAAGCGCAAAGATTCTAATTGCATCCGATTCCAATCTGCCTCAGACAAAATCAAAATGGTATTTACACTATTTTGGGAAAGTGTCGCCAATTCCGGCACAGCCAATACCCACGCATACTTTTGCACATCTGAAGCATAGATGTCAGCACGTAACGCACTTAAAAATGCCAAAACCTGACGCATTCTATCCAATTGTTGGCGCGCAACTTGGGGGTCAGGAGAAGTAAACACCGAGGACACATTACGTCCAGCTTCATCCTGAGCTTGACGGCTACGGATAGCACTTACATACGTAATATCCACAGGAGAGCGAATATCACGAGGGGCAACATCACCGGGGTCTAAATCATATCCATTGGCGAATGAAAAAACGAGAACAAAAGCAATCACCAATGTCAAAAGCACCCAGAGCAAGATCTGAAGCACTATCCAACTACGCGAAACAGATTGTGAGTATGACACACGCATCGCCACCTAAATATAACGTGTCATTCGGAAATGACGCACAAAAAGGAGGAGCCTCCCCTCAGAGATAGCTCCCCCTTATTAACATAAACCTGAAATCCAAAGAACAATCTAACTCACACAACAACAATCCCTCAAAGCTATCAAGACGCTGCACGTAATTCATTCAACAAATTACGGACAACCTCGTTAACTATCCGACCGTCAGCACGTCCTTTCACTTGAGGCATCATTACTTTCATCACATTTCCAAAATCGGAAGGGGCAGTCGCATCAACTTCAATCATTACCTTACGTGCAATCTCTGCGATTTGCTCAACACTGAGTTGTTGCGGAAGATACGCCCTTAGAAGATCAATTTCCAGAGTTTCATCAGCGACCAAGTCATCACGCTCAGCCTGCTTCATCATCTCAAGAGCCTCTTCACGCCGGCGAACCTCTCCCTGAATAAGGTGCATGACATCGGCATCACTCAAAAGACCTTTCTCTACCTCAGCTAACTGAACAGAAGTTAAAACCATACGTATTACTGACTTACGATGCTCGTCACGCGCACGCATCGCAGTTTTAAGATCTTGCCGTAATTGATCGATCAGGCCCATAGTATCCCCTCGTACAATTTAATATTGTCTGCGTCTATCTTTGATTGAAGTTCGACGACTCTTGCGCAATTTAGCAGCCCGCTTGCGCTTACGAATGATGCTTGGCTGTTCAAAATAACGGCGCTTGCGAATCTCAGATAAAATGCGATCTGACTGCACCTTTTTCTTGAACCGACGTAGCAAAGAGTCAAAGGACTCGTTATCGTCAGCTACTACATACGTCACGCTTCTCCCCCCCTTCTTGCTCCCGATGTTGATAACACCGGCTAGGATTTATTTCCCCAACTCTAAAAATGTTCTTTTACCACACTCAGTAGAGTCTTCCATAGGGTAGCTAGCAAATTATAGCAAGGAAGTTAAGATTGTCAACGACATAAATCAATCTCACTACCAATCATAAATCAACGCTAAACTGCGACCATTTGGAGCATATAATTGTGTTACATCTCCACCAGGATATAACGCCAATATCCCCTCCAATTCATTCAGCCGCTCTTGTACAAACACGAACCGTGCCGGGGATACAACAGCCTGTGGCAATTCATCCGGCAATACATTGTATCCTGGTTGATCACGTAACAGAAAAGCCAACGTTCCAAACTCCCAGTACACAAATGGGGGACCGAAGAAATACACTGTGCTTCCAGGTAAAGGATTCGCTTTTATAAAATGAGCCAACTCGGTCGCGACTTCCGCCGAAGGATTACCATAAATTCGCTGCGGGGTATAGATATCAAAATAGAAACCTATATTCAAAGTCATTATTACTATACTCAACACAGCCCAAAGTATAGAAGCAACAGTGAATGGCGAATGGCGAATCGCACGCCCATTTTTTTCAACAGCATCATAACAATAGTTTAAGAGTTCCCAGATAGCTTCTACTCCCCATGCCACTAACAAAGCTACCGCAGGAACCAATAACAAACCACGCTGGCTGCTAGGTGGATTTTCTGTAAGTCCCCATCCCATTACTAATGTTGACCAGAACCAGAGCAACGTACTCCCCCGCCCAGGCCAACGCCAACGCAATAGAGAGACCAACATCCCCACCAACAACAACCCACCCGTCACAAAATCAACCAGCGGAGTTCCCGGGCGATACCAAAACGTGGGATCAGGTGTAAGGTGAAATGCTGTTATGGCTCGCCAAAACTGCCCGGCTAACACAGTGCTTATGCTCTTGCCTGTCAATGCAACTTCGCGCGTCAACCAGCCTGAGGGGAAAATGCCCACAGCGTTATAACGCTCGATAAACGCACTAGGATGAGCCATATACCACATTAAAAGCGGCAATGTAATGAGCAACCAGCCTCCCAATAACGTCCCTAAGCCCTTACGATGCCGGATAACAAAGCGCGGTTCCTGGAACACTCGCCAAAACACGATTAACAAAGCCAGAAAAGTCACCCAGCGCGCACCAAAATACGCATACCATCCTATCCCCAGGACTATACCAGCCAAACCCCAAGCCGGATGTGAAATCTCTGCCGACGTTGCTGAAAGTACAGGCCTGGTGAGCGCTTGATACAACAACCCAATCCCCAACGTCCCAATAAATGGATCTAAGATTTGATTGGAAGCAATACGGCTAAAATGGATGTGATACGCCGAAAATGCAACCACAAACGCTGCAGACCATGCGACTCGCTTTCCGCCCATAGTACGTCCGAGCCAGAATGTCGCCCACACGGTTAATGTCCCGATTATAGCAGAAATCATCCGTCCACCGGCTACTGTCGCCCCCCATACACGCATACCAACACCGTACAACAAGAATGATAATGTAGGAACGGAATACCAACCTGTAGCAAAAGGATTATCCAACGGCGGTGTTACCAGTTGAATTCCTGCCAACAACTGAGTTCCTTCATCCCCCCCCAGGTTAAAGGGAATGTTATCTAACGCAATTCCCCGTACCAGAGCAGCACTTCCCAATAACCCCCATACGGCCCAAAATTCTCCGCTTATATTCAATGATGAAGTGTCACCTGACAAAATATTCCTTACAACTTTTAGACCACCTTGCTTATAATATGTGACAAATGCAGACCACACGGTCGCCACAACAAATCCAAATATGGCAAACAGCCATACAAACAGTAGAAAAGTGAAATCATGGCCCACGACACGTGTGCGGCTAGTAAACCCAACCATAGCCGACACAACGATGGTTGCAACTTTAATCCAATCCAGGGGCGTCAAAGAAACATTTTCCCCCCATTCTTTTAAGGAATGGCGGGGAAGTAAAGTGTGGGTAAAAACATAGAACAAACTAACCAGAGAGATGATCAGCAATAATGCCGCATCCCACACATACACACGTGTGGAAAAGAGATAGGTTGCCCCAAACAGCAGCATAAATCCGCTGGCGGTCAAGCCAATAATCTGCCACTTTTTCACAGGTTAACCTTATATTATTTAAAAATGTGGTTCTCTAAAAGTCCCGATCTCTCATCATTATGCACATAGGCGAGCTATTTTCTCGGCCGCCTCACGCGCGCGATGACGCAATAAGCCAAGTGTTGCAGAGCCACGTATGACCACTACCATGATAGCATTAGTATCTACACTCAAGGCATACAACGTATAATCGCCTCCATCTGTACTCTGCTCAAAACGGGATTGTTTACGTCCTAAAATGCGCGCTACTTCAGCAGAGGTACGCCACCCATTGACGACAGCTCGCCCAATCCCTTCAGCTTCGGTTGCATCCAGTTGTCCCACCCACGCACCTAACGCTGCACCCAACGTGAGCAAGACCGCGTCTGCGCCGACCTCCTGTGCCAAATTGTTCATCGCGCGTTCAACCTGCGGGCGGACAACACGCAATGTATCACGCGACAAGCCTTCTTCCGGCATTTCGGGTCCAATGGCAACCACAGGTTCTGCCTCCACGGGAGAAAACAATACCGCTTCAGGCTCAACTACCGGAGCAAGAGCTTCGGCTTGCGGGACAACCGGCTCACCTACCAGAACGGATTCAGAGTCCGCTTGAACTATCGTCTCTACAACAGGTACGGGTTCTATTTCCTCGACAAACATGAGTTCTGATTCAATAACAGATACAGGTTCGGCAACCGGTTCTGCCTCAGATAAAAATGTAACCGCAGCACCCTCTATGGGAGCTTGCAGCGCAGCCTCAATCATACCTGGTAATTCAGGCAGAAAAAAAGGCTTGGGCAACACCCCTTGCACTGCAATAGATGCCGCAGCAGGAGGTAAATCTTCACCCATAAAGGGAATAAACATCAAGCGTAACGCAGGCTCAAGTTCACGAAGTTGGGCGGCAAGGGTAAACGTGTCAGGTTCTTCCAAAGCCAAGTCCAGAATTGCCATATCCGGCATTCGCTGCTGAACTGCCGCAAGCGCATTAGCACCGGAATTACAAACCGTTGTATCATACCCCTGACGTTTCAGTTCATCAGACAACAAAATAGCAAAAGCTTCTGTGGGATCAGCTACTAGAATATGCGTCATATCTCAACCTTTAAACGATATTTAAAACAAACCTTCATAATTGTAACGATAGCAGGGAAAAAGGCAACTCATAGGATAGATAAACAGTAAATGGCAGAAAAAGAAAACCTCTACAACCTCTGTGATTAGGTAGTGAAAACTTTCATATAAAGGCCCTCCCGAAAGCATAGCCCTCGGGAGGGCCAGGTTTACCACGGCATCAAACTAGAAATTGCGCTTGATAACCGGAAGATAGATGTCGGATTGATAATCGAGGAAGTTGGGAACGCCATCACCATCGCTATCACCTTTACCTTCATCACTATCGAGTTTGCCGTCGCCATCACTGTCCGTATCAAGGTAGTTGGGGATAGTATCACCGTCCACATCGTTGTCCTCACAACGGGGATCAACAGTACCGGCAGTACAGAAATCCGTGTCTTCCTCACCGCTGTAGTACTCGTTATGGTCAGAAATACCATCGTTATCAGAGTCACCTAGAATGGTGATCTGGCGATTGCCAGACTTGGAACCGACAGGATTGGTCGCGATGGCAGTTACGGTATAAACACCGGCAGTATTCCAGGTTAAAGTAAAGGTAGACGTCTCTTTAATCGCGTCGGCAGGGCTACCGGTCGCTGTCCAATCAAAAGTGACAGGCCCGGCGGCTTCTGGTTCGAAGGTAGCCGTGAAAGTATGGCTAAAGAGTACAGATCCGGTCTGTGGGCCATAGACGGTCACACCCGTTAATTCCACAGCAGCCGTTTCGAGTGTAATAGTACGCGATGCACTATCCTGTCCACTATTATTACCACTGCCATTGATAACAGTGACCGTAATGATGTTATCCCCTATAAGTGTTCCGGTGAAAACGAAAGTGTTGCTGTGTGCCATCAAGGGGCCATAAGTAAATGTACCCACGGGAGTCTCCCAAACATAGGTAAAAGGAGCGGTGGGTGTCACTGCAACAGTTGCCGTAAAGGTCACCCCCACACCAACTTTGCCTTTAGCCGGGCCTACCAGGGTGACATCACCACTTTGGATATCGGCAGTATTATCGAGATAGTCAGGAATGTCATCCCCATCCGTATCAATAGGGTGCGAGGGGTCATTGCCAAGCTCGTCGGCATCGGAGATGCCATCTCCATCACTATCTCCCCCATCACTTGGGTCACTTCCGGGCGCAGGATCGAGCCAGTCGGGAATACCATCACCATCGGTGTCGCCTGTTCCTTCGGTACTATCAAGGATACCATCGCCATCACTATCCCCATCAAGATGATTGAGGATACCATCACCATCCACATCGTTGTCCTGGCAATCGGGGATATCATCGCCATCGGTATCCTGCGTCGTATTTGCACAGAATGGAACCTCATCCGGGCCGGCATAGTTTTCTTCATCATCAGAAATACCATCCCCATCCGAGTCAGTATCTTGTTCATTCGTCACACCATCACCGTCAATATCGGCGGTATTGCTCTCAAGGTAGTCAGGAATGTCATCATTATCAGCATCAGGCACTTCAGCAGGACAGGAACCAGGGTCTGCTTGCCCATTCTGGTCCGTATCGGCGCATCCCGCTTCTTCCCAATCCTCAATCCCATCGTTGTCGCTATCGGTATCGAGGTAGTCAGGAACACCATCGCCATCCGTATCGCCACTGCCTTCAATCGCATCAGAAATGCCGTCATTGTCGCTGTCGGTATCGAGGTAGTCGGGAATCCCATCCCCATCCGTATCCGCCGGGTACTTGGGATTATCACCAGCCTCCTCTTCATCAGAAATACCATCCCCATCCGAGTCACCGCCCGCAGTAGTGTCACTGCCATCCGCAGGATCGATCCAGTCAGGAATACCATCGCCGTCTGTATCGCCCATCCCCTCGGTCGCATCAAGAATACCATCACCATCACTATCCCCATCAAGATAGTTAAGAATACCATCACCATCTACATCATTATCCTGGCAATCAGGGATGTTATCACCATCGGTATCCTGTGTTATATTGGTACAGAACGCAGTATCACTATCCCCCCCATAGTACTCATCTGCATCGTTGATACCATCCCCATCGGAGTCAGTATCTTGATAGTTAGGTGTGCCATCGTTGTCAATATCATCGTAATTATCTTCTAAATAATCCGGGATGCCGTCTCCATCCGCATCCGCTATCCCTTCAGTCTCATCCGGGATGCCATCATTGTCGGAATCTTCATCCTGGAAATCAGGGATCCCATCGCCATCCGTATCGCCACTGCCCTCGATCTCGTCGGGGATGCCATCAGCATCCGAATCATCATCCAAATAGTCAGGTGTATTATCCCCATCCGTATCCCCATCACCCTCAACACTATCCGGGATGCCATCACCGTCAGCGTCATCATCTTGATAATCAGGGATCCCATCGCCATCCGTATCGCCACTACCTTCTTGGGCATCAGGAATACCATCCCCATCACTGTCGGAACTACCTCCTAACATATAGACGGCAACGTCTGCAATTTGATAGCGACACTGGCTATGATCTGGGTCTGCGACAATCCCTGTAGGCAGGCAAGAGGGAAGTGCCGTAGCAGCAACAGGTCGCTTCAATGTAACGGAGGAACCATCAAACGTGAAGGCACTTGCACCTGCATACACACCTCCTCCCACATCAATCCAGTGAGGCGTATACGTTATAACTGTACTGTTGTTATCAACACGGTATTCATAAAGTTCAAACCATGTGGTTCCCTTAGTCGAAGCAGGATTATCCACATCATTATAGGAAATGCCCGATGGCCCCCAAATACCCTGTTCACCACCGGCCAAGGCAAATGTATCTCCCACGCAATCCGCTGCTCCACCTGGACAGGGCGAGGCCGCAACAGCCTGCGAAGTCAGCGTAATCTGCGCACTGCTAGTTATCGTCTTGGTTCCGCTGAATATCTCTACCGCTCCAAACCAACGTTGCGAGATTTGCGTGCTATTATTATTATTGTGATTTACAGTATTTACAAGATGTAAACTATATTTATCCAGAGGAGCAGTATCACGGGAGAAAACTCCTTCATCTGTATTATTGCTGATCGTGTTGCTGACAATGTCAGGGATGGAGAGAATATCATCGGCAGCATGAGTAGCACCATCCTGTGCAATATACACATAATTAAAAATCCCATGATTCTCATTATTCGATATCGTATTGGACACAATACGTGGAGATGCCCCTACATTAAAGATACCATCACCCGTACACCAATCAAAAACATCACTACAGCCGGTATGCATTATCACGTTGTTCTGGATAAGATTATCACCTTCAGCAGGTGTTGTATCCCCAGTATTCAGATGCGTAATATAGTTCGCAATGCCGTATTTACGATTAAATCGCACTTGATTATCGCGTACCTCGTTATATTGAGGTGGGTTGAGTGAACTTTCCTCTCCAGAGAGACGGATGCCGATATAGTTGTAATATACACTGTTGCTGATCACTTGATTGTGATGTGCGCCACGGGCGACATAAATACCCCCATGCCCACTATCAATCATCCAACCTGTTGACCCATTACCCCAGTTTTGAGTCATAGCACGGTCAACCCCAATATAGTTGTCGCGTATCAAATTTTGCGTCGCAGTATCCCCGACCATCAAAATACCCGCGCGACCATTGCCAGAAATGAGATTGTTTTCGATCGTGATATGATGCGCACTATCAATCTGAATCCCATCTTTGGTATTATCATTATTCCAAACACCATTCCCCAACACGCCTGTTTCAGCCAGATTTACCCCAATGCGATTATCCGCAATAACAATATGACTGGTACCAGGGCGCAGGTTAATACCAGAGTTATAATTTCCTGCGATGGTATTATCGCGAATAACAATATCGCGGACATTAGTATTATCCAGGGCAAAAATCCCACCATCGCCTTGATTTCCCAAAGCCACATCACCTACCTGATTCAGACCGACAATATTCTGAACGATAGTAACTTCCCGTGCATTTTGCAAGTATATGCCCGGACCTTTGTTGCCAGAGACTACATTCCCCTGAAGGGTAGCCCCCGCAACGTCCCAAAGACTGACTCCACTGTAACCATTAGGGCGTGTTAAAGTTCCTGCAGGATCTAGTCCTATTACATTACTTAATATTGAAGTATGAGTCGCACTATTAATACGTAAGGCATTACCCTCATTACCGGATAAAACATTTTCCAAAATCTGGTTACCTGAGACACTATGATTTGTCAACTGATATAAATAAATCCCATGAGATTGATTGGATTGTATTGCACCACTCAGATTTAAACCAATCCAGTTATTCGCAATTACATTATTATCTACTATCGACCCATAATATCCATCCAATAAAATCCCATAACTGATAGCATTAGTAACAGCCAATCCTTCAAGACGATTATATGAAGATCGGATATTAATCAGCCCATACTTAGACATATTCGTACCGGTCACATAACGCACTTCTATGTTAGGGATCCCATCTTGATCGAAATCGCCATTTACGACAACGCCATCCGCATTAATTATCAATTTACCCTGCGTAATACTGATAACCCCGCTCTGTGTAAAGGTAACAACAACAGAATTGGCACCAAGATTGGCATAGTTAATTGCATCGCGCAATGAACATGTACCCGTACCTGTAGTACTACACGTCCCGACAGTATCATCCAGTGTATTCACCGTAACCGTCACCACAGCAGAGGGTGCTGTAGGCGCACGAGAGTTATCTAGTTCAATTGGCTTTGCCAAAAGCGACATACTACCCATAAACAACAAAGCTAACGCCAATCCCAGGGCCATACCCATCGAAATTATGGATCGTTTTAACCGTTGCATCAGTCTTCCTCCTTAAAATAAGCTTAGATGTGACATAAATAGAAGCATCTCTCCTTATATTATAAAGTGAGATGCTTCTATATTAGCATGACTTA
The DNA here is from genome assembly GCA_016931185.1 of Anaerolineae bacterium. Lineage (GTDB taxonomy): Bacteria > Chloroflexota > Anaerolineae > B4-G1 > SLSP01 > JAFGFI01. The sequence continues at coordinate 21,721 of JAFGFI010000168.1, forward strand.
GGAATTTTTACACCTGACTACAGGGTGAAATCTTTCTAACAAACTACCGGTGCACAAACGGCAGGAATACACGATATTGAACATCTGAACTACCCAAAGTATCCGCGTCAAGCCAGTCAGGTATACCGTCACTATCCTCATCCGGCAACATCATTTCAGAATCCGCCTGAAGTGTACGCGATAACTGGGCAATACTCAGACTGACAACTTCTACTTCATCAAGTATACCATCTCCATCGCTATCCAGGTCCAGGTGGTTGAACAGGCCATCGCCATCCGCGTCATTGTTAAAGCAAATAGCATCGTCAGCAACACACCCCATCAATGGATCGTCAGGTCCCGTACTCCACTCGCCGTCATCCGGTAAGATGTCGTTATCGGAGTCCGTATCCAGATAATCTGGTTTGCCGTCACCATCGGTATCTTCATCTCCCTCTGTCGCATCAGGGACACCATCATTATCCGCATCATCATCCTGATAATTGGGAATACCGTCACCGTCGCTATCTTCGGCATCTTCCCCATCGTCAGAGATACCGTCGCCATCTACATCCAGGTCCAGGTAGTTGGGAATACCATCCCCATCCGAATCCGCCGCGCCCTCGATTTTGTCGGAAATACCATCCCCATCCGAATCCAAATCCAGATAGTTAGGAATGCCATCACCATCACTATCCCCTATACCCTCAACCGCATCAGGGATACCATCATCATCAGCGTCACTATCCTGAAAGTCAGGAATCTCATCACCATCCGTATCGCCCGCCCCTTCAATGATGTCAGGAATGCCATCATCATCGGTGTCATCATCCAGGTAGTTGGGCACACCATCGCCATCCGTGTCACCGGCGCTCTCGACGCTATCAGGAATGCCATCATCATCCGTATCGCCATCCAGGAAATCAGGAATCCCATCACCATCCGTGTCGCCACTGCCTTCTACTGTGTCAGAGATCCCATCTCCATCACTATCATTATCCAGATAGTCAGGTACACCATCGCCGTCCGTATCACCACTACCCTCAATCGCATCAGGAATGCCGTCGCCATCCGTATCGTCGTCCAGGTAGTCGGGCACACCATCACCGTCTGTGTCACCACTACCCTCAATCGCATCAGGAATGCCATCGCCATCCGTATCGTCGTCCAGGTAGTCGGGCACACCATCACCGTCTGTGTCGCCACTGCCCTCAACTGCGTCAGGAATACCATCGCCGTCGGTGTCACCGTCCAAGTAATCAGGTATCCCATCCCCATCGGTGTCACCTGCGCCCTCTACAGCGTCAGGAATGCCATCGCCATCCGTATCATCATCCAGGTAATCGGGCACACCATCACCGTCCGTG
>JAFGFI010000169.1 GCA_016931185.1 Anaerolineae bacterium
CTACTTAAAAGCGATTTTAGTCGCAAAATCCAACCTAATTGCGGCTAAATAGTAGAAAAGTGTCCGGTAGTTAGAAGTCAAGATTGACTTTAGTACAGATCGAGCGTATAGTATTTTATATATCATTGTCATTTCGTACGGGGGGAATTATGGATCCATTTTTACGTTACTTGCCCGCATTAGAAGCAACACTACACACCATCATAGCCACAACACCTCAATCCACACCATTACTCAGCGGTATGTTACAGTACCATCTAGGTTGGGTAGATACAGACTTTCACCCGGTAAAAATATCCAGGGGCAAACGACTCCGGCCTGTCTTTCTGTTACTGGCCAGCGAAACCCAGGGAGCAGATTGGCAACAAGCACTCCCGGCAGCCGCTGCCGTAGAACTTCTCCACAATTTCTCATTGATCCACGATGACATTGAGGATCGAGATACAACACGCCGTGGCCGGCCCACATTGTGGGCGATATGGGGAGAGGCACAGGCTATCAACGCAGGGGATGCGCTCTTCGCGCTCAGTTATCAAGCACTCCTGGGGCTGGAAACGACGGGTATTTCGGCAGAACGCGTCGTTCACGCAGTACACCGCTTCACAGATACTACGTTAGCCCTTACCGCCGGGCAAGCTTTAGACATCAGCTTTGAGTCCGAATCCACTGTGGACGAAGCTATGTATATGAAAATGATCATGGGTAAGACGGCTGCTCTGCTTGGGTTAGCGTGTGAATTAGGAGGAATTGTTGCAGGGGCTTCTCCTACACAAACTGCAGCCCTGCGGGAATTCGGAGAAGCCATTGGGATGGCATTTCAAATGGAAGATGATCTACTGGGACTGTGGGGAGACCCCGCGCGCACCGGCAAGCCAGTTGGCTCGGATATGCTGCGCCGCAAAAAGACACTGCCGATCCTACATGGACTACACCACAGCCCAGAGTTACAATCATTACTGGCAACACCAGAACTCAACGATACCCATATCCAACAGGGGTTACACATTCTCGCATCTACCGGTAGTAAAACCTACACAGAACAGCGCGCCGCCGATTACCACACCCAGGCAATGCAGGCATTTGCCAGCATCGGCGGCGCAGGGGACACGAACACCACGCTCGCTACATTGGCTGAACGGTTGTTACATAGAGAATTTTGAAGGTTTTTTCGTCTTCGGGCATGGCCCGAAGACGAAAAATATCCCCTTTACCGGCAACCTCAAACCGCTCAATCCATCACATCCGAGAGTGTAAGCAATCCCAAATCAAGCGGGCGTAATTCTTTCACGGCCTCGGACAATGGAAATAATTCCAACTTGCTCCCACGCAAAGCCGTCATCATACCACTCTCGCCGTCAAGCAACTGATTCGCCGCCCATGCTCCCATCCGGGTCGCCAACAACCGGTCAAAGATCGAGGGCCGGCCGCCCCGCTGCACATAACCAAGCACGGTCACGCGCACATCAAACCCCAAATCTTCCTTCTGACCCAACAAATAATCTGCCACCGCCTGTGTACCCGGCTTCCACCCCTCAGCAATGACAATAATACAATGCTGCTTGCCCCGGACATAGGCATCCACTACCGTTTGCGATATCTGCTCCAATGACGGGCCTTCATGCTCTGGAATCAAAATTGCCTCGGCCCCACCCGCGACGCCACTGGCAAGCGCAAGATACCCACAATTCCGGCCCATAACCTCAATCAAAAATGCGCGTTGATGAGAACTGGCCGTATCCTTGATGCGATCAATCGCATCCAAAATCGTCCCCAACGTGGTATCCACACCCACCGACATATCGGTACCACTCACATCATTGTCAATAGAAGCAGGAATCCCAATCACAGGGAATCCCATCTCGTGCAAGGCCGCCGCTCCCGCCAACGAGCCATTTCCCCCCACTACAATCAAGCCCTCAATCTCGCGTTGGTTGAGTTGTCGCAGAGCAGTACGCCGTACCTTAATATCCTTAAATTCAGGACAACGCGCCGTTCCCAAAAATGTGCCACCCTTTCCCATCAGCCCACCCACGTCGCGGCTATCCAAAGGGTCAATTTCCCCATTGATCAAGCCTCGATACCCCCAACGCACTCCATAGACCTCAGCGCCGCGCTGAATGGCCTGGCGTACTGACGCGCGAATGCAGGCGTTCAACCCAGAGCCATCTCCACCACTGGTCAGAATTGCTATTTTTTTCATAATTTTCTATGCCCCTTCAAATGAATAAATCTAATAACCTGAATAATAACATCCATCCCTAATAAAAAAACCCCCAGGTGAGGGCAAGATGACATTAATGAGATTCATAAATCTACAACAAAAGATGATATCCACTATCATCTTCGGGCCAGACCTGGGGAGTCAAAAGAATAGCCTGTACTTTAGGTCAACAAAATACAGTTTTTCGCGCCGAATTCGTTCGCTTCATAGGCATCGGCAGCCTCATCATTAAACCATGTGCCATTCTCTGCCTGATAACGAAATGCATAACGTTGTCCTTTGTTTAACGTTACGGCTACACTATATGTGTGGTTACTACGCCTTACGAATTTATGGACTGCATTATCCCAGTCATTAAAATCGCCCACGACAGCGACCTTTCCATAAGGATGATCCCCAGGAAGTACAAAAGTGACTTTGACCTGATCCCTATTTTGTATACCTTTACGCCGTATCATCTTTACCTCCTATTCGATTAAACCTGATATTTTTCGCCCTGCCGGAAAGCCCCGGATAATGGCATCTACGATGGGGGCATCCGCGATAGCTGTCCCACGTTTTCGTTGCCGGCACATACATCAGTTTCCCGACCCCGCCCTCTTCACTATACATCCGTATGTACCTCAACGCACATTAAGAGTATACCATATAACCTTCCTGCTTGGGGATCGTAAACATAGCACTTCCCGCAGTGCTGTGACTGATCTCCAACCATTCCGAGCGGAAAACTATGCTTTTACGAGACCTTGATCCCTGCTGGCCCCGATAGCCTACCGGAAGGTGTAGAAGATTCTGTCATCCGTCGCGCATCTAAGAGCCTGTCTAGTTCTGCTAAAGGCAATATATTCTGGATCAGTGCAACTTCGCGCACCGTTTGTCCCGTGCAGTATGCTTCTTTAGCAATCTCCGCTGCCTGATCGTAACCAATAGCAGGCGCCAAAGCAGTTGCCAGCGCGAGATTACGCGCCAACGTCTCCCGGCAACGCGCAGCATCTGCCTGCAGATCCACAATACAGCGCACGGCAAAAACACGCGCCGCGTTCGCCAGATACGTGATCCCACGCAGTAGATTGTGGGCGATTAGGGGCATCATCATATTTAACTCGAACACGCCTCCCAATCCACCCAATGTGATAGCGGCATCATAGCCGATAATCTGCGCACATACCATAATCACAGCTTCTGGGATAACAGGATTCACTTTACCCGGCATAATGGATGATCCCGGCTGCACGGCGGGCAGCCGTAATTCCCCCAACCCATTGCGCGGTCCAGACCCAAGCCAGCGCACGTCGTTAGCGATTTTGTGGATGCTCACAGCTATCGTTTTTACAATACCGGAAACCTCTACTAATGCATCCCGTGCGGCATTAGCTTCGACGTGATTTGCTGCTTCGACAAACGCCGTACCGAGAGCAGCGTTAAGATAACCAAGAGCCTGCGCCGGAAACTGCGGCGGGCAATTAAGCCCCGTGCCCACCGCCGTACCGCCAAGAGGAACCTCGCGCAACACGGCAATTGCAGATTCCGCGCGCGCGATACTTTTGGCTACTTGCGCCGCATACCCACCAAACTCCTGGCCCAACCGGATGGGCGTTGCATCCTGCAAATGCGTGCGCCCGGTCTTCACAATCCCATCAAACGCCTGCGCCTTCTCCGCCAACGCTGTATGCAAAGGCACCAACGCCGGCATCAATTCATCGCGTAGAGCCAGCACTGCCGCAACATGGATCACAGTCGGCACCACGTCATTACTCGACTGGCTCATATTCACATGATCATTAGGATGGACCGGCTGCTTGCTGCCTACCACGCCCCCTAGCACCTGGATCGCGCGATTAGCGATCACTTCGTTAACATTCATGTTGGTCGAAGTGCCCGATCCCGTCTGAAAAACATCTATCGGAAAATGGGAGTCTAATTTTCCGGCAATCACTTCATCACACGCCTGCAAAATCGCCGTCGCGATCTCCGGTGATAACTTTCCTAACCCCACGTTTGCCCGCGCGCAAGCGCGCTTCACATGCCCCAACGCGGCAATAAAGCCACGCCCAAATCGCTCTCCAGAGATAGGAAAATTTTCCACCGCGCGCTGCGTCTGCGCACCCCACAGGGCATCTACAGGAACCTGTACCTCGCCCATTGAATCTTTCTCAATACGAAAAAGCGTATTATCCATATCTCTCCTGTTTAAAATGAAATATCTAATCTTCACAAAACCAACTACAGGCCTGCTCACCAATCAAAACATCCGCCGCCCCCGGCCCCCAACTTCCAAGGGGATAAAGTAAAGGAACACCACGCGCAGTGAGCGGGTCAATTAACTGCCAGGCCAACTCAATCTCATCCGCGCGTGTGAAGAGCGAGGCATCTCCCTGGAGTGCATCCAACAACAAACGCTCATAGGCTTCTGGCAGCGCGGTCTCCCCAAAATCGGTCGCGTACTTGAACTCCATGTCCACCGGCTTAACACGCATTCCCGCACCTGGAATTTTCGTCGCAAAACGCAACTGAATCGCCTCGTCAGGTTGAATTCGCAAAGTGAGGTGATTGGGCATCAAATCCACGTTCTCAGGAAAGAGCAAGTGTGGCACGTGTTTAAACTGTAATGAGATCTCCGATACCTTACGCGCCAGCCCCTTACCGGAACGCAGATAAAAGGGCACTCCCTGCCAACGCCAGTTATCCACATAGAGGCGCAGAGCAGCATAGGTGGGAGTGCGCGAGTCAGGGGCAACCCCATCCTCATCCAGGTAACCCACATATTGCCCCAATACTACATCCTCGGCCTGTACTGGTCCAATAGCTTGCAACACTTTCACCTTCTCATCGCGCAGCACGCGGGCGTTAAAAGCAGAGGGCGGCTCCATTGCCATTAACATCAACAACTGTAGCAAGTGATTCTGAAACATGTCCCGCAGAACACCGGCTTTATCGTAATAGCCCGCCCGTTCCCCTACCGTCACGTCTTCAGACACCGTAATTTGAACGTGTGCCACATAGTTACGATTCCACAGCGGCTCGAAAATAGCATTAGCGAAACGGAAGGTCATAATGTTTTGCACTGTTTCTTTGCCCAGATAGTGATCAATGCGATAGACTTGCGTCTCATCAAAAACCGCGTGAACCTGTGTGTTAAGCTGCCGCGCACTTTCAAAATCATGGCCGAAGGGCTTCTCAATAATAATACGCGTCCATCCTCGCTGACCCCGATTCAATCCCGCCTTTCCTAACTGTTCCACAATAACAGGATACAACACCGGCGGCGTCGCCAGATAGAAGAGACGATTTCCACCTGCATCTTGTTCTACGTCGAGTGCATTCAAATGTGCCGCGAGGCGACGATAGGTATCCGGATCGTCATAATGCCCGGACACGTAAGTATATTGTTCTGCAAAATCCGACCATAGCGAACACGCTTTGGGAGTGAGGCGCGCATACATTTCAACTCCCTTATAAATCCGGTCACGAAAGCCTTTATCCGTATATTGCGAGCGCGCCACCCCCACCACACGCGTTTTGGGAGACAATACCCCATCGCAAGATAAACTATGCAGTGCGGGACCCAGCTTGCGCTGTGTAAGATCCCCCGAAGCCCCAAAAATCACGATAAGTGCGGGTTCAACCATAGTCTTCATCATCACATTCTCCCTCAAAAACGGATACATTGCACTTCCAAAATATTTCATCATCATTATACAACCTCACTTCTAAAATAACTATTGAAATTCCCCTGGTTTGACAATTTTCCCAAATTCGATAGAATGATTCTTGAGTCCAAGGAAAAGCGAAGTGATGATAACCGTATCTTTAAATCGTGGTATGAAGAAGCCGGGCAACTAGGCCCGGAATTTTCCGTTTACAGACAAAAAACCGGCCCTAGCCTTCTATACAAGCTAGGGCCGGTTTTTTTATAGAATTACGAGTCGCCGTAAATTATGAATTCTTCCATGAAGGAACAAAACATGTCATACTGTCTCAACACAATTGAGAAGAAGTGCAAGCGCAACAAACCCGATGAAGGGTTTGGATAGCAGTGTTTGCCGCAAATCAAAGCACACCAAAAGCCAGCTTCCAATCCCCAGACCGGAAGTTGGCTTTTTTGTTAAGTAAGATTTCTGAAAATTTGCTCAAATTAGGAAAGGAGTGAACAATGTCTCTGAACCATTTTAACATTATCGAATCTACATTACGAGAAGGGGAACAGTTTGTTGGCGCTAATTTCAATACTGTGCAAAAGACTGAAATCGCGTATCTGTTAGATGATTTTGGAGTGGAGTGCATTGAACTGACGTCACCATTGGCCTCTCCTCAAAGTTTTACAGATGCCTGCGCAATTGCAAAATTAGGTCTTAAATGCAAGATACTCACCCACACACGTTGCCGGATCGAGGATGCGCAAATCGCCATTGATACAGGTGTGGATGGCGTAGATGTTGTTATCGGTACCTCGTCTATGCTGCGCCGCTTCAGCCACGGTAAAGCTATTGACGAGATCATTGATATGGCTCTGGAAGTCGTGAGCTTTGTACGGAGCCAGGGCATTGCGGTGCGGTTCAGCACCGAGGACTCTTTCCGCAGCAAACGCGAGGACCTATTTCGCGTTTATGAAGCTGTAGACAGCATCGGCGTGAACCGTGTGGGGATCGCGGATACCGTCGGCATCGCAACCCCGCGCCAGGTCTACGAGTTGGTGAGCGAACTGCGCCGCCGTGTTGTCTGCGACATCGAATTCCACGGGCACAACGATTCTGGCTGCGCAATCGCCAACGCCTTTGAAGCCCTGGATGCCGGGGCTACCCACGTAGACACAACCGTATTGGGCATCGGGGAACGTAATGGCATCACACCCTTGGGAGGGCTTATTGCGCGTCTCTACGCCACCGCCCCAACCCTGGTGAACAAATACAATCTGCCGTTACTGCGCAAGATTGACAACACCGTAGCCCAGATGGTGGGGGTAGATATCCCCTTCAACAACTACATCACCGGCATCACGGCCTTTACCCATAAAGCGGGCATCCATGCCAAAGCAATTCTTAATAATCCAGAGACTTACGAAATTCTTGATCCCCAGGCATTCGGGATGACACGCTATGTCAGTATTGCTCACCGGCTCACCGGATGGAATGCAATCAAAAACCGCGCCGAGCAACTTGGGCTTTCCCTAAGTGATGAGACAATTAAGGCAATCACAACCCACATCAAAACGCTGGCCGACGAGAAACAAATTTCATTGGATGATGTAGACAGCCTGCTACGCCGTTGGGCCAATGAACAACAGGCGCTAGTAGCAACTGAAACTGCAGCCGCAGAAGTTATAAAAGAACGGGTTGCAGATTAAGAATTATGGGGTACAGGGTACCGATGTTCAGTATCCAGTTTCAAAAATTTATCTTAGCTAAGGAAGGAGTTTAGAAATGTTCGCGGAATGTCCAGAGTGTGCAGCCGAAATCGAATTGGCCGAAGATACAATTCAACACGAGATCGTTGTGTGTCCTGATTGTGGGACGGAACTGGAGGTGGTTGGCCTTAACCCACCTACCCTTGATGTCGCGCCAAAGGAAGAAGAGGATTGGGGGGAATAAGATATGATAAACGTGGGTATGTTATCCTCACGCATCCGTGTGGAGGAGAAATTACTGATCCAAGACTTGGAAAAACGGAATGTCAATTTTGAGATCATTGATGATCGTGAGGTTATCCTTGAAATTCAGAAGAATGGGTGGGAATACGATGTCATCCTGGAACGATGCATCAACCACTCCCGCGCGCTATACGCGCTATTATTGTTCCGTGATTGGGGTGTGCCTACTGTAAATACATACCAGGTCGCCGAGAATTGCGGTAATAAATTGCTCACGACCAGCGCGCTCGCGCGGGCCGGTATCCCTACCCCCCGGACAATGATCGCCTTTACGCCCCAGTCTGCCCTTCAAGCCATTGAGGAAATGGGCTATCCGGTTGTCCTCAAACCGGGCGTCGGATCTTGGGGACGGTTACTCTCGAAAATCAATGATCGTGAAGCCGCTGAAACGGTACTGGAACACAAGCAAGTCCTGGGATCCTACCACCATTCCATCTATTACATCCAGGAATACATTCATAAGCCGGGCCGGGATATCCGCGCCTTTGTCGTTGGGGATGAGACCATCTGTGCTATCTATCGCACTTCGGAGCACTGGATTACCAACACCGCGCGTGGTGGACAGGCAACGAACTGCCCGGTTACCCCGATCCTCAATGAGCTGTGCCTTAGCGCTGCCGCCGCCGTCGGCGGTGGTGTCGTTGCCCTCGACATTTTCGAAGATCCCGATCGAGGCTTGCTGGTCAACGAAATCAACTACACAATGGAATTTCGTAACAGCATCGACACCACCGGCGTGAATATTCCTGCAAAAGTGATAGACTATACACTGGCTGTGGCAGCGCAAAAACGGTCGTAAAACGTGAAACGTGGTGCGTGATACGCGAAACGTGAAACGTGAAACGTGATAGACGGTCTATCACGTTTCACGTTTTGCTGTCATAGATATTTGAGTTAATAGAATAAAAAAACAGGTGCATTGCACTTCAAAAAGTGCAACGCGCCCATTTATGGAGGAGAAAACGTGTCAATTGAAATCATAGATCATCTCACCATCAGGACATTCTGTCCCGAAGATGAACCCGCGGTAGTCGATCTTTGGCAGCGCTGCAAGTTGGTCGTGCCGTGGAATGATCCCCACAAGGACATTATGAGTAAGCTCGATTTTCAGCCCGATCTGTTCTTTGTAGGTGTATTGGATGGCGCCGTGGTCGCCACGATAATGGCCGGCTACGAAGGTCATCGCGGTTGGATCAACTACCTGGCAGTAGATCCCGCGCTGCGCCGTCAGGGCATCGGCAACAAGATAATGGTACATGCCGAGGCCATCTTGCGGGAACTAGGGTGTCCCAAAATCAACCTCCAGGTGCGAGAAACAAACCAGGATATTATCGCGTTTTATGAAAGCTTGGGATTTGCCAACGATCACGTCATTAGTCTGGGAAAACGGTTACACTCAAATCAAGCCCCATCCCCTGATATTTAATTGGAGGCACTTTATGTTTCATAACATCCCCCGACCTATTTTAGATCGAATGCATTACCTGGAGCAACAAGACACCCATGACCGGCAAGATGGTACACTCCGATTGCAACGATTGCGCCAAATTCCGCCAGGAACGGGCCAGTTTATCGCATTGCTGGCAGCTAACGCGCCCGCCGGCAACTACATCGAGATCGGCACCAGCGCGGGCTACTCCACGCTCTGGATCGCGCTGGCGTGCCAAGCATTAGGACGCACAATCACGACGTTCGAAATACTGGAAGAAAAAGTCACGTTGGCGCAAGAAACCTTTCGCCTGACCGGAATGGAAAACACCATTACGCTCATCGCGGGAAATGCGCTGGATTACCTATCCCAGATACCCGGTATTGCGTTCTGTTTCCTAGATGCCGAAAAAGAAATTTACAGCGATTGCTACGAAGCGGTTGTGCCTAACCTGGTCCCAGGTGGGCTGCTGATTGCCGACAATGCTATCAACCATCGCCCCACTCTCGCGCCGATGTTGGATCGCGCGCTGGCCGATGAACGTGTAGATGCTATGATCGTCCCCCTGGGTAAAGGAGAACTGGTTTGCCGAAAAGTATAGAAACCTTTGATGACACACAAGCAGACGCGCTGTTGACGGGTCTTGTCGAGCAGTACAGCCCGTCACGAGAAGAACATCCGGCGGTGACGTACCTCATCACTCAGATGCAGAATCTCGGCTTCCACGCTTACATAGACGGCGCCGGCAATGCCATCGGGGAGTTGGGGAATGGTACGCGCACACTTTTGCTCCTGGGACACATTGACACTGTACCAGGTTACATCCCCGTGCGGCGCGAGGGCAATTTGCTCTATGGTCGCGGTACGGTGGATGCCAAAGGGCCGTTGGCGACGTTTGTCGCGGCGGCGACACGTGCCGGAACGCAACCGGACAAACGTGTTATCGTGGTAGGTGCAGTGGAAGAAGAAGCCGCTACTTCGAAAGGCGCGCGGTTTCTGTTAGATAAGCTCACCCCAGAGGCCGTTATCATTGGGGAACCCAGCAACTGGGACCGTGTCACCGTAGCGTACAAGGGGCGTCTCCTGTTGGAATATACACTCACCCACGAGATTGCACACACTGCCGGACAGGAAATTAACGCCTGTGAGGCAGCTTTCGCATTTTGGCAGCACGTCATAGAGTACGCAGAAACGTTCAACGCAGAGCGTGCGGGGATGTTCACACAGTTGTCCCCTACACTACGGGCGATACGTTCCGAAGAAGATGGTTTTACACAAACCGCGGCCCTCAAACTCAGTTTCCGGTTACCAGAACAACTGGATGTTGAGACCTTACAAGTGACCCTACGCGCGTTAGCCGGAGATGCGCAACTCCACATCTCCGGGTATGAAGTCGCCTTCCGAGGTGATAAAACCACGCCACTGGCGCGGGCCTTCATCATGGCATTGAGCGAAGCGGGCGTGCGGCCTCAATTCAAAGTCAAAAGCGGCACCTCGGATATGAACGTGGTCGGTCCTGTGTGGGGACACTCCATCCTGGCGTATGGGCCGGGTGATTCAACATTGGATCATACCCCCCATGAACACATTGACCTGAATGAGTATCATCGCGCAATAGAAGTGTTGAAGCGGGTAATAGAAGTATGGTAACGTGTATGCGTTTAGGTTTGTGAGCAAACGGCGCCATCGACGGCGGCAAAGCGGCTAAAGCTGCAGGAAAGGTGTGTTTTTTCGCTGGCGGGCTACGCCCGCCAGCGAAAAAACACACCTAAGCACACTTTCTGTCTGGAGTATGTGACAGAAAACGGTAATCGCTCACAAAATTAAACGGTTACGGAATTTTAAAGGAATTTCTCATTAACCGGTGGTTCCCCAGTGGTTAGATGAAAATTGAATTCGTAATTCGCTATTTTCAAGGGAGTATTATGAAACAACTCTGGAAAAGACTTAAATTTGACACGACGATCTGGAGCAGTAATTTGATTATGTTGGCTTGTGCTGCATTTATGAATAATTTTGGTACAGGATTATTAGACGGGGCGCGGGCCAATTTCTTTATAGACACCCTCGGGCTGAGTGGCAATCAGGTTTTGTGGCTAGAAGGCATCCGTGAGATTCCCGGTCTGGCATTGATATTTATCGCTGCCCTGACGATGCGTATGCCCCTCTCCCGCCGCGCAGGAGTATCTGTATTGCTGACGGGTATCGGCTACGGGCTATATGCTACCATCCACTCGTACAGCGCACTGCTAGTCGTTGCCGTTATCGCCAGTCTAGGGATGCACATGTGGATGCCACTGCACAATTCTCTAGCAATGAACTTGAGTACCAGGGATACAACCGGGCGTGTAATGGGCGCGCTGGCGGCTGTAGGGTCACTGGCAGGGATTACGGGGATGGGTGTGTTGGCCCTGGTTTCCCGCATTTCAGCGGCAACACCTATTCCTCTGGGAATGTACTATATCGTAGGTGGAAGTTTAATCTTCCTGGCAGGCTTTCTCTATTTTAGACTCCCGATCACCATTGGCGCAACCGAAGCCGAACCACCGCGCATGTTGCTCAAACGGAATTACTGGTTGTACTATGTCCTGACGTTCTTCGAAGGCTCGCGCAAACAGGTACTGCATACTTTCGGCACACTTGTGCTGGTGGACAAGTTCGGCCTGGAAGTCTGGCATATCAGCCTGCTACTGTTGATCAGCGGGATAGTCAACATGATCGGGTCACCGGCGATGGGCCGTTTGATTGACCGTTATGGCGAGCGCGCGATGCTCTCCTCAAGCTACATCGTACTCGTATTATGCTGTCTCGGCTTTGCCACGATACACACGGTATGGATTCTGATTCTATTGCTCATCCTGATCAAACTGGTTGTCACATTGGGGATGGCGCTATCTACTTACGTCTACCGCACTGCCCCTCCAGAAGAACTAACCCCCACCCTTTCAGCAGGCATCAGTATCAACCACATTACTTCGGTGGCCATGCCCCTGATCGCGGGAATGTTGCTTCCTATCATCGGCTATGAAGGGATTTTCCTGGGCACAGGTGGACTGATCTTGCTCTCGGTGCCGTTCACATTAGTTATGCGTGGAAAGGTGAACATAGTATCACAGACTCAAGTGGTAGGGGCACAATAAGTAACAAAAGCAACTGTTCAGGTGGAACGCACTTTTGCGCTGAAAAATAACGGAATCGATCACTACAACGGGCTTGATTTAACGCAAGTGCAGTGCGTCCCACCTGAGCCGAACAGTTACAACGTATGAAAAACCGGAGATCTCCCGGGGCTTTTATGCTTATGGATTTACAACACGTCCCACGAATAGAATTGCCCCGGTCTGCATATCGCGGATCAAGAAAAGAAAAGGATGGTCCACGCGCACTTCGAGGGGCGGCTCAGATGCGGCCATCTTCGCCTCCATAACTACGGCGGTCGCAGCCGCGGCCTCGGTACCGGCCTCATCCACATCTACGAAAGACTTATGTATTACATCACTGATAAACAACTCGTGCGTCCCATCCATCCCGGAGAAATCGGCTGCCGCTCCAAATGCCACCGGCATTCCCAACTCTGACAAAGCCTTAACCAGACTAAATTCCGATTCCATTTTAAATTTAGGCAAGGTCAGCGCAATTTCCTGATAGTTCAACGACTGCATTAGAGATGCAACCTGCGCAGCGTCCAATGATCTCTCATAAGCCTCAAACTGTCCAATCTCCGGCAGCAAAATCACCATCGAAAGTTCATGGCCATCGTAGGGTAATTCAACAACTTGCAGACCTGCTTGTTCTGCATACCCCAGGGAAGTCTGCTGCCACATCAACGGGACTGTGACCTCACTACCATCCAATAACGTAAATGCACCATCCTGGGTTTGGGTTTCTTCAAAACTCTTAGCCCACGCGGCATTGAAGTAAATCGCATTGGTCAGCACCAATCGCGTGAGAGTATTCAGTGCACCCTGCGGTATCAAATCCTTGATACGTCCTTCGGTCTGCTCACTAACCCAATCGTTAATCATCACCCGCGTGGCTTCCGTTGCTTCGATAAAATCCACGATCCGCAAGCCTGCACCGTAATTCTCCGCCAGCACATCCAGGAATTCCGGCAGGAAAGTATAGTTAGCCTGCCCCCAGATCGCGTTGACAATGTGTAAGCGGAACCCTTCACCATCTTTGCCCTGTGCCCCCTCGCCACGCTGCGCCAACGCAAGGTCAAGTCCATTGAAAGCCGGATGCAGTTGCTCCTGTGCCAGCGTAAAATGCAGCGCGTTTCCCATCTGCGTTTCCGTCTCCCCCCGCGCGCCGGCATACGTCATGGCCAATGCCTGCGAAATACTGTAGGGCGAGTAGAAGAAATTACCTTCCGTTTCTCCCGCGAGAAAACGATAAAGATCGAACGCAAATGCACTATTCCCGGCAACCAACGCGTCCATATCCGACGTGGGCACTTCAGGTGCAGACTTCCGCTCCTTATCCGATTGCACCACCGATCCTACTCCGGGCGCTTTACCACCGGAAGGATTCTCCTTTGCCGGGCCATTACAGCCCATGGTTACCCCTAACATCGCCACGATCAACAAAATACGCCAAAGCTTACCTTTCATTTCACGAACCTCCTTAAAATTGACATCTTTCTAATTCATAGACGCTGCCATATACAAAGAAGTTCCATATTATAGAGAATGTCTACAATGGGATCATACGCGGAATAACTAGCTCCATGATTCACCCAAGAAGCCCCCGGTTAAACCGGGGGCTTTTAGGATCAGGAAATATTCGCTAGATTATACGAAAACTTTACGACAAAAACTGCATTAGCGGCCCTAATCGCAATTGTGCCGTATCCACTACCGGCACACCTAACTTCCGGCCCACGAAGCCCCCATGATAGTCAGAGCCACCTGTGACCAATAAGTTATGACGCTCGCACCAGTCCACACAACACGCGGTGGTCATTTCGTCATGGTATTGAGAATAGCACTCTACACCCGCAACATCAAACCCCAGCAACATATCCAGTGTGGCCTCGGTCACACCACCCGCGTATCTCAAGCTCGCGCCGGGATGCGCCAGCACCGGCACTCCCCCCGCCGCACGGATTGCGCGCGCTGCCTCGGCCGGATGCACAAACGCCGGCCATTGATGATTCACCTTCGAGCGCACGTTATCAAAAAAGTCACGTGGGCTGGAACAGACACCCTTATCCAACAAGTAGTTGTATGACTTGAATCCCCCACGCGTGGGGTCGTGAGTATAGGCCAGATATTCCTCATAATCTATCGGATACCCTAAAGCAATGAGTTGGCGAATTTCTTCATCGTCGGATGCGCGCCATTTGCGCGTGTTTTCCGTAAGCAACGCCACCAAAGGAACGTCAGTATCATCAATCCCATAACCCAAGATATGAAATATATGTCCATCGACCAATGTAGAAATCTCAACCGCCGGGATGAAGGCCAGTCCGGATTCGCGGGCCAGTTCACCTGCTACTCCCACACTGTCCACCGTATCATGGTCGGCCACTGCGAACCCCTTAATTCCCTCAGCATGGCACCCTGCCACCACCCGTTCCGGCGTCCAACACCCGTCAGACGCGACGGTATGAATATGTAAATCAACCCGCATACGTATTATATCCTCCTATTGTTGAAGGTTGTATTTCAAACTTTAAGTTAAAATAACGCAAACCCATTGATTGTAGCGCGGTTCATTGGTGTGGCAAGCTGAAAAGGAGGAGCAGACAGATTTTTGAACCTTCCCGGAAGCTACCAACATATCATGTCGTCCAAACACGTAGTCATGCTGCAAATTTTCGGGTTGACTAGGCCACTAATAGCTTCCGGGAAGGTGAACACCATCCAAATGCGATAGCCCTGATGTAGTCGCACTTTCCATAAGTTTGCGATATGGTAAAATTCAACAATAGAATTAATTCTTTCGTAATGTTAATAAGTACACTTATGTCCAACGAACAAGAAGCCATCCAAGCCCTTTATGCACAAGATACTCTCCGCGAGTGGGAGCGTATGGAGCGTCATTCCACGGAGTTCGCGGTGACGTTGCGCGCGTTGGCGGAATATCTACCCCCGGCTCCTGCGCGCGTGTTAGATTGTGGCGGGGGACCAGGCCGCTACGCGATAGAGTTGACCCGGCGCGGATATGCGGTGACGCTCTTCGATCTCACGCCGGAGTTGCTCGCGTTGGCGGAGAAAAAAGCCGTCGAGGCAGGTATCGCGCTGGCAGGATATGAGCAAGGGACAGCAACCGACCTCTCGCGCTTCCCCGATGCCAGTTTTGACGCAGTATTGGTGATGGGTCCACTCTACCATCTGCTGGAAGCTGCGGACCGGCGGCAGGTGGCGGCAGAAGCCTATCGTGTGGTTAGGCCAGGTGGCATCGTGGCATTGGCCTTTATCACGCGCTACGCCGGACATCACGATGCATTGGCTCGCTATCCCCACCGCGCGCTGGAACAGGTCGAGACGTATACGAAAATTTTGGAAACAGGGCAACTTCTTCCTGAAGAAGATAGGATCGGCTTTGTAGCTTACTTCACCCATCCCACCGAAGTGGATCCCTTATGCCGAGAAGCCGGTTTTAAAATCCTTACCACGTTGGGCGTGGAAGGACTGGCGAGTATGCACGAAGCAGGGTTGAGCGCGCTGGATGCCGAGGGGCAACAGTTCTGGCTCGACTTTAACTATCGCGTGGCAGCGGATCCGAGTATCCACGGCGCGGTGGAACACCTGCTGGCTATCTGCCGTAAACCTCGCTGGCGCGCCGTACTCAGGGAAATCGCGCAGCAGCTTAATGCGGAAGACCTGGATTATAGGGGAGTCGGAGGCACTGCACTCGCGCTGCGGGGACTCAATGTGCCGGTCAACGATATTGATCTGGAGATGCCGGTAGAAGCCGTCTACCGCTTCCAAGAGCTGTTCACCTCCTACACGGCAGACCCTATCGCGCGGCGAGAGAACGAAAATGTATACTCTCACATAGGTCGTTTTGATTTTGATGGCCTCAAGGTCGAAGTTATGGCCGATCTCCACTGGCGGCGGGGGGAGCGATGGCTGGCCTCATTCCTCTCGACTGAGGCCACAGTTGACCTCGATGGTATCCCTGTCCGGGTACTAGCGCTGGAAGAAGAAGCCCTGGCTTACTTGCGCCGGGGGCGATTGGATCGCGCCGCACTCTGCTTGCCGCAGTGTGACACACCCCGTTTCCTCGCGCTATTACAGGCCGCAATTCAGGCGGGGAACATTTAAAAACACGGGGAAGTCACAATGCTGATAGCGATGGCTGGCCTGCCCGGTACCGGGAAAAGCACGCTGGCGCGCGCCCTAGCTGAACGGCTGCCGGCAGTTGTGCTGGACAAAGATCGCGTGCGCGCCGCACTCTTTCCCCCGGATAAAATCGAGTATGCCACTGCACAGGATGATTTCTGTGTCAATGTGATGTTAGAAACTGCCAGTTACCTGCTAGAAAGGGACCCCACAACAATGATTATACTGGATGGACGCACCTTTTCGCGCCGCTACCAAGTGGAAGCCGTTTTGCAAGCAGCGTATAGTATGCAGACGCAG
Source organism: Anaerolineae bacterium (assembly GCA_016931185.1). GTDB lineage: Bacteria > Chloroflexota > Anaerolineae > B4-G1 > SLSP01 > JAFGFI01. Next base: position 16,887 of record JAFGFI010000169.1, read on the forward strand.
GTTTACTTTATTGAGTGTATATGCGCCGATGAGATTGCGGTGGCGCGTCTTGCACATGATCACACCGGGGGACATCACCCGGCGGCCAACCGGGATGCCGCGTTGTATATGACCGTCAAAACACACCGTGAACCCTTGGAGATACCGCGCCTTATTGTCGACACGGGAAAAACCCTAACGGAATGTGTGGATGATTGCTTGCGTTATCTTGATTTTTCAGGGAGTTGAACAGGATTTACAGAATAAACAGGATAAAAAAATACGATCAAGCAAGCTTAAAAATCCTGTCGAAACATGACTGGCTGAGCAATTACCATCAAACTATATGATTATAGATGGCAATCAACAGACCGCCGCGATGACCGACTTAACGCGAAAGTAAGTCAATGGCCATACTTATTAAAAATGCCCCTAACGCAATGGTAAACATGCGCAGGAAGTAGATCCAGCGTTTACCCAATTTATTCCGTTCCTGTTGAATCGTATCTAGCGCGGCCTTCTGTGCCCACGCACTCCCGAACGTCGTGCTTTCAACCCCAGAGGCCGTATTCAACGAAGCGACGATGACTGGCACCGCGCTAATAAAGGCTATCATCGCTGCCCAAAACATACGTTCACTCCAGATGGCAGCCGTACAGGTTGGGCCAACCCAACACCATATTCCCACCAACACCAGGAGGCCCAAATCAATCAACAAACTAATCCCTAAAAAGCGCAAAATTTGCAGTATTACATTTTCTTTCTTCATCTTTGCACTCCTTATCTACGCCGATTCCAACCATGTCAAAAGTGTATCAAAACGAAAATCATTCACCAACCGCAGTATCATCGTTACCAGTCGCGGGTTCTGGGGACGAATTTGTTCTACAAGCGAAATCACCATCTCGGCATCCGCGCTCAACACTGCCGCATGCAGCGCAGTTTTTAACTCCACGGGTAAGGCCGCCAAAGCAGTCAACGTGAGCACCCTTTCCGGTGTCTCTTCTTCTTCTGCTAATGTCGCCAGGGGGACATCATCATATTGAAAACGCACACCCAGATGCTTGCTCAACATCTCGAAGATATCGGCCTGACGGAAGGGCTTACGCACAAAATCATCACACCCCTCCGCCAGAATCGTGGTTCGATCCTCCTCAAAGGCACTGGCAGTCAGTGCAATGACCATCGTATCCTGTCCCTGGGGGGTAGCCTTAATATGCCGGGTTGCCATGTGTCCATCCATCACCGGCATTTCCATGTCCATCCAAATTAGATCGGGATGCCAGGACTCCCATAGTGCAATGGCCTCCCGTCCATTCGTTGCCTCACGGACTTCAAAAGTTAACGGTGCTATTTCCAGATCAGATAACAATGTCGTCAATAACTTGCGATTGCTATCGTTATCCTCCACAACCAATAAACGATAAATCTGTGCTTGCTCTGCTAACACACCCACGACACGGCGTGAAGCGTGTATCCGGTTTTCTTCGACAGTGTCCACTATTTGAGCCACCACACTGAAGGCAAAATTGCTCCCCTTTCCCGCCTCGCTGGTTACCGTAAAGTCCCCACCCATAAGCTGGACAAACTGACGGCTGATAGGCAGGCCCAATCCTGTACCCTCCTGGGATTTTTGTCCACTCTCTGTTTGCACAAATGCATCGAAAACGGCATCTAATTCTTCCGCTGCAATACCCATACCCGTATCCTCTACTTCAAAATGTAGAAAAACGTTATGAGATGCAAGTTGCGAGGTATGAGTTGTGAGGGGTAAGTGAGGGTCGGCAGCATTTTCCAGTGCTTCATGCTTCACTGTTGATGCTTCGCTTCTTACATGAAGTGTAATGGTCCCCGTCTCCGTGAACTTCACCGCATTCCCCAAAAGATTAATTAATACCTGGCGCAACTTATTTTCATCCAATCGCACATATTGAGGAACATCAGGCGCAATATTACACATCAATCTCAAACCCTTATCCTCCGCACGGAGACGGAACATCTCTTCAACCCCTAATAACAAATGGTGCAGATCGAAGCTCAATTCTTGCAATTCTACCCGCCCGGCCTCAATTTTGGAAAATTCGAGTACATCGTTGATCAGGGCCAATAAATGTTCACCACTACGACCGATCGTATCCAGGTTCTCACGCTGATCGCCGGTGAGCGACAGATCATGACGCATTAACTCGGTAAATCCCAAAATTGCATTGAGTGGTGTACGTAATTCGTGGCTCATATTCGCCAAGAAAACGCTCTTCGCGCGATTCGCCGCCTCTGCCGCTTCTTTCGCCTTGCTCAGTTCATCTTTTTGCGCAGCCAACTGCGCAGTCCGCTGCATAACACGTGTCTCCAATGTACGGTTCAAGTCCTGTAGTCGCTGCCGGTACTCAATGATCTGCTGTGCCACGACATAGAAGCGCTGCGCCAGTGTCACAAATTCCTGATTGGTACTCCCACTAAAAAACTCCGCCGTTTGTGCGTTAATCAACTGCGTCGCGGCCTGATCGATCTCTTGCAAAGGACGAATGATAGCGTGAAAGATCAACATCGACATAGATGAAATCAACCCTAAACTCAGCACAGAGAACGAAAGGACAACCATAGGTTCTTGAATCACCTGGGGGCGCAACATGAAGAGGGCTATAATCACCACCAGGCTATTGGCAATCAAAATGACAAACAACATTAACTTAGTCGTCAGCGAAGTCTGAAACCATGGGCCGTTCCATGCATCGCGCAGCGATAACATGCGGCGGGCCTGACGCAACGCACTGCGTGTGAGCAACTCTGTCACCACGGTCATAAAGATAATATACAACTCTACTGAGACGGTCCCGGCAAGTAAAAAGCGCGATACTACCGCCGTGGTCCCTAGCACAAATTCAACATCCACCACCAGCAATACAACAAGCGCGCCCAGTATGGCTGCTAAACGACGATTGAGTACCGGTAATCGTTCCAGGGTTTGTGTAAGATATGTCAGATCCTCGGTGGCGATCCCCTCAAAAATTTCCCCCTCTTTAATCCAATCATTCAAATGACGTATAGGAGACAATTCCCAACGCACGCCTAAAGGCCGTAATAGCCCAAAGCCCACATAATGAATCAGAGTTGCCAGTAAAACGCCCCCCATGAGAACACATATCTGCAAACACTGTCGTTCCGGAGGTAAATCAGAGATCGTTGTAACCAATAAAAAGCCTAGTATAGCTGAAATCTGTCCGCCTAATACCGAAAAGGCGGCAATAGCAAACCCATAACTGACCCGGGTCGCTAATGCTTTAAAAATATCCTGTAACCTATCGTTCAAATACGTATACACTCTCCCCCTCTTACGCAAGTGGTTCGCGCGTCCCATATCCAGGGATGGTTCAAGTTACCCTTACACTTTATGCCCTATCAAGCGTAAAAATATAAAGGTAAAAAGCAAGGGTTCTGAATCTTACCCATATCCATTATACTCTTACATGGGTTTTGTGCGATCAGTTGCACGGTATTCATCATCATATAGAACTCTATCTTTGCATACACAAAAAGAAACCCTTCTACCCTACATAACCTGCTTACCATTTGGCGGTCTTTATCTTTTGTGCTACACTCTCTTTCATCGTGATTGCATTAAGGGGACAAAATCAGTGACAAAGACGCAACATCCAAATAAAAAACCCTCTCCGATACGTATCCGGGGACTCGTTAAATTCATGAATCACGTCCGCGATCAAATCAGTGCGGGTATTACTGCCTCCGAAATGGATGACTTCCGGGTATTGATCCGCGATATGATTTCCCAGGTAGAGAGAATTTGCCGGCAATATCACTGTCAACCAGAACAACTCCCGGCACCCTCTTATCGCGCGTATCAATATCTGAAATCTTTGAACCTCAACAAGTTGCCCATCCGCACTATGACAACCCCACCTCCCAAAACGCTGCGTATCACAAATATTGTCATGACATCCAATCATTTTCATTCCCAATTCCAACATCTCGTTAACAATAAAAATACAGAATGGACGCCCCAACACCCTGATATAAAGCGTTTATCCTGTGAACTGCGCAGCCATGCAGACGGTATCGCAGGATTAGTACAGGAGGAAAGGGCAGTACCCGCCGACTTGCCGACACGATCACAACACGCTTATCAATGGCTGGCGTTTCTGAGTGAAGCCGAAAACCTGAGTCTGCATTTGAACACGCTCACCGTCCTGACTCAATTTAGCAAAAATCCAATATGTCGCCAGATGCTCTCTTCTTCAGAATGTACGCTCCCTATTCATATTGAACTCTACGTATCCTCAAGTCTCTATCGCACCCGTGCCCGATCCAATCATATTCATATCACTTTCAATGAGGGTTACGTAGGTGCGCCAGAAGACACCCTCCAGGCTCTCATCTGCCTGGCGTTACGTAGTCAAGATCCGACACAGTTATCCAAAATAAAAACCTATGCTATCTCTGAAGAATTCACAGAAATATTATCCGCGTTAGAATCAATCACAGCCCAGGTATCCCAAGATACCCAAGGGCGAGTTTACAACCTGACCGAAATTTTCGAACGGGTTAACGTAAATTATTTTAATAACACACTGCCACGTCCACATCTTATGTGGAATCAAACCGTTACCCATCGCAAAATGGGGCATTACCAGCCGCTCACCGACACCGTGATGATTAGCATCACATTGGATGATGTACGTGTTCCAAGTTATGTCATTGATGCGGTGATGTATCATGAACTCCTGCACAAACACCTCGGAATACAGGTTATCAACGGACGGCGCTATGCCCACACATCTGAATTCCGAGCAGAGGAACTAAAGTTTCGCCAATACGAAGAAGCACAAAAGTTTCTCTCACAATTACACAAAAAGCTACGGCTATAATGAATAAAAACTGGAACACTTTAACACAAGACATTATCACTTGCCATCGTTGCCCGCGCCTGGTCGCCTGGCGTGAAGAAATTGCACGCACCAAACGACGCGCTTATCAGGATTGGGACTATTGGGGTAAGCCGGTCCCCGGCTTTGGGGATCCGGATGCGCGGTTACTTATCCTCGGACTCGCACCCGGGGCGCACGGCTCCAACCGTACCGGACGGATGTTCACAGGAGACAGTTCCGGCACCACCCTTTACCCGGCCCTCTACCGGACCGGGTTCGCTAACCAGCCGACTGCTATACACCGGGAGGATGGACTTGAACTACACGATGCGTTTATCACAGCCGTGGGGCGTTGCGTCCCGCCCCAGAATAAACCTACTGCCGAGGAACTAACCAACTGCCGTCAATTTCTGGAACGGGAGATCCAACTTCTCACAAATTTGCAGGTTGTCCTGGCTCTGGGAAAAATCGCCTTTGATAGCTACCTGCGCCTATTAAGAGAATGTGGAGTAGAAGTACCAAGCCTCAAGTTCGGGCACGGCGTATACCAGACTTTCTGCGCCCCCTGGCCCGCCCTGCTTGCTTCCTACCATCCGAGCCGCCAAAACACACAAACCGGGAGACTCACCGCGGAAATGTTTGACGCCATCTTCCAACGGGCGCGACAACTCTTAAAAGAATAGCGACTTACGAATAACGGATTATGAATCACAATTCGCCATTTGTAATTTGTGATTTGTACACTGCCAGTGCGGCTTTCACTTGTTTCCAGATGACTTCAATTTCCTCTATGTGAGTTGTTAAGTCGGTAGGAATTTCCATCTGCATTTGCGCCGCCAGGTTCCCGGCAAGTTCAGAGAGTTGTAGCGCCCCTATTGTCACACTGGTTGTCTTCAAAGTCCCCAAAGCACACTGTAATCCTTCGATATCTTCATCTTGGGATGCACGATGTATTTCGGACAACAGATGTGCCGTACTATCCTCATAACTGCGCATCAACAACATCATAGATGTTGCGGCTTGCTCGCCCAGAGTTATATACAATTGCGCTAACATATCCACATCCAATACCTGCGCCGGAATTTTGGAGCTGTCCGGCAGAGCATCAGCAAAGGTTACCTGGGAAGCATCGTCATTTTCCAATGTAATCGGGGATGGAAAAGCACTCTCTGCTTGCGCCGGAACTTCATCAAATAACGATTGCACAATGGCGCTCGCCTGTACGAACGGCACAACAGACACAGTTGGAATTATAGGGCCAGAATCAGCTTCATTTTCCCATATTCTTGACCTCTTTTTCCCTTTTGGTTTCTGAGATAATGGGCGACTGGCTTTCAGCGCGGCAATCAATACATCGAGCACAATTGGCTTACTAATATATTCATCCATACCGGCTTCCAGGCATCGCTCCCGATCCCCCTGCATCGCGTTGGCTGTCATTGCAATCACACGTGGTTGCCTGTCAATAGCGAACTCCCTACGAATACGTCGCGTAGTCTCCAATCCATCCAACTCTGGCATCTGCACATCCATTAACACCACATCATAAACGTGACGGCGCAACAACTTTAATACCTGTTCTCCATCACCCACAACATCGGCCGTATATCCTAAACGTTGCAACATCAACAGAATCAGTTCCTGATTTGCAGGATTATCCTCGGCCAACAAGATACGCAGAGAGGGCAATACCTCTGGAACCAGGGATACTTTCGGCCCTGCAACCGGCGCGCGATGTGTCACCGGCAAAGACTCCGATATGGCCGAAACAGCCTCGGCGGGGTCAGGAACAATTACAGTCGTGGATTTAGGCATTCCGGCCAAAACATAACTACAAATTTCATATAATTCAGCCGCCTTAATTGGCTTATGAATACTCAGCACATCCGTAGATAACTCGCGCTCATACTCCCCCGGGGGCAACATCAAAACCACGGGGGGCACTTCTACGCCCTCCAGCTCACGGAAATGTTCAAATAGAACAAGTCCCCCCAAATCATCCTCCTCCTTAAGCGCAGACGTACTATTCAGAAATGGCATCCGTAAATCCACCAATATCAGATGAAAACGTTCATCACGTTGCACGCGCGTTAGCGCCTCTGCTCCAGAAATACAGGCCACGGGGTGTAGTCCCCAGGCGCGCGTCTGCAATGCGAGAAATTCACGGGTCAATGTGCTGTCATCCACAACAAGCAGCCGCTTATTCTCAAAGTGCGGTTGCTCTCCAGCCCAATAGATTGATCTACCTTTCGGTCCACCCTGAAGCCGAACTGTGAAGTGAAAAGTTGCGCCCTTCCGCCCGTCACTGGCATCTGTCTCTACCCAGATTTTACCTTCCATAAGCTCTGTCAAACGCCGGCTAATCGCTAAGCCCAGTCCTGTGCCACCATACTTACGCGAAAGGGACATGTCTATTTGTGTAAATGGTCGAAATAGCTGATCCACCTGCTCAGCAGGGACGCCAATGCCAGTATCCATCACCGTAAAATGTAACTCATACCACTGGAAATCAGCAATGGGCATCTGGGAATCCGGTTTTACAGGCGATGTGCCGGGTTCCCCATTAACAGAAGGCAGAGTCATCGCGTTCTCCAAAGAAGGCCTTCCTGAGTCCCAAGCATCTGTGGTTAACAACCAATTCTGAGCTTGCATGTGCAATGGAATAGCTTCCATCACTACCGCCACATACCCCTGCTCTGTGAACTTCACAGCGTTACTCAACAGATTTGTGAGAATCTGGCGCAGACGCACACCATCGCCAATAAGCGTCGTAGGGACATCCGAGGCAAGCAAGTAATCCACATCGAGTCGTTTTTCTACTGCATAGGGCACAATCGTATCCAAGACCCCTTCTAAACACTGGCGCAGATCAAATGGACGATTTTCAAGTTCCAACTGCCCTGTTTCAATTTTAGAAAAGTCCAAAATATCACTGATGATGGACAGCAAATGTTGCCCAGCCGCGTGGATATGTTGAAGTTCGGGCAGTAATGTGGCTGTATCCGCCATTTCTGAATGGCGCATCAACACCTCGCTATACCCAATGATTGCATTTAATGGCGTGCGTAGCTCGTGACTCATGTTCGCCAAAAATGCATTTTTAGCACGATTCGCCGCATCAGCAGCCTCATGTAAAGTTTTTGTATGTTTGAGCGCGTGCGCGAGGTCCGCTTTACGCTGCTTGATTTCTTGCTCCAGGGTACGCCGATAATCGGCTAACAATACTTCAGCTTGCTTGCGCTCAGTAATATCCTCCAAGCTTCCCTGGTAATACAGAATACCATCCGCATTTTGCACAACACAACTGTTCTCCACCGTCCAGACTTGGGAGCCATCATAACGCTGCAACTGCACTTCATAATGGCGCGCATAATGCTGCATTTCCATCAATTCCAACCAACGCTGGCGTTGTTCTGGCTGCGTATACAATGTCAGGAAATTGACTTGCAAAAGTTGCTCCCGCTCAGGATACCCAAGCAATTCAACCAATACCGGATTCACGTCCAACAGTTCACCGTCGCGTGTAGAACGATACAGTCCTACCGGGGATTCATCGAAAAACACACGATAATGCGTTTCCCGCTCATGGGACATCGCTTCCGCTTGCTCCAACTGGGTCACACGCCGCTCGTAACGAGCCAGCATCCGTTGTATATCAATCATCATCTGGTTGAATTGTCCGGCGAGTTCTTCTAATTCATCGCCGGTAGTAAGCGCTACCGGATAAAGCTTTCCCGCAGCAACACCCTGCATGGCAGCGCGCAACGACATGATGGGACGTGTTAAATTTGAAGATTGTAAAATCACGACAATAGCTACCAATAACACGCCAGAGGTAAGCAACATGAAGAGGAAACGACTGTATCCCCAACTCTCCTGCGTCAATGTGTACCAATTCTCACGAATGATCACGCCCCACGATGTACCTGAAATAGGGGCGAAACTTACGATCATGTCGCCATACGTATCCGTCCGGTGCCGAAACGCCCCTGTTTTGCTCTGCAAAACATCCCTTACCGCAATGGATTCTTCCATTGCAATCTCTACTATAGCAGGTTCCGTTCTGGCAAATTCTACCGCGACAGCGGTACCCAACTCCGTACTGGTAAATTCACGCGTCGCATAAAGTGTATTCAGATCACCGTCTATAATATATACTTCACGCTCTGGTCCCAGGTTAAGTTGTGTAATAGCATCTGCGAAAGGCGCACCAGTTTTAGTATTGACCCATACCATGCCGGCAACTACACCGGCGAACTGATTTTGATTGCCCAAGATCGGCACTGCCACCACAATCACATCAGATCCTTTGGGACCGTCAGGCAAAAGATCGGAAAAAAATGGGGCTAACTCTCCCTGTACAGCGCCAAAATATGGATGGTCAGGCGAAGACCAGTTTTGCCCCAAAGCATCAGGACGGGAGGGAGCTGCCGCCACTACAACGCCGCGTCTATCGAGGATCAACACACCGGCATCAAATATAGTAAAATGTTCTATTGTCTGGGCTAATGACGCGCGTAGCGATTCGGGTTTGTCACGGATAGGGGTAAGTTGCGCACTATACGTCAACAAAGGACGTGTGTACTGCGTCAGATCTGTCGCCAATTGCAAAGTCGCCAATTGAACAAGCTCTCGATCTCGTCGCAATACCAGCACTTCGGTAAGCTGTTGGTAAGCGATATACGCCACAAATCCCACTGCGACTGAAACGATAGTCATCGGTACTAACACCCACACCAATAACTTACTCCGCAGGCCAACAAGCTTTCCGAGTTCTCTCCAATATATTGTCACACGCACTCCCTTGAAAATCGCAAATTGCAAAAACCCTTGAAAACTTAGTTTCGTCTTAAATTTTCATCCAACCGCTGATAAACGGTTAAATGGCTAATGAATAATTTCCTCGAAGACAGTTACAAATTGAAAGTTTAAAGTTCGAAAATTTTACATTCTTTGCGCTTTTATAATGTAATTATACCTCAGTTTTCTAAGAACCTCCGCTACACCTCTAACCCTGGTCTTTCCTATAAAATCACAGTGCTAGAGTTATCCTCTGGGAGATTGGGCCAGTTTATTAACAACCGTACATACCGCGCGATTTAGGTGAACTATTGGCCCTATAGCAGATAGCGCGGGCTAAAACTGGCCCAATCTGAGCCGGTGCTGCAAAACTTTGACGCCCACCCCTGTAGATTTTAACAGTAGACATTCACTTTGCTATCTGCTACACTAAACATAGAAATTCACCATCAGGAGGTGTAAAATGACATTGAATTCAGGCACACCCATAGAGGGAAAGCCGTCAGCCCAACACCCTGCACCCATAGCGGCCATCACGCGCGCACCTGGAACAGGGTTACTAGATCGTTTGTTCAAAACAGCGGTCGTGATTTTGACACTCTTTATTTTATTAGCCATACTCTTCGGCATCGGACGCTCAGCTATCTACAAGATACACGCTTACGAACGGGGGTTGCATTTGCGGGGGGGACGCTTTATAAGTGTGGATAACCCCGGCTGGCACATCCAAATCCCCTTAGTAGACACAGTCATTATCGTCAAAGTCAATGAGCGACTGGGATATATTGAGCGCATCGCAGCAATGACCTCAGACGACGTTACGATGGATGTCTCATTGCAATACACATATCGCGTCCTCGATCCGAAACGGTTCGCCCTGGAAGTGGATAATCCAGAGCGCATCGTCTTTGAATTTGTGCAGGGCAAACTCCGCGATGTGGTCAATACAAAAGATATGACTGAAGTAATGCACAGTCGCGCGGAATTAAACCGCGAAGTGATGGAAACACTGCGCGAAAAAGAAGAACAATATGGTGTAGAATTCATCACTGTGCAGATTCAGAGCGCATCACCACCGGAAGAGGTCGTAACCGCAATCAAAGACCGTATGGTCGCCGTCCAGCGCCAGGAGCAGGCCCAGGCCGAGGCTGCGCAGCGCCGCACGCTGGCCGATGCCGAATACTATACCGCGCAAAAGGAAGCAGATGGCGAAGCCTACCAGATCACCAAATTGGCCGAAGCCGACGCACAACGTATCTCACTGACATCGGCCGCGCAACAAGAAGCTGTGCGCGCGATGCTGGAAGAACTGCGTGGGAAGGGGGAACTGGCCGAGCAATACATCCAGCTTCTTATCGCCCAAGAATTGAAAGAAAACAGCAAGTGGATTATCAGCGGAACGGACACGGCTCCTGTCATCGAATTACGCGATACGCCCTGAATACGCCGAACTAAAAATGGAGGTTCGCAATGAAGCGAGCGTTAATCATTGCCATCCTGGTGTTCATTGTGTGCATAGGGGTTGGCATCCTAGTTGCCGTTATGATGCTAATGAACAACAAGATAGGTCCCCTGCAACAAGATGCCCTCTCGCGCCCACGCATCTACGCCTACAAAGATTGGCAAAGCCTGGGAATACAAGTCAATCCCGGTGATATTATTCACATTCGCGCCCAGGGCACATGGCTTTACACGCCGGGCGAATATCACGGACCAGAGGGACATCATCGGTATCGCGCCCCCAACACCTATCCCATCAATGCGGTGCCGGGCGGTGTACTCTTAGGACGTATTGGCGAGGATGGTTATCCTTTCATCGTGAGCCGTGGGGGGCGTTTCGTCGTCGACCACGCCGGATTTCTCTACCTGCGCATCAACGATGACATCTTGAGTGATAATGAAGGTTATGTCACGGTGGAAGTTGATGTGATCTCCCCGGAATCGGAATGAATTATATTCACCTGAAGGGATTATTTTTCGATTTCGGGCAATGCCCGAAATCGAAAAATAATCCCTTACCATGTCTTTTTATATTGGGTTCACCATCGCCCGCGCCGCATCGGGCCGCCATAATGATGCATACCCGATCGAGGCGGGTATCCCCACGGGAGAGGAAACCTCGGTGAATGATACCAAAACGGACGGTCTCCCCACATCCGGCGCGGTCGCCAGAGCAACGGCCCCAACAACACACCCAACAGTAACAACTACCCTGCTATAGCAGCAAATTGTTCCTCACTCACGTGAGCAAGCTCAACCGGGTATTGCCCCTTAAATTGGCTCATATACAAATGCTCATAGAAGCCGCGCTGTGCCAGGAGATCCTCATGTGTGCCCCGCTCAACAATCTCACCGTTGTTGATCACAAGGATATCGTCAGCATCACGGATGGTGCTAAGACGGTGGGCAATCACAAAGCTGGTGCGACCTTCCATCAGGCGCAACATCGCCTCCTGGATATGCTTCTCTGTGCGGGTGTCCACACTGCTCGTCGCCTCATCAAGGATAAGGATACCCGGGTCAGCCAGGATCGCGCGGGCGATAGCCAACAACTGTCGCTGCCCCTGGCTGATGTTCCCGGCGCGCTCCGATAATTCCGTCTGGTAGCCCTCCGGCAAACGATGGATAAACTGATCGGCATTAGCGAGCTTCGCGGCCGCAATAACCTCCTCATCCGTCGCATCCAACCGCCCATAGCGAATATTTTCCAGCACCGTATCTGCGAACAGGTACGTATCCTGAAGTACAATGCCCAACTTGCGGCGCAAGTCCGCCAGTTTGAGATGACGAATGTCAATACCATCAACACTGATAGTGCCGTTGTCAATATCATAGAAACGAGTAAGCAAATTTACAATCGTGGTCTTACCCGCGCCTGTCGGGCCGACTAAAGCGATGGTCTGCCCCGATTCCGCGTGCAGGGTGACATGTTTAAGTACGGGCACATCGGACTTATAACCAAAGCAAACATCATCGAAGACAACATCCCCGCGCACCTTTTCCAATGGCATAGCATCCGGCGCGTCGATCAACTCCGGCACCTCGTCAAGAATTTCAAATACCCGCTCCGCCCCGGCCAACGCCGATTGGATAGTATTGTAGAGATTGGCAATTTGATTTAAGGGCATCGAGAACTGGCGCGCGTAGTTGATAAAACTGGCAATCGTGCCCACCGTCCCTAGACCTTGTACCGCCATCCAGCCGCCCGCGCCCGCCACAATCGCCAGTCCTGTATTGTTCACAAAGTTACCGATTGGACCAAGTGTCCCGGCAAGGATTTGAGCGCGTGAGGAAGCCTTGCGTAATTTTAGATTTGTCGCATCGAATTCCTGGATAACGGCCTGTTCCCGTACATACGCCTTCACCACATGCTCCCCGGTGATGGTCTCCTCAATGATACCATTCAAGTCCCCCAACGCCTCCTGCTGTTCCCGGAAACCCTGGCGGGTATGTTTGGCGATCCACTGACTCAAAAACATCATCAATGGCAACGTGATCATACTCACAATAGCCAGTCGCACATTGATCAAGAACATCACGATTGCGACACCTACAATACTCAAAGTGCTGGACATCAACTGCGTAAGTCCCTCATTAAGGACATTGCTGATGTTTTCCACGTCGTTCGTCAAACGACTCATCAACTCACCATGCGCGTGTTGGTCAAAGAAACGCAAGGAAAGCGTCTGCAATTTAGCAAACAAGTCATTGCGAATGTCGCGCACCGTAGTTTGGGCCGTGGCAGCCATAAGATAAGCCTGCAACCAAGAAACGAGCGCGCCTACCACATACACACTGAGCATTAAAAGCGCAATACGTCCTAATCCAGGCATGTCACCCTTCAGAATGAAATCGTCAATGGCCTTGCCCATCAAATAAGGTTCCAATAATCCTACAGCCGAGGATATAACCACGAGGATCAGGATACTGAACAACGCCCATCCCTGATTTCGCAGATACCCCCAGAGACGCAACACCGTACCCCGCACATCCTTAGCGCGCTGCTTTGGTCCCATCAAATGGGATCCTGGCCCACCGCGTCTTCCCATCACAGGCGCACTTTGCGCGGATCTTGACCGTCCATTAGAACTTGATTTACGCTCCGACATAGTTCATCACTCCACTTCCTAATTGAGACTCATAGATCTCGCGATAGATGGGACTGGAGGCCAATAATTCACGATGCGTACCCTCCGCGACCACACGCCCATCATCCAACACCAGAATCTTGTGCGCGTTCAACACCGTACTGATGCGCTGCGCGATCACGAAACTGGTGCGATCTTTCATAATTTCTTCCAAGGCCTCCTGAATTTTTGTCTCAGTTTCCACATCCACCGAGCTGGTACTGTCATCCAAGATCAGGACTGCCGGCTGGATCAATAATGCGCGGGCGATAGCAATACGCTGCTTTTGCCCACCGGAGAGATTAACACCGCGTTGCCCAACAACGGTATCATACCCATCGTCAAATTCGGTGATAAAATCGTGAGCCTGCGCCGCCTTAGCCGCAGCGATAACCTCTTCATCAGTCGCATCGGGCCGTCCGTAGCGGATATTGTCACGGATGGTACCACTGAACAACACCGATTCTTGTAATGCGATACCTATGTTGCGCCGGAGAACGGACTGATCTACATCGCGGACATCCACGCCATCGATCGTCACCCGGCCCCCGCTCACATCGTAGAAACGAGGGATGAGGTGAATTAAGCTTGACTTGCCCGATCCTGTCGCGCCAAGCACGGCCACCGTCTGTCCTGGTTCGGCCACAAAAGTGATACCCGGTGCAGCAACCCCGTTGCCCGACTTTCCACCGCCAAGTACCAGGTCATGTCCCTCATCATCATAACTGAACATCACGCCCTCGAAGGCGACCCGGCCCTGCGGTGCAAAATTCATCAAAGCATCGGGCTTATTTTGCACCTCAGGGACACTGTCTAGCACTTCCTGAACACGATCGGCCGATGCCTGGGCGCGCGCCAGGCGTATAACCAACATACTAACAAACATCAGTGAGATCAACGTGCGTACTAGATAATTGATAAAGGCGATCAGTTGTCCTACCTGCATATCGCCGGTGTTGACCAAATCCCCCCCAAACCAGAGCGCGCCAACCACACCCAAATTGACGGCTATCATCATAAACGGCCACGTCACAACGATGGTCCGCGACGCGAGGATAGTCTGATCCATCAAAGCATTGTTCGTGCGGCCAAAACGCGCAATCTCATGCACAGCGCGCACAAAGGCTTTAACTACGCGCATGCCGGCCAGATTTTCTTGCATCACCATATTAAGGTTGTCCAACCTGTGCTGCACTTCACCAAACAGGGGATAGGCTCTGCTAATAACCCATATCAACATCACCGACACCAATGGCAGTAAAGCCGCCAATAGCAGAGCCAGGCGCGGGCTGGTCATGATGACCATCACCAGGCTACCGATTAACAACAACGGCGAGCGCACCATAATTCGCAGCATCATCGAAACCATCTCCTGAATTTGCACTACATCATTGGTCAAGCGTGTGACAAGCTGCCCGGTTTCCAGGTCATCTAGGTTTCCAAACGAGAGCGATTGCACTTTGCTAAATAACTCACTGCGCAGATCAGTGCCAAAACCTTGCGAAGCCAACACCGAGAAGATCGTACATCCGATGCCGCCCACCGCGCCAAGCAGCGCAAACCCGATCATCCACAAGCCGGTGTTGATCACAATCTGTAGATCAAGCTGCGCCAACCCTTCATCCACGATACGCTGGATCATGCGCGGCTGCATCAAATCCATCACCACTTCGAGCATCATCAGTAGCGGGGCTATCACAGCCCATCCCCAATAAGGTTTGAGAAACTTGAGTAACTTAATCACAGATTTCATACGTTATTTTTTCACTCCTTGACACAAATTACGTTTTACGTTTCACGCATCACGTTTTACTTTGCCGTCTAACTATTCCGGTTAGAAACTACCCCCCTACTCGTCGAGTTTGCCCCCGTTGACCCGCAACAAATTCTCACGCATGTGCAGGAAGAAACGGCGCAACAACACATGCTCCTCAAGAGTAAACCCCGAAAACGTCTCCTCCTCAGTCCTGCGCCAGACCTGCTGCACGTCCTCTTTGATCGCGCGCCCGGTATCGGTGAGATACACACGCGACACCCGCTGGTCTTCTGGGTCGGCTCGCCGCTCCACAAATCCGACTTTTTCCATCCGCTGGACCATTTTGGTCGTAGTCGCGGCCTGGACATGCAGTCGCTCCGCCAATTCCCTGTGCGTCTGTCCATCTTGATCCCACAGAGCAAAGAGCATCGGAGGCTGTCCGTGATACAACCCCAGTTCCTCTAACAGCGTATGCGCCCTGGCGCGGTGCAACTTGCAAATTTGAGCCAATAAAAAATCGAGCGGTTCTGATTCCGCAGCAGATGACATAGAAAACCCCTTTTAAATTACTTAGACGGCTAATATTAAGACGGCTAAATATTAGCATAAAACGATTATTTTGTCAAGGTACAATAATACGCTCGGTCTGGTCGACCATCTGGAAACGGTTGCGGTCGACGATAAGCGTCAGATGTTTTTGTCAAGCGAAAAGAGGGCCAGTTGATACTGTGGCGAGAAAGTGGCTTCATAAAAGTGGTCAACTCTTCCTCTGCAAAAAATCCAGCAAAGGCAAGGGTCGTGTAGAGCAAGCCCGAACCATGCCCCTTGCTCATAAAGAAATAAAGAATCGGTCACGATCAGAGTCGCGGGGGTTCGTTTATAAGATCTCGTATACCTGACTCTTGCACAGGTTGAAGTTTTTACGCATTTAGAGTGGATAGCCAAAAGTAATTTGTATATTTTCCTAAAATTACAACGGAAAACATACTTTTGTAAGGTCACGTTGTAAAACCACACATGCCCCCGGTGTAGACCGGGGGCATGTGTATATGCCGAAGGTGGGAGTTGAACCCACATGACCGCATGGGTCACCACGCCCTGAACGTGGCGCGTCTGCCTATTCCGCCACTTCGGCATGTTCGTGCAATGTTAAGTTTTTTGTTGGCCCGAACGCTCGTGATTCTACCGTAAAGCACAGTTTTGTCAAGCTCGACATAATGTCTATAATAAAAAAGAAACGTGGAATGTCCATCCTACTTTATAGGAGCATAAGTGTCGGATACAGCTATTTTAACCCAATTAGGACTCACCCCTGAGCAAGTGCCCGAACTGCGCAGCAACGACCGCAGCCGCGTGCTTAACTTCCTGTTACGCTGGGAATATCTCGACGAACTTCACGCGTGTCTTGATATTATTATACCCCGCAAGAAACCTTTGCTCTCATTGTTAGATCTACGAATTCACGCATTGCTGGCCGAAGGTAAACCACAAGCAGCTTTGACTGTAATGAAAGACCGTCTGGAGACTCAGACCCGAACCTCCATTACATCCCAATCGTTATTTGCTCGCGTACAATTGGCCCTGGGTAATGTAGAACTTGCACAGCGCATCGCGCGCAAAACGCTTGAGGATAATCCAGATAGCCCTATGTCGTGGTCACTGCTAGGGGAAATGGAACTAGCAGCAGGAAATCAAGAGACCGCGCTGGCTGCTTACCGGCATTTGCAGGCACAGTATCCTCACAGCCGCCCTTACCTCAGCGGGATGGTAAATGTATACCGCGCG
Source organism: Anaerolineae bacterium (assembly GCA_016931185.1). GTDB lineage: Bacteria > Chloroflexota > Anaerolineae > B4-G1 > SLSP01 > JAFGFI01. Next base: position 34,217 of record JAFGFI010000169.1, read on the forward strand.
CAGGAAGATTGGGTTACTGCCACCGCTTATGCTGTTCGTTTGTTGCGCACCGCGGAGGAACAGGAAGGGCAACTCTCCATTCAACAACTACGCCATCTTTTAAATTATTTCTATGCCAGCGGGGATGCCACCCGCGCGGCGGATTTAGAAGCCGCGCTCGCGCAACGGCACGCGGAGGAGTTAAGTACACTACAAGCTCATATCGCAGAACTCACTGGGCGCATCGCTATCCAGACAGTCTCACAGGCTCCTGCAACCATACCCACCCCGCCGACTGAATTTCTACCTACGTTTGACCAGGTTCCCGTCTCCGAAGCAGAACGTGCCATCATCATAGACGCCCTCCAAAAACTTTTCGGCTTTACCAGGCTCCTGCCAGGACAGACGGAAACGATAGCTTGCGCGCTGCGCAATGAAGACGCGCTTACCATCCTGCCCACAGGCGGTGGCAAATCCCTCTGCTATCAAATTCCCGCGTTCCTGGCAACGGAAGGTATTACCCTGGTCATTTCTCCGCTAATTGCGCTGATGAAGGATCAAGTGGACTCGCTGCCTGATCTCATCCGTAGCCGTGCTACCACTATCAATAGTACGTTGGAGAATGACGAGCTACGCTACCGTCTGGAACAGGTGGCGGCGGGTGGGTATCGCATGGTCTATGCCGCCCCGGAACGGCTGCGACAAGCCCCATTCCTGTATCTGCTGCGCCAGGCGAAGATCAACCGGCTGGTTATTGATGAGGCCCACTGTGTCAGCGTGTGGGGACACGATTTTCGGCCCGATTACCTCTTTATTTCCCAGGCACGCGAAATATTGGGGCATCCTCCCCTCCTCGCACTGACCGCCACCGCGCCACCGCGCGTACGGCGCGACATTCTACAACGTCTGGGAGAAATGCACGTCATCGCCGGGGATGTCACCCGGCCTAATTTACGACTTTCGGTCTTCTATGCCCGTAATGCTGACGACAAGCTCCAACACCTGCTGGCTTTCTGCAAATCACAGACGGGCAGTGGTATTATTTATGCTGGAACACGCGCGCGCTGTGAACAGATAGCGGCCTTGCTCCGCCAGATGGGATTGGATGCCGTTCACTATCATGCCGGTATCTCCAACCGCGCTGCAGTTCAAGATGCCTTTATGAACAACCACACGCGCATCGTTGTGGCGACGGTAGCGTTTGGAATGGGGATTGATAAGCCCGACATCCGCTTCATCGTCCACTTTGTGCCCCCCCCCTCCTTGGAAGCTTACTACCAGGAAGCTGGGCGCGCGGGGCGTGACGGGCAACCTGCCGAATGTTTGCTGATGTATGCCAGCAGCGACCGCGGCACGTTGACGCGCCGCGCCCACGAAAATATAATACCGGTTGAATTCTTGCGCAAAGTCTACGCGATGGTCAAGCGTCGCTTAAACTCACAAACCGTGGGCCAGATCGCAGCGGCCGACTTGGAACGCGACCTGGGTACAGATGAGACACAGGTGCGCGTTGCACTCAGTCTCCTAGAAGAGACAGAATTATTGCGACGGGGGATGGATTTACCCCGCAGTGCCCTAATCACCGTCAATCAAGCCGCTAGAAATCCGGCCAACGCCCCTGATTTCGCCAGATTCTGTCGCAGCGCGCGTTTGAAACCCGGCCAACCCCTAACCGTGAATCTAATTGAAACAGCACAGGCCGCACAGATTCCCTTAGAGCATACAGAGTCAGCGGGTCTGCCTGATGAGGCGGAGCCTTTGGAATTCCGCCTGCTCGCGTGGGCCGATGCAGGATGGATTACCTATTCTCCCTCCGGTCGTGATTTAGCATTGAGCCTCCCCACGCCCCCTACGGATGCGGCGGAACGCGTAGCTACCTTATTGGAACGTCACACCACGATCCAGGAACAACGGGTGGATGAGATTGCGGCCTATGCACAGACGGGTCGCTGTCGTCATGGCTACCTGAATGCATATTTGGGAGGACGCACTATCGAGCATTGCGAGGCATGCGACAACTGCGTTTCCACCGCTGCTTTGCCTGACGCTGACTTGCCTGACACGCGTGCACAATTGCTAACGATCTTGCGTGTCCTGGCAAATGTAGCCGGATGGGGGCGGGCCACGTTGACGTCCATCCTGCGCGGAGAGGCAGATGCCCCGGGGCAACACGATGCAGAATTTGGCGCGCTGGCCTTCCGTTCTAACACAGCCGTCGGTAAACTGATTACTCTACTCGAAGAAGGTAATTTTATCGCTCCTCAGACCCTGAGCCACGGTGGGGTTTCATTACAAATCACACCTGCTGGCCGCGCCGCTATGAAAGACCCAACATGTTTAGATGCATATCTGCCCAAAAAACGTACCGATCGACGTACCCAGGCCACTACAGCGCGCCCCCAACAGCACACACTTACGGGAGAAGTCATAACCGAGTCTGAAGTTGACAAAACTCTCTACGAGAAACTACGTGCCTGGCGTCTGGAATTGGCGCAGGCACAGAAAGTTCCAGCCTATGTTATTTGCTCCAATGATGCACTCAAAGACATCGCGACCCTCCAACCCACAACCTTGGAAGCATTAGAAACCATCAAAGGCATTGGCTCAAAAAAATTAGAGCAATATGGCGAAAAGATATTAGAATTAGTACAGGTACATAAGGCGGACGTGAAACGTGATATCTAATTCGCAACTCATAATTCGTACAGGAGGTTATATGTCTATACAGATGCCAAGTCTAACTGTGTTACCGGAAAGTCCATTTGTGGCGTTGTCCCCGGATTGGGAGGCTTTTCGCGACTGTATTTTGCGCAAGGGAACGCCTGCGAGAGTCCACCATATTGAATTATTTTTGGATGGGGAAGTACAGGAGGCAATTGCTAAACAGTTTCGCTTGTGGGATAATCTGGATGAAGCAGATCCAGCGTTTCCTTATCAACGCGCGGTGCGTATCCAGCGCTTCTTGGGTTACGATTATGTTCGCCAGGGTGTGGATGCGCTAGAAATGCCCCTCAAACGCCACATCACGCAGGATACCGCAGATATGCAGAGGGCGGCTGGACGCTCTTATGTAGATGAATCCCGGGGACCGATTTCTAATTGGGCAGAGTTTGAAGCATATCCCTGGCCCGACCCGGAACAGGTAACCACACGGGGATTAGAATGGTATGAACAGCATCTGCCCGACGACATGTGTGTGGTAGGCAGCGGTGGCTTCGCGCATTTTGCCGAGTATCTCACGTGGCTTATGGGGTACGAGACGTTATGTTATGCGTTATACAACCATCGAGATTTGGTGCAGGCTATTGCCGGCCGGCTGTTAACATTGTACACAGTGATGTTAGAGCGTATCCTGGAATTTAACCGTGTCAAAATCGTTTGGGGCAGCGATGACATGGGATTCAAGACCGGACCGATGATCAGCCCAGACGATTTGCGCGCGTTCGTGCTGCCCGGCCACAAACAAATGGCCGCGATGGCCCATGCCGCGGGCAAACCCTATTTGTTACACTCGTGCGGCAATCTGAACACGATTATGACAGACTTAATCGAGGATGTGCAGATTGACGCCAAGCATTCCTTTGAGGATACAATCGAGGATGTGCGCGATCTCAAATTCACGTATGGGAAACGTATAGCACTCCTCGGCGGCATTGATGTTGACTTTCTTTGTCGCACCAACGAGGTTGCTGTACGCGAGCGGGTGCGCAATACGCTTGAAGTCTGTATGCCCGGTGGCGGTTACTGCTTAGGCACAGGGAACAGCGTCACGAACTATATTCCCTTGAAGAATTATCTAGCGATGGTAGAGGAAGGACGGAAATGGTAATCAAGGAGGAATTATGAACCCAGAACGCCCAGATTTGAGTACCCTTCCAGAGGAAATTGTGGCATATATTGAAAGTTTGGAAGCTGAGCTTGCGCGGTTCACCGTGCCCAAAGTAAAGCTATCTCAGATGGAAGAAGATATATCCGATGAACCGATTGATGAACCCAGTGAACCGCCGACAACGATCAACATGGTTACTATTAGCCGGAGCGGGATGGCAAAACGCACTCCGCGTCATCTCTACTCCCGCCAGCGACGCGGGGGAATGGGAATCTTTGACCTGGATACTTCTGAGGATGATCCACCCATTGTGATTACACTTGCTGATGAGGCTCAGACATTGATTCTATTCAGCAATGTGGGACGATGTTACCGGATGCCGGCCAGCAAGCTCCCGGAGTCCCCGGTACGCGCGCGTGGCTTGCGCCTGGCGGAACTCATCCCTCTGCGCGATGGGGAACACATCGTCGCTGCATTGCCGGAAAAAGGGGGCACGCATGTTATTCTGCTCAGCGAACGCGGCTGGGTACAACCGGTGCGTGCCAGTTTTGTCGGTCCCAGTATGATTCCCGGCGTTACCTACTACGATGCAGCCAAACGCGGATCTCTCGTCGCCGTGTGCTGGAGCGACGGGAACGGGGAGATTCTTATCGCCACCCGGCAGGGACAAGGCATCCGCTTCCCAGAACGGTTGATTTCTGATAGCGGCACCCTTGGCATCCGCCTGGACCGTGAAGATGCGGCCGTCGCTGTAGCCTCTGTCACCGATGAAAGTGGTGTTTTCCTGCTCAGCACGGATGGCAAAGGCTCGATCCGGACGATGGAGGGTTTCCGCGCTAATAAGATGCCCGGCGCAGGTGGTAAAGTAGTCCTTAAAACCGACACACTGATCGGCGCAGTCAGGGTTGACACAGCGGATGATATTTTCATCATCTCACGCAACAGTAAAATCATTCGCTTCCAGGCAAAAGAAGTGCCACCCAAAACCGGCGTCGTCCAGGGCGTCAACTGTATGAGCTTGCGTGGGGATGAGACCATGGCGGTGGTAGTAGCAAAGATGTCAGAGTGATAAAGCGGCAGAGAGTAAGGGAGTAGGAAACAAAGTAATAAAGAGGTATCTATAGAACGACAGGCTGTCACCTGGGTTATTTGACTGGTGCGCGGCACAGCCATCTGGACAGTGGCGGTTATAATCTTGATCAGACCGCCGCTAAGAAGGGGAAGACACTTACACCGGCTGGCGTGGCAGAGAGCCTGATTGACGAGGAACGCTGGCGGCAGGTCTTGAGTAGCCTCGTTGTTTGCTTCTTTGCGCGAAAGATCTACAAGCCGGAGAGCGTGCAGGCTGTCCTGAACAGTGCCGGTTTTGAGTGGACGAAAACCAATTTTGAGCAGTTAGGCACTATGAGCTAGGAGTTAGGAGTGATGAGGATCGCTTTCCCCTAACTTCTAACTCTTAATTCACAGCCTGCAATGGAGTCAACTATGCCTGAAGAATCCTCGTGTGTATGGACGTATCAAGGCTATGAACTAGATAAAGGTAATTTCACCACGGCGATGGTTCACCTGTACCGGGCGGAGGTGACGCGCATGAACTTGTGGCGCAATCGCCTGGATACCACCACCAACTGGGCAGTGGTAACTACCGCCGGGGCACTCACATTTGTCTTTAGCTCCACGCAAAATCCACACTTTGTGCTGCTGCTGGTACTACTATTGGTACTCTTCTTTCTCAATGTTGAAGCCCGTCGCTATATGTATTACTCACTGTGGTATCATCGGGCGCGACTGCTAGAGACGCAATTCTTCGCCGCGATGATTACGCCACCTTTTGGCCCCGCGCCGGATTGGGGCGATAAACTCAGCGAGACGCTACGCGAACCGGCCTTTCCCATTTCCCACTGGGAGGCATTAGGGAATCGTTACCGGCGCAATTATATTTATATTTTAACTCTGCTCCTGGTCAGTTGGTTTCTTAAGCTAACACTGCATCCAATTCCCGCCACCGATTTACAAACGATCGTCGCCCGTGCCTGCATCGAAGCTACAATTCCCGGGTACCTTATCATCGGCGCGGTGCTCACCATCTACTTTTTCCTCTCTGCGCTTGCGTTGGTGGGCTACTTGCGTTTCAAAAAACGTGGCATGCACCCAAAGCCGGATTGGCAACAGGACGGCCCCGCATGGTACAAACCCGAACCCATGCCCAACTTGGCCGTGATTGTTACCAATCGTAAAGATGAGGTCGCCACACGGTTGATGAAAGAACTAGGGCGCGGTGTCACTGCGCTAGAAGGCATAGGTATGTACACGCAGCAGACCCGCGATGTGTTGCTTTGCGCGATCACGGATGTACAGGTCGGTCACCTGCAACAAATTGCGCGTGATCTGGATCCCGATAGTTTTGTTGTCGTCACCCAGGCCAACGCCGTACGCGGCGGGCACTTCCAGAAACAAGAGCCACCGAGTTAAGAAGAGAAAACAGACATTCCGATCCGTCTACTTAATCTCCTTGCGGCGTTTCTGAAGGTTCGGGGAGCGGAGTGATGGACAAACCATAATAGGTCTCGACCATCTGGCGAAACATAGGGGCAGCGACATCAGAGCCTTCGCCCGCGTTTTCTACGATAATGGCCAGGGCAATTTGGGGGTCGTCAGCAGGGAAGTAGCCAGCAAACCAGGAATGAGGTTCTTCATCACTGATAGGAGATTCCGCGGTGCCAGTCTTTCCCGCAACCGGAATATCAAGCCCTCCAAAACGGTGCGTAGCAGTACCTATCGGGAGAGTAGTCACACCTAACAAAGCAGTCCGAATAACATGGAGATTCTCTTTCGAAATGGGCAGCGTACCCGTAGCCTGAACAGTCGTCACCTGTTCAGGGATACCATTTCCCGCTGCAATACGTTCGACCAGGTGAGCGCGATAGAGGGTTCCGCCATTAGCAACGGCAGCGAGCATCCGCGCCACCTGTAATGGATTGACCAGAAGGAATCCCTGTCCAATGCACAGATTGACCGTATCACCCGTACCCCAGATTTCCTGGTAGGTACTGAATTTCCATTCCGGGTCAGGGACCAATCCCTCCGCCTCGGCTATTTCCTCCAATCCGGTTAGCTGTCCTAACCCAAAAGCACGGGCATACGTAGGAAGCAGATTCTGATCCAGGCCATCCAAATGTTTACCGACCTCGTAAAAGGTCACGTTGCAAGAAGCACTGAGTGCATCTTGAAGCGTGATAGTCCCATGACCCGTGGTCAGCCAGCAAAATTTGCGATTGGGAGAGCCAAGTCCATCCCAGTACCCCGGGCATGTGAAAGCCATTTGGGAAGTGAGTCCGCCGGCCTCCAATGCAGCCGCCAGAGTCACGATTTTGAAAACGGAACCAGAAGGATAAAGACCCAGCGTGGCGCGATTTAACAATGGCCGGTCGGGATGGGAGAGTACAGATTGACGCTCCCATTCATCGGTAGAATGAATAAAGATATTATTATCAAAACCTGGTGCACTGGCAAGTGCAATGATACCCCCGGTATTGACGTCCATCGCAACCATCGCGCCACGCCGGTCTCCCAAGATTTGCTCAGCAGCTTGCTGTAGATCGCGATCTAACGTGGTGTAGATCGCGCGCCCTCGCTCCGGTTGACGTTCGGCAAGGCTACGGACGTAATTACGATCGGTATCCACAATGTAGAGCCTTCCGCCATTGCGTCCGGCTAAAATCGTTTCTCCCCAAGCTTCCAATCCGGAAATACCAACCCACGCATCATCACGATAGCCACGACGGCGATACACCTCAAGTTGTTCCGCCGGAATGAGAGAGAGCCAGCCTACCACGTGCGCGCCCACCCCATCCTGGGGGTACAAACGTCCCGCGCGCTCGCGGCGTTCGATACCGGGCAGAGAAAACAATTCATTATAATAAAGGCTTTCATCGCCACTGATATCTTGGATAGGGATATACCAGTTAGAGGGTTGGCCGGCATAAATAGCCTGGATATCCTCCGGGGACATACTTAGTATAGAAGACAAAGTAGTAAGTAAAGTGGTTTCGTCCACAATCTGATCGGGAATTACGCCCACGGTAACAATCGCGCTAGGAATTGCCAATCCTGCGCCATTACGGTCATAAATATTGGCACGTGGAGGAACTTGAAAGTCAACGACAAAAACATTTCCCCCTTTCAAATCCGGCCAGATCGTGTGGGGTTGCCATTGAATCCACCATTGGTCTTGTTCTCTAACTAAATTAAGCTGATTCTCGGCCTTTAAGGCACCAAAGATCGCTGTATGCCACAGCTCTGTAAACTGAATCCATGCAGCATCGCCCTCTAAACTCAAGGCAGTAGGCGTTAACGTCACGCTAAGCGTCGTCGTCGCATTGAGGTTGCTGCGGTGAGCGGATTCAAAATCCTCTAAAGATAATCCCGCGCGCAGAGTGGGAGACAACAAATTATACATCTGCTCGTAGGTTTCTTGTTCCCACGCGCCGAGATAGATACGTCCTACCGATTCCGGTGCGGAAATATCTACCGTCGGCGAGGGTAACACCACGGTTGCTGTGGGAGTCGATACCGGCGTGGGCGTCAATAATGTACAGCCGGTACTCAGAATAAAAATAAAAAGCCAAAGATGGTGTAATGTTTTCATATACAAACACCCTGATCCGGGGATGGACAACGGTAGCCAAAATGCTGATAACACAATTCCGGAATACGGCTCAATTCCAGTTTGGGCATCGGGTAATGATACGTAGCAAGCAAGCGGGCAACAGCACACAAGGGCAATCCTACCACATTGGCATAACAACGATCAAGACGCGCCACAGGATGGAAAGCCACATTTTGAATAGCATACGCACCGGCTTTATCCATCGGATCCCCGCTTGTGACGTAGGTTGCGATCTCTGCATCCGTATAATCACGCATCCACACATCCGTGGTGACACGACAAGTCTGTCCCGTTCCGGTACTAGATTGAAATAACGCAAGACCGGTATGCACCTGGTGTCGGTTCTGCCGCAAATATTGCAACATTACGCATGCTTCTTCGGGGCTCTGTGGCTTTCCCAATGGCACCGTATTGAAATCAACAATGGTGTCTGCGGCAATGACCCAGGCTCCATCAGGAAGGTCACGCACAGCCTGCGCTTTAAGGTAAGCCAATCGTGATGCCATCGCGGCGGGCGGCTCTTGCGGATAAGGGTTTTCATCTATCCATACGGCCGTAACCGCTACCTGTATATTAAGCCAAGTAATCATCTCTCTACGCCGTGGTGATTGTGAAGCTAGAAATAATAACATAGATTATCCATTCATTTAGCAGTGTACTGAAACATAATAATTATATCTAATTTAAGGATGTGGTAAAGAGGGAATAGGAATAATTTTGTAAACACCCGGTAAGAAAATAAAAGTATGAGGATGGTTAAGTTATAAATGAGTAATAAATATTTGTCAGCTATTGCTATTTAATAGGATATTGATTACAATGTAGATAAACCATTTAGATTTATAGGAGGACGTATGTTAAATTTATATCAGGAGCAAGGGCAGGGCTTAGTAGAATATGCCCTAATTCTAGTATTAGTAGCGGTTGTCGTTATTGTGATTCTAACAGTACTTGGTCCCCAAATTGGTGAGATCTTCAGTACTATTAACTTCACAATAGCCGGGAGCTAATAGTCGCACCTATTGCCAGTATCGGTAAAAAATCAGGATTTCACTTTTGAATCAAATCCCGGTTGTCGCAATGCATTTATGATTAAATTACATAAGCCCCCGTTATATAGGAGTGTGAGGCTTTCTATTGGGTGTATTCTATAAAATTTACAGTGTATAAATAAAAAATAGTACCTTTTTCCTATTGATAGAATTCAGTAAGACGTTTATAATATAGTTAATATTCGGTAAGGGGACCCGCCCCCCTTATCTAATATTGTTGGTTACCCTCCTTTCGTGGAAGCCCGCCCCATACGGGGTTGGGCTTCGTTTTTTTATCTGTACATTGTGATCAGGTCACAATTAAACGCCGGCAGCCATCACAATAGGCTTCTTCCCCTTTACGAACCTTGATTTGGGTTGGTTTATTAACGTTCATCCCGCAGATACTACAAACCTCTCCGCGAAGTTGTGCGACCGGCAATCCTCCCATACGGCTGTAAAGATAATGATAAGTTTCCAGGATATTGGCGGGAATATGTGGTAGGAGTATTTGCCTTTCTTCCTGTAACTCCCGCTGCCGGTTAAGAATCTGTTCACTCTCAGTGGTAAGTGTCTTATACTGAGTTTCCTGCTGTGTCTGTGTATTTTTAAGTTGAGATTGCGCCGTTGTTTGGTCAGCATCGGCCTCCTCACGCTCAATCATCGCCTCCAAAAGCTCATCTTCCAATTGACTCTTACGATTGAGTAAAGACTTGGATTCGGCCTGCAAATCTTCCAATTCGCGGGGATTCGTAACCTTGCCGCTGTAGAGTCGTTGCTCAGTTTGTCGCCGCTTGGTCTCTATCCTATTCAATTCGAATTCAAGGGTTTGTTGTTGTTTCCGAGCAGTTTCCGCAATAGTAGAATAGGTTTGCAGTGCCTGGGTCGCACGCTGAATTTCCGATCTATCCTTCAAAATAGCTTCAATCGCAGCTAATCGTTGCGCGATTTCAGTAAGTTCGAAATCTATATGCTGTAAACGTATGAGTGCTGTAGGCCAGGGCATCGTTACCTCCTTCAGAAATAGGCGCGTTGCACTTTCCAAAGTGCGACGCACCTGTTTTTATTCATTAATGGTGAGTCTCCATTCATAACAATTCCTTCGTAAGTGTAGCTCTGAAATTTCGCCATAATATATAAAGAAAGTGCGGAGCGTATTGCCCCGCACTCATAATTCATCTCTGCACCTTGCTTAAACGATGGTGTGCGATCACGGTAAGTACACCTACAATGCCAAGGATCAGCGCAATCACCTGTGCTGTGGCAAGTTTCCCCATCATCCAGGCATCAGGACGTAGAAATTCGGTACAGAAACGGATAGCAGAATACCCGATCAGGTAACCCAACAACAAATCCCCGTCTTTTAAACGGTCTTTGTAACGGATGGCTACCCAAAGCAATAACAGGCACAAAATGAGAGCTGCGAAAGACTCGTACAAAAAGGTGGGATGGAAAAGGGTATCTTGTGGATAGAGTGTCATATCATTATAGGGTTGAATACGGTGCGAAACGGGGATACTCAGTCCCCAGGGTAACGTCGTGGGAGGCCCATAAAGCTCCTGATTTATATAATTGCCCCATCTGCCAATCGCCTGCCCAATCGCCATACCCGGCGCAGCGAAATCTAACCATTGCAGGGGATTGAGATGGCGAGACCAACTGAATATCAAAACGCCCACTGCACCCCCCATAATAGCTCCATAGATACCCAATCCTCCCTGCCAGATATAGAGAGCCTCAATAGGATGAGCTTTATAATAAGACCAGCCTAATAACCCACTACTGGGCTGGGAAAAGACATGATACGCTCTAGCTCCAATAATCCCCAATAATACACAAATCAACAGCATATCCCAGATCAATTCTGGGTTCTCACCAGCATTTTGGGCCAAGTAAGTTGCCACTCTGGTACCTAAAAGAATTCCGATAACGATCAAAAATCCGTACCAATGAATCGAAAAAGGGCCAATTTCAAGTAGGATTGCGTCAAAAGGTGGTGTCATAGTTGTTATCTCCTGAATAATCATATTGAGCGAGTTTCTGTTTCAAGGTTTGATGCATATCCTCGAAGTATTCATTCATATAAGGATAAGCCAGCGCTGTACATCCAAATCCAAATAAGGCGCCAGTCAGCGTACGGAGCAATGGATAGGTCTCAAAGGGTCGTGAAATAAGCTCAGGCGCAATTGTCCAGATAACATAGGAAATCCACTGGCTACCGCCATCTATCAACATCGGCAATATCCCAAAAACGATATATGCCCAGATAGATAAAGGAGGAATTGTGTACTTACGTCGCAAGAGGCCGTAAGCAATTCCAGTGAAGACCATCGTGCTATATATGGCAATATCGCGTTGGCACAGCGCAGTTTTGTAGCCCACATCAGCATTACCCACAAAACTGCTTAATTTGTTCATTTCGACGATGGATAATGGTTCGGTCAGACGATAGCTGGCCTGAGGGCCGAACAGAAACCAAGAACGAAAGGGATACTGGTGGCAATGTGGGGAATAGAAATCATGGAGCAATTGACCTGCTCCTGTTGCACCGAAATACATTAAAATGGGAGCAAGCAGCGCGCCTCCTACAAAAAGTCCCACTATAGTATTAAATACAGCAACCCAGTGTTGAGAAAACCATAATGCGGCAAATGTGAGATTACGCACCCAAATACGTTTTCCTAAAGGAATTTCTCTTTGGGGCTGCATCTGAATTCGTCTCTGAGCTTCAGCAATAATATCTTCTGAAGAAGTTGGTTGTTGCTGTGATTCTTTATCTAGATCTAAAGATCCCATCCGACATCCACTTCCTCAAAAGCCAAAAAAGAAACCAATCCCACCCAAAAAGTTATACCGACACTAACATCAACCATAAGTGTGAATTATACCATGCTTAAGAACCTGAAAAACCGAGCCTTTCAAGTAAGTGAACTCAAGCCATTTCAGTCATCATGTCCATGCAGGAAGCAACTTGGATTAAGTTATGTAAATAGTCGTGACAAAATTGTGGGAGGTTTCTTGATCACGGCAAGATGTTCCAGGACGCGAAAATCCTGTTGGAGGGTAGCCGGATTTTCCGCAAGCTGTGTAATCAGAGATTCTTGAAGTGTACCGCCATGCGCCAACATAAGCAAGAAATAGCGGATACGCTCTGGATAGACGCCCATCAAACGCGCGGCAGTCGCATCGGTCGCCGTCAGATTATCACCCATCAGGAGTATGTTCGCATTCACCGTATCGCCGTAGAGAGGCCCATCCCCCTCCATTCCCTCGATCCCATCGATAATGGTAAATCCTGGCTGGAGTGTGCTGTTAATATCGGCAATGCTCTGGTGGATGCCGCGCCAGTGTAGCAAATTCTTAGGCCAGCCGTACTTAACGCCGGGGACAGTTCCAAACATGTTTTTTAAGGACAGTGTAACACCGGCCCAATGATGCGTTTTCAATTTGGGCATTGAAACAACCAAATCTGCTTGTAGTATAGTATCAGGAAAGAAGATATGATCCAGCCGGGTGTAATTAGCTATCAAGGAAACGGGTGTGATAGCATCGAGATTAAGATCAATAAATTTAACACCCGCGTCTTGCAACATTTGATCGAAACCGGAAAGTTCAAGCAGGATTTCCATATCCCGACGATGTCCAGGCCCTTCAGCTACAATCACTTCAGCAGCGCCGGCACGACGGAATGCCTCAATAGCCGCCCGTACAACAGCCCGATTTGTATTTACCCGGCTGGATTCGTAATATTCAATAAGGTTAGGCTTCAGCACTACCCGCCCACCCTTAGCTCGCGCCAAAACGGCAGGATAGGCCTGCAAACCACGGTGAATCAGATCAAGCAGTAAAGTCTCATCGTAGGCATCCGCACGAAAAACCGTAACGTTAGCCCGGGGCTGAGGGGGTATCCTGAGTCGCAGCGCGGCAGCTCCCCCTAGAATGCCACCTGACAGTGCCAGGGCCAGCTTTAAAAAATCCCGCCGTGTGAAGCGCGATTTAAACTTTGAAGACATTGACACCTCCTGCCGCGACATTCAGAGCCAGGATAGATAAAGCCGTCAAGTGATTGGCTTCTCGCCAACTCCCATCTGTCCGTTGGCGAAGAAGGAGAGGTGGAACCAGTGCATCAAATGGACGATGATAAGTGCCCAGGCAAAGAATAGCCCAGGCCAAAGTAAGTGTAGATTGTGTCCTCGCAATTTCTGTCTCCAGGAAAGCCAACCCCTGGACAATAGTCTCTGAAGCAGTATCAAAGTTTTGTAAGGACAAGAGTGCAACTGCCGTGGTGGGCAAAAAAGCATCCAGGGCACGCCCTAATACAATGCGATTACCATAATTCCAGCCCCCCTCTGTACAAGCACGGTCAAGCAACAAAGCCTCTCCTTCTTGGACACGAGCATGATTTGCATATCCGGACGCCTTAAGCGCGAGCAGAGCGTAACTGGTAGGTTCGATCCAACTAAATGCATCACTGGTCCAGGGCCACCCCACTAATTCGTTGTTCAGGGGAATAATTTCATTAAATTTAGTCTTGTTGCCCTCCCAGGTCAACAACCACTCAATACACCGCTCCCGAAGCGCAGCTTCTTGTTGCAAATAATTCAAAGTGAATGCTGCTAACGAAGTCGTCCAATGTGGATCGTTATCCCCCTCTAATGTGATCGCGCCCCCAGCATTAACATGGTTCTTAAGCCAGGCCACACCTTTGTCTTGTTTTGCGTTATCTGCCGCGCCACTTGGAAATGGCGCAGCAGATAACGCGAGCAAACTATAACACGTGGACTCTGGAGAACTTTGCACGCCAGGCGTATAGGACCACCCTCCATCTTGGGTCTGGGCATGGAGAAGAAATACCTGTGCTTTTTCTATTGCTTGTGCTATATCATTCTGCATTGTAGTAGTTTTAACGTAAGATGTCGAATATACGTAATTTGTCGATGTAAGCATAACCTGATCACGCATACCGTACCACGGGTTTCCGTGCCGCCTGAACTTCATCCAGGCGACGTACAGGAGCATTATGTGGGGCCTGATACAACAGGTCTGGTGTTGTCTTAGCCTCTTCCACAATAGCGCGCAGGATGCTGGCATACTTATCAAGCGATTGTTTGCTCTCAGTCTCCGTAGGTTCAATCATCAACGCGTGATGAACAATAAGCGGGAAATAGTTGGTAGGCGGATGAACACCGTAGTCAATAAGTCGTTTAGCAATATCCAGCGCGCTAATGTCACATTCTGCAAAGTGACCTTCAACAACGAATTCATGTTTACAGATACGATCATAGGGTAGGAAATAGTGATCTTTGATCTGGCTGAGCAAATAGTTAGCGTTAAGTACCGCGTGTTCTGCTGCCGCACGCAACCCAGATTCTCCCAACATACGCATATATGTGTAAGCCCGGACGATAATACCAAAATGTCCCCAGAAAGATTTAACGCGCCCAATTGTTTTTGCGGGCATTTGGAAAGTGTAATAGGGCGGCAATTCATCATCCGTTTGCGTTTCATCAATCGTGACAATCGGTCCCGGTAGATAGTCTACCAGATGAGCTGCAACCCCGACAGGACCGGATCCCGGCCCACCGCCGCCATGAGGAGTACTGAAGGTTTTGTGCAGGTTAAAGTGCATCACGTCAATACCGACATCGCCAGGGCGCATCACTCCCATCAATGCATTCAGATTGGCTCCGTCTCCATAAACCAGACCACCACAACCGTGAACTTGCTCGATCACTTCTACAATTCGTTCCTCAAAAAGCCCTAGAGTATTAGGATTGGTGATCATCATCCCCACAATCCGGTCACAGAGTTGCGCGCGCAATGCATCCAAATCGATGTTTCCCCGCGTGTCGGAGGGGATTTCCACTACGCGCAATCCACTCATACTGGTGGAGGCCGGATTTGTACCATGAGCCGAGTCAGGCACCAGAATGGTATCCCGCTGAGCCTCCCCACGGTCGGCGTGATATTTACGCATAATGAGTACACCTACTAACTCACCCTGAGCTCCCGCCGCCGGTTGTAAGGTCACACCGGCAAAACCACCTATGGCTTTAAGATATTCCTGTACCTGGTACATCAAGTAAAGCGCACCTTGCGCGTGGTCTTCATCTTGGAGAGGGTGTACACCTGTAAATCCCGGCAACCGCGCGGTGATTTCGTTAATTTTGGGATTAAATTTCATCGTGCAGGATCCGAGGGGATACATACCTGTGTCAATAGCATAATTTAATTGTGATAGGCGTGTATAATGCCGGACTACATCCACCTCGCTGACTTCTGGTAACCGCAGTGATTCGCGAAGCATGGCTTTGGGCAATACACTTTCAGGCACATCTAACTTTGGCGGTCTAACGCCCTGTCGTCCTGGCGACGAAAGTTCATAAATCAGAGGTTCAGACATAAAACTCGCTCCTGTTTTGACTTACAGTCGTGAAAGCCGCTAGGGCCTCGGCGAACATATTAATCTCATCCTTGGTATTCATCTCAGTGACAGCGACCAGCATATAGTTTTCTAACTGTGGATAATCCCGACTCAGATCATAGCCCCCCACAATCTCAAAATCTTCAATGTCGTGCAATAGAAACTCATTAATCTCGGCAACCGGCGCGGGACAGCGTACCATAAACTCATTAAAAAATTGACTTTCGCGCACAACACTGTAACCATCCAGTGCATCAATGACATCAGCGGCATAGTGTGCCTTATGGTAATTCAATTCGGCAATTTGACGCAACCCGTGTTGACCTAACGCGGAGAGATAAACGGTGGCAGCTAATGCCATTAGCCCCTGATTTGTACAGATATTTGAGGTGGCTTTTTCGCGCCGGATGTGTTGTTCGCGGGTAGTAAGCGTTAGGGTATAACCAGGTCTTCCTTCCATGTCTACGGTTGCACCCACCAATCGTCCTGCCATCTGACGCAGATATTTAGAACGCGTCGCATAAAAGCCCAGATACGGGCCTCCAAAATTCAGGCCCAGCCCCAGGGGTTGCCCCTCTCCCAGGACAATATCGGCCCCATAATCACCAGGTGGTCTGAATAACCCCAGGCTGAGAGGATGCGTCACGACGGCCAGCAGTGTTTGCTTATCCCGCGCGTGAATTTTATCCGCAATCCCGTCCAAATTTTCAAGCCGTCCCAGAAAATCAGGGGTTTGAATAAAGATACAGGCTGTTTGATCGTCTATCAAGCCAACAAGGTGTTCTAGAGAATATTTATTTAGAGACTCCATGCCACTCAGTGTGGATTCCTCATCTCCCACGATCTCCAAATCCATCCCCTGCGTATACGTGCGGATAACGGCACGATAGTGAGGGTGCAGGGTTGGCGAAAGCACAACTTTGTTGCGTTTCCTACGAAAAACATTATAGGCCTGGATAACGGCTTCTGCAGCGGCGGTCGCGCCATCGTAATGGCTGGCATTGGCCACTTCCATCCCTGTCAAATCACAAATCATGCTCTGATATTCAAAAATAGCCTGGAGGGTACCCTGGCTAACCTCAGCCTGATAGGGCGTGTAAGCTGTGTAAAACTCACCCCGGCTGATGATAGCATCCACAACACTGGGCACCCAGTGCCGGTATGCCCCTGCGCCCAGGAATGTGGGGACGGTATAAACGTTCAGATTGTAGGCCGCGATTTCTTGCAATTCCTGGAGTACTTCCAATTCCGACAAGGGATCAGGCAGTCCCAGAGCAGGATAACAAAAGGGTTCGGGTATATCCTGGAAAAGGTCAGCTATGTTTCGCAGACCAATAGCAGCTAACATTTGTCGGCGTTCCTCATCCGTATGAGGTAGATAAACCATAACGAAACTCCTTATTAGGTAAAATAATTACAAATGAAAAACGTAAAACGCTGTATTCGATGCGTTTTACGTTTTAAATACAAAGCTCCAATTCCGCAAAAGTCTACGCCTCTTCTTGTGTAGAAGCCTCGTACTCTTCAACGCTGAGCAAGCTATTCCATTCATCTGGATTGCTAGGCTTCACCCGAATCAGCCACCCCGCGCCAAAAGGATCTTCATTAACGGTTTCTGGTTTTTCATCCAATGCTTCGTTAATGGCTACTATTTCACCACTCACCGGCATATACACATCGGAAGCGGATTTTACCGATTCGACAACGCCAAAAGTATCACCTTTATCAAAACTATCGCCAGGCTCCGGCAATTCTACATAGACGATATCGTTGAGTGCATCTTGAGCGTAATCAGAAATACCGACAACAATCTCATTACCATCTTTGCGACTCCACTCGTGGGTAGTTTGATAACGAACATCCTTTTTGAATTCCACAATTGACCTCCATTGAATAAAATTTTTATCTAAAAACCCAGCTTGTTACTTGAGTTTTTATGAAACAGCTTCTTTTTCAAGTCGCCCCACAATAGACCACAAAGCAGAAACAGGAGAAGGAGCAGGAATCTCTTGCAGGTTGGGGATAAAAGGGATAGTTACATCAGGGGCGCGAGGCAAATCACGGCTAAGATCCTCTGGTTGGGCATGGGTTATATCATTCAACAATACTAAAAGAGAACGACTGTCGATCCCTTGTTCCGGCAAGGTTTCCACCGCCACTTTCGCCAGTTTGCGCGAAGTTGATTCATCGGATGTGACAATAACCGTCCAATCACAACGCGCCGGTACATGCCATTGTAAAGGAAGTGTGCCGCGGCCCAAATCCAAGATGATAAAATAGCCCTCGCGTTGTAATAGATTCAAGATCTTCTCCACCGATTCCCCCCGCACTCGTCCTGTATCTGTGATCATAGCAGGAGCGGGAATAATATAGAAACCGTGAACAGTTTGCACACTGAAGTTTTGAAGCAGGGGAAGTGTAATCTCTGCCGGTTTCCGCGAGAGCAATTCAACAATATTCCGGGGGTCACTGATACCGTTCCACAATCCCAAACTCCCCACCGGAAAACTCATATCAATGAGGAGTGTAGGTTGATCTTGTTGTGTTGCAGCTTGATAGGCCAGATTAAGCGCAAGCGTACTCACTCCCACCCCGCCGCGTAAAGAAAGCATCCCTATCGTCATACCCGTTTTTTGGATTTTGGCACTGACGGCTTGCTGAATCCGCTCTGTACGTTCCAACGCTGCTTTAATACGTACCCCAAGTGTATTGTAATCGAGCTTACTTTTGGTCAAAAAATCATCCGCGCCAATCGTGAAAGCCTGGATTTGATCGTCAACCGCATCTAGGGCAGTGAGGAACAAAATCGGAACAGCCTGAAATTCCGTCTCTGAACGCAATGAGCGACATACTGCGTAACCATCCATATCCGGCATCATGATATCCAGAAGGATTAAATCTGGATGTTCTTCATGAGCGGCTACCAAGGCCTCTGTGCCATTACTGGCCTCGATGACGGTATATCCCCAACTGCGGAGCATAATACCAAACATAGTACGAGCATCATCATTATCTTCAACAACTAAAATACGGGCTGAATCCATTCTAAGCTCCTTGTGTGCCTTCAATTGGACCAATAAAATTGAACGGACGACTGCACCAGCTTACGGACCGGCCGTGCCGGAAATCGGTATGACAAAACTAAACGTACTCCCCTTTTGCCATTCACTTTCAACAGCAATATATCCCCCATGCATTTCGATAATACTACGCGTGATCACTAATCCCAACCCTGTGCCCTGTTCACTACGTACTTCTGGATTTTTGGAGCGAAAATATTTAGTAAACAGACGATCTAATTCTTCCGGTTTCATACCTACTCCAGTATCTCGAACTGCCCAACGCACATAGTGCTGCTCCCTGTCCATCCAACGTCCAACGCTTACCGTAATAGTACCATGTTCAGGCGTATATTTGTTAGCATTGCTGATAAGATTGGTCAAGACCTGGAGTAATCTACCGCGATCTCCCTGAATTTGAGGCAAATTAGGTTCAATTTCAACCTTAAGTTCCTGACCTTTAACAGCGATGGCTTGCTCAAAAGCCTGCACAGCTTCACTCATCACGTCAGCAGGCACAACGTCACTCATTTCCAATCGCAGTCGTCCTGATTCAATACGGGTGACATCCAATAAATCCGACACAATGCGCCCCATACGCTCGACATTGGAACGTATTACTTGAAGAAATTGCTTTTGTTGATCGTTGAGCGTGCCACCAATACCTTTCATCAAAAGGTCGGTATATCCTTTCATTGAAGTCATCGGTTGTTTAAGCTCGTGTGAAACGAATGAGACGAACTCCGTTTTTGCTTCATTGGCACGTTGTACTTGCTGGAAGAGGCGCGCGTTTTCAATAGCGATGGCCGCATGATTAGCCAGACGCGAGATAAGCGCGACATTTTCTTCACTGAAGCTTTCGGCTTGAGCGGATTCCAGAGCAATAACCCCGATAACCCGTTCTTCACGCTCTATCGGCACCGTGAGTTGCGCCTGCATACCCGGAATAACCTGTGCATAATTCGCGTCCTCTGACACATCTTTAACCAGGGTAGTTTCACCTGTCAATACAGTATTTCCAATCAAACCCTTATCAAGAGGCCAAAGTTCTTCTTCTGCATAACGCTCGAATATATTTTGAGGGTATCCTTTGTGAGCAAGTAGTCGTAATCCTATAGTGCCATCTTCCTCTTCATTCAAAGCCGCAATGAGTCCCACAGAAGTATCCGTAATTCGGGTGGCCCATTCGAGGGTTTGTCCCATAACTTCGCGGTAATCTAACGTTGCATTAAGTTGACGATCAATCTGCTGTAAAATAGTAAGTTCCTCAAGGCGCGCGCGAAGCGCTTTATCAGTTGTCGTAAACAATTGCGCGTTTTCGATAGCGATAGCAGCCTGTGCCCCAAAAGCCATCAATAGTTCTGCATCCTCATTATTGAAAGCCCGCCCATCGTTACGATTTAAAAGCTCCAGGACACCAATACTGCGTCCTCGCGCGTTCAGAGGGACCGCTATAATAGAATGTGTACTAAACTTGGAGCGTTTGTCAACACCATCATACCAACGTTGATCCTCTTCTGTTTTGTTCACAATCACCGGATGAGTTTCCGCGAAAGCCACACCGACAATACCCTTCCCAGAAGGAACGTGCTTTCCGATAAGTCCTGGACCGGCCTCGCCACTAGCGACGTGGAAAACGAGATCCCCACTACCTTCATCCAATAGTAACAAGGAACCTGCCGCAGAATTCAGGAGTTTGCCAGCATTGCGTACTACCAAATCCAGCACTTTGTCTAAATCCAAACTGGAAGCCAACAAATTTCCGATCTCGTTAAGCGCATTGAGCTGCTGCGCGCGAGTTTCCAGACTTTCATAGAGCGTGTGACGTTCAAGGATGGAGGCAGTATAGGCCGCTACCGTCACAAAGAAACTCTCATCCTCCGCAGTGAACTGAATCTCGGGGTCATAGGCCGAAGCGATCATAACACCAATACTGTTATCGCCAGCACTGAGCGGAGCCGCCATCCAGGCATTATCCGGCACCCCCATAGGAATCAATTTAGGAACAATACCCCGATTTTGACATTCTTTAAGATAATTCTTAGTACGAATAGTCAAGGCATTTTGAAGCACATAACCGGTAAGTCCTTCTGACACGGACCACTCATCATCAGGATAGATTCGCTCATCTCCCTCAACATAAAAAGCAAAGGAAAGAGTATCTTTGTCAGGGGATTTGAGTGCAATACGAAAATTGGGGATATTGATAACCCGGTTGAGTTGTGTGTAGATTAACTCCAGAATGTCATCCAACGGCATCGCAAAATTGACCGCCTGCGCCATCCAATAAATGGCTCCCAATTCTTTGGCACGCTTTTGTTGATCATCCATGATAGATAAGCGTTCTAGACCAGCAGCCGTTGCCTCTGCCAATCTTTGTAGAATATTCAACGCTAACGGAGAATATCCTGTATCGTTGCGGGGTTGACTCAGACCAACCCACCCCTGTCTACCCAGAGGTACCAGTAACACGATGCCTCGCGCTCGCATCTGTTCCTGGGCAGACGTAGGCTTATCCGTTGGAAGTGAAATCCCTTCTCCCACGGGCTGATGTGTGAGCCAAGTAGCAAAAGGGTCTTCTCCCGGTAAGATCAATTCAGCTTCTGAAATATAGTAATCATCAAGACCATTATAATGCGTGGCTATCTCTATGTATTTTGGCATAAAGAGAGTATGTAGAGCCTGGTGTAGTGTTTCCAGTAGTTCTTCTTGCGTGTTACTCGTCGCCGAAGCATTGCCTATTTGGACGATGGCATCCATCAGTGCGTGTGAAGTTAAAGTATCCTTTTGCAAAGTCACCGATTGTATTTTGCGATAGTACCGCTGCGCAAGACCGAGGACAAGTCCCAAAACGATGCCCATACCGGATATGATCACAGGATATTTTAGCGTCAGCATATCGCCCAACACTATCATAAAAACCCATACTAAAACCAGGGTGATCACAATTGTAACAGGAATGGTTGCTAAATTCCATCTGCGGGACTTCTGATACTGATATGCTTCAAGCAGATTTAATATGGAGTCCTGTTGTGGTGGCTGTGCCATTACCTTACTCCCTAATATAGTATAAACTTACTTATCCTTTTGCTCTGCATCACACTACGTTTATATTGTAACATGGCGCGTCATGTAAAGCAAATCTGACTCACTTAATATATCTAACCTAAGTTGCTATCTATCACGTGAATTTCTCTTTTTCGCCCCGTAGGGGCGAAAAAGAGAAGGGAAAAGATGTTTTTTCGCGCGCGGCTCTTGCCGTGCGCGAAAAAAAACACCCTTTTCTCTTCCGCTACCACAAAGTAGCAACTCGCGTTATATCTAATATAAACGAAAAGTAACCTCATTTCCTGAAATTGGACACAATGGCGTGAGCCGGAATCGTTCGTAAACAGCAACCGCGATACGCTCAGGGGGGGCGCCAGAAATGAGAAATGGATGCGTATCTCGAACAATGAGTCCCCCGATAACCCATTTAAGTGTAGGGAGTGTGCTCAACGCGGGTTGGAAGTCGTGAACACCAACCCATTGGCCTTCGACATCAATTAAGCGCACACTGACGGCATAATCCTCAATTATGGGTTGTACATTACGCCAGCGCAGATCGATCACATAATATCCCCCCCGGTATCCGGATTCACTGCCTATAAGTATCATTTCACTACCATAAGGAACGTATTGATGTGTTTGCTGAGGTTGAGGAAAAGGTAGGGTAAATAAAGATACAGAAGTGCCATCCAGGCGGCTGAAGGTAAAATCCGGACGTTCTCCATAAGGTATATGTACACTAATTGTCTGGCATTGCCCCAGAGGGAGCGAATCGATGGCAGCCTGTATCTCACCCGCATAGATAAGGTTTAGAGCATTTCCCGGCCCACACCAGTGCAAGTATGTTGTAACCTTATCTTCATTTACATCATAATCTATCCCCCTTAGAAATGGCCCTGTTCCCCAGACAAATCCAGGATGGAAATGTTCCGTGGGTAACTTGGGATAATCACACGTCATCCTTTGTTCGGGAAAAGATACCATTCCCAGGTCTTGGAATCCATTATCGGTTACAGTATACGCCCCTAATGTAGGATACACAACTTGGGAGCAACGATCAATAGGCAATTGCAGGGTGAAATGCGCGAAACGGATTTCGCCTACCTCAGTATCCTGTCCCAAAAACTGATCGAACTGTGCCAGTAACATTCCCTCGGCATCCCACACACGCCCGGTGAAAGAGGGAGCTGACGCCTGTGGCGCTGTCGCTCTCCATGCCAGGAACAATTCCATCTTCTGCCCAGGCTTCAAATTTTCAACACCCGATTCTTGATTCTTGATTCTCCAGTTATATCCTAACAATTGCACCGGGCCTAGGTCCGCCTCCAATGGAATATACCCCAGATTTTCCGGCATCTCTACAAGGGGACGTTGGAAGAGTTGGTATCCCCCACCAACGGGGGCGAAAGTCCAACCTTCCCAAGTATATTTGTGAGTAGAAAGCACTGGTCGTTCTTCTGCCGACAAGGCCCAAGCCCGCCAGTCATCTTCATAATCCTCAGCTTGAGGATAAACATAAACGACTTCGACATCCGGACGCAATCCCTCAATTTGTTGTAATCCCCATAATGGTGTCGCCCAACGCCAATCGGCCAGTAAACGCGCGTCAACGGGGGCAGCTTCAAGTAGTGACACCACGCGCTCTCGAAGCGACGTATCCACAGCAAGCAAAACAAAGTTGGGCACGAGAGTGGGAAGCCGGAGCAGAAGAATAAGGAATAAAACGTAAAACGTGATACGTGATACGTGATGCGTGATACGCGAACTGGGGGAAGCAAGTTCAGATGGGTATAGAAATGGGGGATCGGGATTCTCAATTTTCGATTTTCGATTCTTGATTCTCCATTCTCCACTCGTTGCCAAGCGTGAAATACCTAAACCGAAGGTCAGTGTCATCGGGACATAGGCGGGCATCAAGTATTCTACAGTCTGCGGGGCGCGGTAGGTAATAGTGATAAAGGTATATATACTCCACGATAGCAGCAAGGAGCAACCAAGTTTTGAATGGCGTACCAGGAGCCATACACCACTGAGCGCAATAGCTACAAGCATAACCGAGGGAAATTGCAATTGAAACAACGTGGGCAGCAGCGGCAAGCGCAAAACCAGATCTGAGAAAGTAGCGTAGGCAAACATATCGCCCCCAAATCCTTGAGCCAGGATATGATACCAGAAACCATTCCATGTATTAAGTGAATCGGGAGCCAATGGAACGTTGGGCATACTGCCGCGCAAGGGCAAATAGAGTTGCGGAAGCAACCACGACAATGCAGCAACGGGGACAGCCAGCCACCAACGCCGGGGCTGAAACGGCAACCGGGAATCGATCAACAGTAGATAGGCTGCCCATCCAATGGCGACGAAGATAAGCGATGGATGATGGCCCACTCCTAAGCCAAGCACAAGTGCCAGTTGAAGCAATGGGCGCAGTGTACACTTTGGCTCAGTCTGAATTACATCTCCCGAAATCTGTAGTGCTTCCGTGTAGCGCGCTAATGCCAGATACCCCCAAGCTGTGAACAACAAGGTCGGCATACGAATATTGGCAGTGGTCGCCTGTGCCCAAAAAGTCGCGGATGTCCCCATCAATAAAGCCGCCGCGATGCCGCCACTCTGCCCTGCACGGCCCCCTCCCCCCCACACACATGCCCATATATACACGGCTTCGGCGATGAGGCATAATGTAGTTGCAGCCAGGACTGCGCTTAGAAGGTTAATACGGAATAGTACATTTCTCAACGGGATCAGGCGCGCGCATAATCCACTGAGTATCGTATACAACGGATACCCTGGAGGATGAGCAATTCCCCACCGTGCTGCCACAAGCTGAAACTCCCCGCTATCAGCGGGGAGTACATCGCGCGCGGTCGTCGCCGCATAAAGAACAAAAAACGCGAACCAGAGGAGAGATGTCACCCATAACCGCCGTTTGTGTAAATGGCAGCCAGCGTGACGAGATAACAGAGTGATGAGGTGACTCGGATGTCCACATCCGCGATGTCCACATCCGCGATGTCTGCATCCGCGTGAAAGAGAAAAACTCCCCCCGCCTGATGCATTACACTTAATGTCTAGCTCATCACTCATCACTTTTAACTCATTATTCGGCAAGGTTCAGAAACCTTGCTTATCAGATTGACACCTCTAGGCTAAAAATGAGAAAAGCGTCAATCTAACGCGAGCCATGCCCATTATTCCGCCATTAATTTTAGAGCACGATCCACAATGTCCTGAACCGTGAATTTGAACTCCTGCTTGAGACGTTCATAAGGCGCGGAAGCTCCGAAGCGGTCAATCCCCATTACCGCGCCATGCCTTCCCACATAGCGCCACCACCCCTGAGTTACACCGGTCTCAATTGCCAGCCGCTTAATCACGTTACCGGGAAAAACCGAGAGTTGATAGAAGAGTGGTTGCTTCTCGAATTGTTCCCACGAAGGCATACTGACGACGCGGACCCCTATATGTCGCTGGGTGAGAATTTTCTGCGCCTCCAGAGCATCGGCAACTTCCGAACCCGTAGCGATAAGGATAAGATCCACGCGATCTACAGGGGATTCACTGATAATATAGGCTCCACGCGAGATACCTTCGTATGCTTTATCAGCGATTTCTGGCAAAACAGGCAGGTTTTGCCGGGTAAGAAGCAACCCCACCGGACCATCTTTCTTTTCCAAAGCAAATTGCCAGGCTGCCGCAGTCTCATTGGCATCTGCCGGACGGATTATGGTTAAGCCGGGAATAGTACGCAAGGCCATAGCGTGTTCAATAGGTTCGTGTGTAGGACCATCCTCACCAACATAGATAGAGTCGTGTGTCCAGACATAGATAACGGGTAACTTCATCAATGCTGCCAGGCGGACTGAGGGACGCATATAATCTGAGAAAACCAGGAAGGTACCGCCGAAAACGCGCAGTCCCCCATAGAGCGCCATCCCGTTAAGAATTGCGCCCATCGCATGTTCACGCACGCCAAAATGGAAATTACGGCCTTCTGGAGTGTTTTTCTGAAATTCACCCATTCCGGTCATATAGGTCTTATTGGAAGGAGCCAAATCGGCAGATCCCCCCAGTAATTCAGGTAAAACTTCGGCGATAGCATTAAGCACAGTTCCCGAAGCGTTACGAGTAGCGACACCCCCACCATCCGTGCGAAAGCGGGGAATGGCTTTCTCCCAACCGGCGGGTAATTCACCCTTGAGAATACGCTGTAATTCCTGAGCTTCAGCAGAATAGTCTTTTTCATAGGCCGTTATCAATTCACGCCACTCAGCCTCGGCACGCTCGCCGCGCGGCACGGCTAAACGATAGTGAGCAACAACATCTTCTGGGACGAAGAACGGCTCCAATGACGGCCACTTCATGGCTTCCTTGGTCAATCGCACTTCTTCTTTGCCCAGGGGCGCGCCATGCGCTTTTTCAGTATCATGTAAATTGGGGCTACCAAAGGCAATGTGGGTATGACAGACGATAAGATGGGGTTTATCCTTTTCTTTCTTTGCCGCGCGAATAGCCAACTCGATAGCGTCCATATTATGACCATCCACTTCTTGAACGTGCCAACCATAAGCGACAAAGCGCGCCGGAACATCCTCGGTGAAACTGATATCCGTGCTGCCCTCAATGGAGATTTCATTATCATCATAAAAGTAGATAAGGTTATCCAATCCCAAATGGCCGGCTAAAGAAGCAGCTTCGTGAGAGATCCCTTCCATCAGATCACCATCAGAAATAATAGCATAGACATAATGGTTGAAAAGGGGATAGTTAGGACGGTTAAATTGCGCTGCCAGGTGCTTAGCGGCAATTGCCATTCCTACCCCATTACCGAATCCTTGCCCTAATGGTCCAGTGGTCGTTTCAACCCCTATCTTAGGGTCATATTCCGGATGGCCAGGAGTTTTGCTTTCCCATTGGCGAAACTGTTGCAGTTGCTCCATTGGAAGCGGGTACCCGGTCAGGTACAACAAACTATAAATGAGCATAGAGCCATGTCCGGCAGAAAGGATAAACCGGTCGCGATTGGGCCATTGTGGATTATGCGGATTATGATTGAGATGTCTCGACCACAGGGTATAGGCAACACCTGCCATTCCCATCGGCATACCCGGATGCCCAGAATTCGCCTTTTGTACGCCATCCATTACCAGGACACGCAGTGCGTTAATGCTTCGTTGATCAAGATCTGTTTTTGGCATGTAAATTCCTCCTACGTAGGTATAAATTAAATTATCAACCTCCCAGTCTATCACGGTTTTGTGGGAGGGAAATTTTGTTTATTGGGTACGTTAACTTTCGTCTAATTCCGTCAAAGCACGCAAGGCTACAGTAATGCGTCGGGGGTGCGAGCTCAACAATCCCAGTTCTTCCCATTGTTGGGCTAGCTTTGTTAGGGCGCGACGTGAAATCTGTTCTTTAAATACTGCGTAAAGTTGTTTAAGTTTGAAGTGTCCATTCAATTCCCGATGAGCATAAACGACCAGGTTCTTTTCTAATGTTGTCAACGTAGGAAAAGTCGCAGGTGGACGGATCTGAGGGTTAAGAATAACCGCTTGCAGCATATTAAGCCACAATACCGCGTCGTCAATCAAGTACCCCATCTGAAAATAGAGGCGATTGGACCATTCCGAAACACCTTCTAGCTCATGAATGAAAGGAGGTGATGTGATCTGAGTAGCATACGTGGCAAAGGGCAATTCCAGAGCATTAAAAAGCCCAACATTAGGCGTCACAGCTTCCGCTCGTAGAACATCCCACCGTTGTTCAGTGATGGTATAATCCAACTCAAATGTGACCAGTAGTCCGCCAGGCAAACGCCAGTACCAGTTGATGCCAATGCGTCCCTGATAACCGGCAACCCGATTGCCAATATCTTCTAAAATCTGGTCTGCTAACCGCAGTGTTTGGTATGAAGGATAAAAACGTACCATCTTGTGTCCTTTTTGCAAACTACAAATTACGAATCACGAGTTGCATGTCAACAATCCATGATTATACATCTATCCAAGTGCGAGCCAATGCGATCTCTTCTTCACGTGAAGTGATTGTACCGTCCAGTCGTCCATTGCGGAGTGTTTCAAAGATTTCACGGTAGATCGGGCCGGGAGGAATTCCAATGGCCTTCAAGTCATTACCTGTGATGTTATGTTGGACGTATTGCCACTCCTCTATGTAATGCTCTAACTTGGTTCGCGTGGATACATTGTCAATGAGAAGCCAGGCTAAGACGATGTGTTCAGGCATCAGTGGGGTGAGTAAGGCCACAACTGCACTAGGCTGCTCTACCCGTTCAAGTTGTATCAGTAACTCCGGGATGCGGGGTAACACTTCCAGTCTCTGAACAAGGAGATTAGGCATCAATAGATGCCGTGCCAGTCGCCGACAGACTGGCAGTGATAGACGATAGAAAAACAACATCCAATATAAGAGATAACGACTGTGCGAATACAGACATCCGGCCTTTTCCATTCCCCAATGTGTCAGGTCTAATTTCCGCAATTGAGAAAACTTTTCATGCAGCCAATCATCGCTAGTCAAAGCAGGTTCAATCTCTTGGAGCGCGCCCAATTCTTGAAGACGATCCAACACAGCTTCCGGCCGCGCCTCCTTAAAAATCAGAGCCAACTCGTGGCGAATGCGCCCTCCCGTGATCCGGTGTAACAACGGCAAAGCCTCACCGATTAAGGCCTCACTACGAGGATCCAGGTGGAAGTCAAGTCGCGCCTCAAAGCGGGCCGCGCGTAGAATACGGGTCGGATCGTCCACAAAGCTCAGACTGTGCAACACACGGATAATTCCTTGTTCCAGATCCTCTACGCCGCCATAAAAATCCAGCAACTCCCCCCAACGCTGCGGGTCAAGCCGGATCGCCAAGGTATTGATGGTAAAATCTCGCCGATGTAAATCCTGTTTGATGGAGCTACGTTCCACCAACGGCAACGCGGTGGGATGTTCGTAGAACTCCGTGCGGGCAGTGACGAGATCGATGTATTGAGGAAGGTTAGTAGAGGAGCGGAGGGGGGGAGGCTCACTAATTTGCCGATTCGCCGATTCGCCAGCTTGCTGATTCTCCCAGATTCCCTCCGGCAATATCCACTTAACTGTGCCAAAACGGCTGTACGTACGAACCTCTCCACCATAAGTATCGGCCAACGCCTGTCCCAATTCAATAGCATCACCCTCAACAACCAGATCTACATCGAAAATAGCCTGACCTAGCAGCATATCTCGCACCAGGCCGCCCACAAAATAAATCAGATGGCCCTCTTCAGCCGCGTATTCACCAATTTGCCGGATAAATGTCAACAAGGGGACAGGAAAAGCCTGCGCTAACAAATGGGCAATCTCCTGTCGCTGTTGTTCTTGCGCCGAAAGGGGCATCCGTATTAAATCCGTGCGGGTGACAACACCAATCACTCTTGGCCTAGCATTTTCTTCTACCTCCACAACCGGGATTTGCCCCCACCCGCTTTCGATCATCAGCGCGCGCACTCGTTCTACCGAATCCTCGGGGGAAACAACGACTTCACCGACCTGCATAATACGCTGAACCGGTTGGCGATCCCATTTATGCTGTAACGCGCGGTCTACGGCATTGCGCGTCACCAGCCCCACAACACGCTCCTGCATATCCACCACCGGGAATCCCTCATGGCCGGTGCGTAACATACGTTTGGCAACTGAAGCAATGGTGTCATCTGGCTGCACAGTGCGAACAGTACGGGACATCAAATCGTGAACCTTGACCCGGGGGTGAACAAAATCCGAGATTATCTGCCGGAGTTCCGCACAGATTTCATGAACCGGACGTTGACGGAGAAGTGCGGCAGCAGCCCGGTCATGCCCTCGGCCACCAAAATGTTGCGCAACATCGGCGACATTGATATCATTCGTAGTGCTGCGGGCAACTAATTGCGTGTTTTCACCGATTTCCACCAGGATAAAAAGCGCGGAAGGATCCAGCAAATCACGCAGTTTATGCGCCAGGGTTGAGATTTCCTCTTCTGTGTTCGGGGGCGAGATGGCCCACGTGATGATGACTGTGTGCCCGCCGAGGGTTATCGTCTCAATGTGATCCAACAAATCATTGTAAATGGCTTTTTGGGCCGAGGAGAGTGGATGCTCTAAAAATTCAGATGCAATCTCCAAACTCGCGCCGCAGTCCAACAACCACGCAGCCGCATGCAAGTCGCGGGCGGTGGTAGAGATATAGGTAAGCGCACCCGTATCTTCGTAGATACCCGCCAACAGTAAGGTAGCCTCAGCGCGAGAAAGTGGAATCAAGCGAGAGGAGATAGCCTCAACCAGCAAAGTCGTGGTTGCACCAAGCATTTCACCCTGGAAATGCCACCCCTCCGCCAATACTTTGGGAGGTGTATGGTGATCAATAACCAGGACATCCTTTACCTTGCGCATCCCACGCACATACGTGAGGCTCTGTGTATCCACCAGGATGACCCGTTGTATATGTTGTCCACGAGGTAGCATTTCCGGCCGCACGAAGGGGAATTCGGTTCCATAGAGCGCCAAGAACGCCTGTACGTTGCGATTCACACGGCGCGGCAACACCGGGCGCGCGTGCGGATAGAGCTTGTGCGCACCTAGCAGACTGGCGATGGCATCAAAGTCACTGTTCTCGTGTGTTAATATAATTTGCATGACGCTGTCCTAGCTTTCCGGGAAACTCCACGCGGCCTCGATACCCTTGTAGCTTTCCAGAGAGTACAAAAGCAATATGAATTCTAAGTTAATTATAACATGAGATGAAATCCTGACTTTTCGATTACGAATTTTCAGGGTAAGATCGAAGAAGAAGTACGTCATTTGCTATTTTTAACTTAAGTTGCCACCTTTGCGAGATTAGACCCTAACGGTCTGTGAACGGCAACTATCAAACTACGACTTAAGGAAAATACATAATAGATAAAAACAGGTGCTGCACACTTCAAAAAGTGCAACGCACCTATTTACAGAGGTGAAATCTATGCACATGAAACTAAATGCTCCCAAATTTTACACGCTTCCTTTGGGCGCGATCCGCCCGGAAGGCTGGCTGGCGCGCCAATTGCGCATCCAGGCAGATGGAATCAGCGGTCATCTGGATGAGTTCTGGCCCGATATCCGCAATAGCCAATGGTTCGGTGGGGATGCTGAAGCCTGGGAACGCGCGCCCTATTGGCTGGATGGTATCATCCCATTGGCCTTTGTATTGGATGATGCGCCATCCGGAAATGGCGTGCAACTCAAAGACAAAGTCACACGCTATATGGACTATATCTTGGAGCACCAGCACGCCGACGGGTGGCTCGGCCCGCGCGAGATGGTCGCGGCAGGAGGCAGACCGGTGAAGGAAACCTATGATCTCTGGGCTCAACTGTTGGCGACGAAGGTATTAATACAATACTATGACGCCACAGGTGATGCGCGTGCCCACGTTGCTTTGGAAAAGAACTTGCAAATGCTCGACCGGCACATTGATCAAGGGCCGCTGTTTAATTGGGGGCATTCTCGTTGGTTCGAAGTGTTGATTGCCCTGTATTGGCTCTATGAACGCACAGGGGGTGAATGGTTACTCGATCTGGCATCTAAAGTCCACGCGCAAGGCTTTGACTGGGGAAGTTTCTTCGGTGGGGAGCGCCTGCGCTGGCCAATGGCAGGGCCGACGCCGAAGGGGCGTTGGAATTATATGAGTCACGTCGTTAATAATGCCATGGCGCCTAAGGCGCACGCACTATGGTGGCGAATGACGGGAGACGAACGTGATCGCGCGGCGGTTTATGACATCATTTCCAAGCTGGATCGCTATCATGGAATGGTTACCGGGATGTTTACGGGTGATGAATGTCTAGCAGGGAAACGCCCCACACAAGGAACGGAGCTGTGCGCGGTGGTGGAATATGCGTTCTCATTGGAAGTGCTACTCTCCATTTTCGGTGATCCGGCGTTTGGTGACCGGTTAGAAAGGATTATCTTCAATGCACTGCCCGCCACCTTTTCGCCCGATATGTGGGCGCACCAATACGATCAGCAGGTGAACCAAGTCGAGTGCAGCAGCCGCGATGGATGGCCCTGGAACACGAATGGCGTGGAGTCTAATATCTTCGGGGTGGAACCGAATTATGGCTGCTGCACCGCGAATCTCAGCCAGGGCTGGCCTAAGTTCGTGGCGCACCTATGGATGCGCCCACAAAGTGGAGGCCTGGCGGCAATGGCCTACGCGCCCAACACGGTCAGTATTGAGGTGGACGGTGTACCGGTCGTGGTCAGCCTGAAAACGGATTATCCCTTCCGGGAGTCCTTGCACTTTACGGTGACGGCTGAACAACCGGTAACATTCCCATTGTTGTTACGCATACCCGCCTGGTCGCCAGGAGCAATGGTGAAGGTCGCGGGAGAACAGGGACAGCAGACAAAAGCAGGTAAATTCCATCACGTGCGTCGCGAGTGGGAGGGAACGACGGAGGTACTGCTGACACTACCGATGTCACCAACGTTATGGCGGGGTTACAACGATGCGGTGGCCGTGGAACGCGGGCCATTGGTATACGCGCTGCGAATGGGAGAGGATTGGCGGCGCGTTCACGAAGATGCAGACTATCGAGAGCTTCCCCACGCCGATTGGGAGGTTTATCCGACGACATCCTGGAACTATGCCCTGGATGTAGATACGGCAACACTGGAAGAAGATGTGACTTTCATCGAATACCCGGTGGGTGAATGTCCCTTTTCACCCGAAGGCGCGCCTATAACGGCTACCGTCAAAGGGCGACGCTTACTGGATTGGCAACAAGATCATGGCTCTGCTGCCGACGCGCCACAGAGTCCAGTGGTCTCCTCGGAACCCCTAGAGGAACTAACCTTGATCCCCTACGGCTGCACAAATCTGCGGATAACGGAATTCCCGGTGTTGAAACAGTAAACGACAAACGGTAGACAGGAGTAATCCGTTCACTGTTTCCTGTCCATCTCCTGTCTACTCTCTCCTTCCTATCCACAGCCTCAATGTTTTCGCGGCACACGCGGCTCTGTTTGCACGTTTTCATCCTCACCTTGCCAGTAAATGCCTATTTCTGAGGGCAATATAACTCCTTGCTGTGCCAGGATATCACCAAAGTCGAAGGTGATGTACATATATTCAAAGATGTCGTGGAAAACATCATATTCCGTTTCTGGAACGCCTTGACCATAGATAGTGAATTGTTGGCGGTCGTTATAGAGCAGCCGCAAGTGTCGTTTGCAGGTCTCCCCATCTAACGTGAAGGTCAGTAATACTTCAAATCCTATACCATAGCCTTTTTTAGCCTCTTTTTCTTCGAGGATATTGCAATCGGGCAATTGCTGTAAGCCAGCAATCAACCCCTCATGCAGAGCCGGCATATCTGCCTCTGTCACCGGGCCGTCCAATATATCACTAAGATCTCTGATCGTGATGCAAAAGCCGGTACGTGGGTCCTGTTCTGGGGTGTAAATAAACCCATAGCGATCCTGCATATCGTAGCGATACCAGTGGGTAGGATGTACAAATGAGTAATTCCAGTTAACGTCGCGGTGAATTTTGATGCCTCGTAAAATTGTTCTTAGGTCGCCCACAAATGTTCTCCTTTGGGAATAGTTATCAGTTCTTTGCGTCTCAGCGTCCTCGTGTTAATTTGTGCTCGCCAGCAGTGATCCCGCTTATGACAATTCCTTGGAAGTAGTTGAAACAAGTTGGGATTGTAGCTAATTGCGCAGAGTTGTCAATGTGAGAGCCTGGTGCATTGAATATTAAATTATTAAGTTATTAAGTTACAACCTATTGACAACTGAATTAAAGTAAATTATACTAAAGAAGAAGCTTTATTTAGAACATATTAAAGTTTGTTCGATAGATAGTACATATTCACAAACCCTGAATCACCTTCCAGGAGGCGGCGGATGGGACTTTTCAAAACACAGAGTCTGTTGTCTGCTTACCGGAAGGTTCAGATAAAAGATGCCAACACAACGAGATATCGCTGACCAATTAGGGGTTTCTGTCACTACGGTTTCCTTGGCATTACGTGGTGATCCTCAAATATCCGACGAGATGCAGTCGCGTGTCCGCGCGTTTGCGGCGCAGATTGGATATGACTATCATCCCCGTCGTCATTCTTCCTCGGATACGACACAAATTGCCTACGTCGCTCACCGCGATGCTTCGGGCGTGGGGTCTTTCTATTCAGCTATTTTACAAGGTGTGGAACAAGGGTGTAGTATACATGGGGTAGCACTGTATTTTGTACTGATAGAGGATACAGACAGTGCTTACAATTTGCTGAGTGATTATGATTTGGATGGGCTGCTATTGGTTGGGGCTATGTCAGCACAAATTGTCAAACGGTTTAAGACATTGGGGCTTCCTATTGTGCTAGTGAACAACAATTTGCCCGCGCTTGAGTTGGACCGTGTTTTAATTGAGAATGAATATAGTGTCTATGCTGCGGTTAAACACCTCGCGGCGTGGGGACACCAACGAATTGCACTCATATATGGCCCTTTGGATCATACCAGTTTTTATGAACGTCTTTCTGCATACCATAAAGTGATGCAGGAATTACAGTTTGAGGAAATAGTCTTGAACATTCAACAGGTTGATGTAGACACTGCCGAGCGTGCTATGATTTCACACCTGCACAATAAGGGAGTAAACTTTAGTGCATTGTTGACATGCAATGATAAAGCGGCTATTGGAGCCATTCGCGCATTGCAAATTTACGATGCGCGCGTTCCAGAAGATGTGTCGGTTATTGGATTTGATGACATAGATATGGCGCGCGTGATACAGCCTACATTGACGACGCTTCACGTGTACCGGGGATTAATGGGCGAGACGGCAGTACAAATGTTGTTAGAGCGGATAGAAAATCCCGCGCGTCCGCCCTGCGCAATGACGATTAGCACAACATTCGTGGAACGTGAATCCGTTGGGCCCCGAAGGGCGTAAAAAATTTCTGGCAAGCGGTGTTGTACATCGTAGCTCGCTAGAAGGTGAAAGTCCTGAGTAATGAATATTTAAAAGTGTTTTTCCCCGTGTATCTGGATGCAATCCAGATACACGGGGAAAAACAATAATCCCCTATCATGTAAGGAGGTGTAATTAACATAAGTTGATGATTTAGATCTGTTTGTTGTGTATTGAGTAGAAAATTTTCACTATTATCACAAGGAGGAAAAATGACTGCGAAACAAGTGTCGCGACGTGAGTTTCTGCGCTTTTCTGCGCTGACAGCAGCAGGTATAGCGATGGTAGCTTGTGGCGGGCAACCGACAGAGGCCCCCGAACCAACGGCGAAGGTAGAGGAAACCCAAGAGGCCCCAAAATCTACGGCAGTTCCAGAAGAAACAGGCCCTTCAACCAAGCAATCTCCCATTTTCCAGGAGATGGTGAAGGCCGGTACACTCCCCCCTCTGGAAGATCGGATGCCAGTGGAGCCAATGGTAATTAAGCCTTACGAAAAGGTAGGGGTCTATGGTGGTACCTGGCGTTCTGGTTCCACAGGACGGGCTGATGGCGCATGGCAATCCCGTACAATGGCATGGGAAGATTTGCTGCGCTGGGAAACGGATCTCACAGGGATCATCCCAAATGTGGCTAAGGAATGGGAAGTCACAGATGATGGTAAAGAATGGACTTTTTATTTACGCAAGGGGATGAAGTGGTCAGATGGTCACCCCTTTACAGCCGATGACTTTATCTACTGGTACGAAGATGTCGTGTTGGATGACGATCTGTCACCTAGCAAACCAGGTTGGATGAAGCCTGGGGGGGAACTGGGTACGGTAGAAAAGGTAGATGATAGCACCGTTAAATTTAAATTTATGGCAGCTAATGGACTATTCCTTTTCACATTGGCCAACAATCAACCTTTCCAACCAGGCCATTATCTCAAACAATTTCACATCAAGTATAACAAAGAAGAAGTCGAGAAGGCTGTTGAGGAAGGATCATTTGATGATTGGGTAGGGTATTATGGTGCGAAGAACGATTACCGTGACAATGTGGATCGTCCCGTGATTTATGCCTGGATGATCACCGTGCCCGTCGGATCGGCAACGCAGATTAAGGCCGAGCGTAACCCCTATTATTGGAAAGTGGATACAGAGGGCAACCAACTGCCCTATATTGATGTACTGGATTTCCCCATCGTTGAGTCCGCCGATATCTTGTTGATGAAGGCGTTAAACGGGGAAATTGATATGATGGCCCGCCACTTTACGAATGATCAAAACAAGCCAGTACTCTTTGATGGTCAGGAAAAGGGCGACTATCACTTCGTCGCCATTAACTCTACTGGTGAAAACAAGATCAATCTCTGCTTTAACCTGGTGCATAAGGATCCAGGACTTCGGGAAGTTTTCCAAAAGAAAGAATTCCGTATCGCAATGTCGCACGCTATCAACCGTCAGGAAGTTATTGATACAGTCTACGTGGGCCAGGGCACACCGCGACAATCCGGCCCCATTGAGGCATCGAAATTCTACAATGAGCAGCTTGCTACACAGTATCTTGAGTATGACGTAGACAAAGCGAATCAGATACTCGACGAGCTAGGGTTGGAGAAAGGCCCCGATGGGATGCGCAAGCGATTCGATGGGGAACCACTTTATTTTAATATTGACTGTATGGTCAATGCTACCGACCACGGTCAAGTAATGGAGATAGTCTCTAAGATGTGGAAGGAAGTGGGGGTGGATTCTGCAGTAAAAAATATCGAGCGCGCGCTGTTCTATGAACGTAAGGAAGCTAGCGAACACGATATGGTACCCTTCTGGGTCGGCGATGGGATGGTGGTTCTCGTAGATCCCCGTTCTTACATGCCTTACAGCCATGAGTCACCGTTTGCCAATGCCTGGGTTACCTGGCGCGATACAAACGGAGCCGAGAGTGAAGAACCCATAGAACCTGCCAAGCGTCAGATTGAGTTATACCAACAAATTGAAGCTACGGCTGGCGAAGAGGAAAAAGAAAAACTAATGAAGGAGATCATCCAAATCGCTGCCGATCAGTTCTGGGTTATCGGTATCTGCTCACCTACACCTGGCTACGGTATTGTAAAGAATAACTTCAAGAATGTGCCGCCGGAATATTTCAGTTGGTGGCCGGCGCGAGACCCTGCGAATACTTATCCTGAGCAGTACTATATCGAATCATAACTAAGTGATTTTGTGTTACACTTCCCGGAAGTTTTGTACTTTCGGGAAGTGTAACCTATTAAAGACATAAAACGTGAAACGTAAAACGTAATTGTCATTTGCTAATTTGTGATACCCAGAGGAATGACTCATTAACGCGGTGTGTTCACCAGCAGTAGGATGAAAATTTAAGACAGAACTAAGTTTTCAAGGGTTTTTACAATTTACGATTTGCGATTTGCCAATTTTCGATTTTCAAGGGAGGTCATAATGCTTGCATATATTGGCCGGCGATTGTTAATGATGATTCCGACATTATTTGCCGTCTCATTAGTTTCTTTCATCATTATCCAACTTCCGCCAGGGGACTTTTTAACCACGTATGTGGCTACATTGGCTGCGGAGGGAGAAACGGTAGATGCGGATGTCATCGCGCGCCTGGAAGCTCGCTATGGGTTAAACCAACCTGTATACGTTCAATATTATAAGTGGATTACCAATATCCTCTTTAAGGGGGATTTCGGATATTCGTGGGATTGGGGGCGTCCAGTTTCTGATCTAATCGGACAGCGACTGGTTCTAACCTTTGTGCTTTCATTGTCCACAATGCTTTTTATCTGGGCCGTGGCTTTCCCCGTCGGCATCTATTCCGCTGTAAGACAGTATTCAGCCGGTGATTATTTCTTCACTTTTATCAGTTTCTTAGGTCGCTCCACACCTAATTTCCTGCTAGCGCTGGTGTTAATGTGGATAGCCTTCTCTTATTTTGACATGAGTGTGGGCGGCTTATTTTCTTCGGAGCTTGAAGAAGCTCCTTGGAGTTGGACAAAAATCAAAGATTTACTTGCCCATATTTGGATTCCTATGGTAGTATTGGGGACGGATGGTACGGCGGGACTGATTCGCATTATGCGCGCAAACTTACTCGATGAATTACACAAACCTTATGTTTTGACCGCGCGTTCTAAAGGGTTATCTGAGGGCAAGTTATTGCTCAAATACCCCGTGCGTGCTGCCTTAAACCCCTTTGTGAGTACATTGGGCTGGCAGTTACCTGGTTTGGTCTCAGGCTCCAGCATTATTGCCATTGTCTTGAACTTACCTACAACCGGGCCGTTACTGTTAAAGGCTCTCCGGGCGCAAGATATGTACCTGGCCGGAAGTTTTATTTTTATCCTCAGCACACTAACGGTGATCGGTACTCTTATTTCCGATCTCTTGTTGGCCTGGCTTGATCCACGCATTAAACTAGGACAGAGGTAAGGTTATGAACGAATCACATATCCCTTCTGAAAGGCCACAAACCATTGAAACCCAGCACCAGGAAACGGATCTGTATGTCGCTTCACAATGGAAACTGATATGGTGGAAATTCCGAAAGCATAAATTAGCCTTAATTTCAACTGTGATTATCCTTTTGATGTACCTGATGGCCGGTTTTGCCGAATTTCTGTCACCCTATGTGACAGATACCACGCAATCTCAATTCACGTATGCCCCGCCAATGCCAATTCATATTTTCGATGAAGGCAAATTGGTGCGCCCTTATGTCTATAGTCTCAAACAAGAGATTGAACCTGAAGCGTTGCGCCGGGTTTTTACCGTTGATTATGAGACTAAGATTCCACTCGGGCTTTTCGTACATGGAGAACCCTATAAGTTTTGGGGCATTTGGGACACAGACATCCATTTATTTGGGCCATTGAACAAAGAACAGGTTGTGCGTTTGATTGGGGCTGACAAAGTAGGACGCGATCTCTTTTCTCGTATGATTTATGGCGCGCGTATTTCATTGTCCATTGGATTGGTGGGGGTGGCAATCAGTTTTGCACTCGGTGTACTGTTAGGAGGTATTTCAGGATATTATGGAGGCGGCATAGATGACTTAATCCAGCGTGTGATTGAGTTCTTACGCTCGTTACCTACCATTCCTTTGTGGATGGGGCTGGCAGCCGCAATCCCCCATAATTGGCCTTCTCTGCGCATTTATTTTAGTATCACGATTTTGCTCTCTCTGATCGGTTGGACAGGGATGGCGCGCGTAGTGCGCGGACGTTTCTTAGTGCTACGCACGGAGGATTTTGTTGTCTGCGCGCGCTTAGATGGAGCCAGTGAACTACGGGTGATTTTGCGCCACATGGTGCCCTCATTTACCAGTCATATGATTGCCTCGATCACACTCTCCATCCCAGGAATGATTATGTCTGAAACGGCCTTGAGCTTTCTGGGCCTGGGGTTACAACCTCCATTGGTAAGTTGGGGAGTGCTTTTGCAAGATGCGCAGAATATCCGCGCGGTAGCGACGGCCCCTTGGTTGCTCATTCCGGCCTTGTTAGTCATTGTAACAGTGTTAACATTAAATTTCCTCGGCGACGGTCTGCGTGATGCTGCGGACCCTTATGGACGGTAAGCCGAAGAATGAAGACTGAAGCACAAAGACAATCGCTAGTTGCAATGAACATAAGAATGTTCATTCACTCACTATTATAATGATTGTATTCACTATTCACTGCAATCGTAGATTGCCTCGTAATTCTTAATTAGGAGTCAAGTATGGAAAATCCCAATGACCTATTGGTAGAGGTCAAGGATCTAAAGACCCATTTTTTTATGAACCAGGGCGTCGTCAAAGCTGTGGATGGCGTGAATTTGAAAATTAAACGCGGGAACACGATAGGCATTGTAGGGGAAAGTGGCTGTGGGAAAAGTGTGACTGCGCGCGCCATCTTGCGTATAGTGGAGCACCCCGGTCGCATTGTAGAGGGCGAGATTAACTTCTGGCGTCCCATCGCGGAAGGACACACCAAGGGCAGCAACAACTACGAAGTCATAAACCTAGCCAAACTTGATGAGCGCGGTCAGGAGATGCGTAATATCCGTGGCCGTGAAATTTCAATGATCTTCCAAGAACCGATGTCATCATTAAGCCCCTTTTATACGATTGGTAATCAAATTGCCGAAAACTTGCTGCTGCATCAGGAGTCACTGACAAAAGAAAGGGCACTGGAGCGCACCATTGAGTTGCTGCGCCTGGTAGGGATCCCCCGTCCAGAGTTGCGCATAAATGATTATCCCTTCCAACTCAGTGGCGGTATGTGCCAGCGATCTATCATTGCAATGGCGATTGCCTGTAATCCCAGTATGCTTATTGCCGATGAACCAACGACCGCGCTCGATGTGACCACACAGGCCCAAATTTTGGCCCTGATGCAAGATATGCAAGAGAAATTAGGGATGGCTATTATGCTTATTACACATGATTTAGGTGTGGTAGCGGAAATGGCAGACGATGTCTCGGTGATGTATCTGGGACGGGTCGCCGAGACGGCAAATGTGGATGCTATTTTCCACGATGCGCGACATCCGTATACAAAAGCACTGTTACGATCTATTCCCAAAGTATCAGGAGGGGTGCGAGAGCGGTTGAATTCAATTCGGGGAATGGTACCCGACCCATTCAATCGCCCGGAGGGTTGTGTGTTCCACCCCCGGTGTGATGAGTTCATCCCCGGTATATGTGATAAACAAGCGCCAACCCTGGTTGAAATTGCCCCCGGACATCATGTTAGTTGCTGGGCAGCGACGGGAAATTGAGGCAATTATGAACGAAGAAATAAATACACAAAACCGCAATTTACTGCAAGTGAAGAATCTCAAAATGCACTTTCCAATCTATAAGCCCGGTATTCGACACCGGATCAGTGGATATATTAGGGCTGTGGATGGAATTAATTTTTTTGTACGTCCCGGTGAAACTCTGGGCCTAGTTGGGGAATCCGGTTGTGGTAAAACCACGACGGGACGTTGTATTATGCGGATTTACCAACCCACTGCCGGGGAAGTATTGTACCAGAATGGGGGTGGACAACCGGTTGACTTGACACAGGTGCAAGGACGCGACCTAGATCCCTACCGCCGCCAGATACGGATGATCTTCCAAGATCCTTATGGATCGCTCAATCCCCGGATGAATGTACGGGACATTATTGGCGAACCGCTTTTCAATAATAAGATCACCAACGGCAAAGAGTTAGAAGATCGAGTCGCCGATTTACTACGGCGGGTGGGATTGCGTCCGGAGTATATGCATCGTTATCCCCACGCTTTTAGCGGCGGGGAACGCCAGCGTATTGGCATCGCTCGCGCACTCACACTTTCACCCAAACTGGTGATCGCCGATGAACCTGTGTCGGCATTAGATGTCTCTGTTCGCGCACAAGTACTCAACTTGCTCTTGGATTTGCAAGAGGAATATAATCTAACTTACATCTTCGTGGCTCACGACTTGAGCGTTGTGCGCTATATTTGCGATCGGGTAACGGTGATGTATGTAGGGAAGATCGCGGAAGTGGCCGGGACCGAAGCCCTTTATACCCATCCATTGCACCCCTACACCGAAGCGTTAATGATGGCGGTTCCCATTCCCGATCCCCGGTTACGGCGCACTAAACGGATCCTTCTAGAAGGAGAGGTTGCCGATCCTTCCAACCCACCAAGTGGTTGTTACTTTCACCCTCGCTGTCGCTATGCAGAGGAGCAATGTGTCGTCGAACATCCAGAACTGCGCGAAGTTGAGCCAGATCGCTATGTTGCCTGTCACTTTGCCGAAAAATTGGCATTACGCGGTGTAGAAAGTTCCTAGAGAAAAAATTCGGTTTCAGAGTCGCTATTTTCAGAGAGGAAGGGAAAGGTCATGACCAGACGACGGCATACTTCGCGCCGGAGATACCAGCGCGTGCAATTAGAGAGAGCCGAACGCGCATTTTTTATCCTGGGCGCTACACTTTACGTAGTGGGGGTTTTCGGAGGTATAAGTCTATTAGCAATGCCGGTAACAACAGCTATACTGTTGCTAATCATAGGCGGGGGATGTCTGTTGGTCACGATTTTGATGGTTATGAGATGAAATGATGATCAACCAACAACAATTAGAACTCTTTTCGCAGACAAACCCGGCTTACACGGTCAGTGAGATCACAGCCAGGATCCGGACACTGCTGGAGCGGGAGCCAGCGTTCCAGAATGTATGGGTGACGGGCGAAGTCTCCAATTTTTCCCGCGCGTCATCGGGACATATCTACTTCACACTGAAAGATGCCGGTGCGCAGTTGAGTTGTGTGGTGTGGCGGAACAGCGCGCAGCGGATGAGCTATCTCCCTCGAGCCGGTGATCAAGTCAGCATCCACGGGCGGATTGGCCTTTACGAGCCGGGGGGGCGTTACCAATTTTATACAGATTTGATCCAATCCGCCGGGCGCGGTTCGCTTTACCAGGAATACGAAAGGCTCAAAGCGCAGTTAGAATCCGAGGGGTTATTTGATCCTGCCCGCAAGCGATCTCTGCCGCCATTTCCCAAATGTATCGGCGTAGTAACATCCCCCACAGCAGCGGCCTTCCGCGATGTACTCAATGTACTCAGTCGCCGTTATCCGTTAGCCAGGGTATTGCTCTCTCCTACGTTGGTACAGGGCGACCTCGCACCGCCGCGTATTGTGGCAGCATTGACCACCTTAAATCAGCGTGCCGACGTGGATGTGATTCTCGTCGTGCGAGGAGGCGGATCATTGGAAGATCTATGGGCCTTCAATGATGAGCGTGTGGCAAGGGCAGTAGCAGCATCACACCATCCGGTGGTAAGCGGAGTGGGACATGAAACGGACTTTACACTGACGGACTTTGCTGCCGATATGCGCGCGCCCACACCCTCGGCGGCAGCAGAGGTCGTCACACCCGACATAGGGGAACTGCGCTCAATAGTATGGCAGCAGCAAGCGCGGTTGGAGCACACTTTTAACTCGCAATTGGACACGCATCGAGAGCATATTGCACAATTAACGCGCGCGCTGCACCATCTATCACCGGCCGTGCGCTTGGCAAATGCACATCAACGAATAGATGACCTGTTGCAACGGGCCAATGTCGCAGTAAGTCATCGTGTGAAACTGTCCCGACAACAGTTGACGGCACTGAAAGCACGATGGGGAGCATTGAATCCGGAGGCAGTACTCACGCGCGGCTATGCCATTGTCCGAGATCGGGAAACCGGTCACGTTATCACGTCGGTACAACAAGCTATCAGGGGACAAGCCCTTACAATCCAGGTACAGGATGGCGACATCACTGCCCGTGCAGAAGAAAGAAATGAGAGAGGAGAGAGGAAAGAAGAGAAGAAAAGTGAGAAATGAAAGGGGAGAGGTGAAAATAAGGCTAATTGTCATTCACCATTCTAATCTCTAATCTTTATTCTAATCTCTAATTTCTAATTTCTACCCAAGGCGCGATTACAGTGGTTAGCCGGTATCAAACAGCAATTTCTTATACAGCGGGGAGTTATCCTATTCCTATTCGCTTCCTGTACGGGTCAGCAGCGGAGATTGATTTCTGGGATGTTGTGTGTTGTCACGCTTACCAGGCAGGCGGAGCGTTTGATACTTCAACCCCAGAATTGATGGCGGAGACAGGGTTATCGCGTCCAATGTTAGGACAATTGCGGTGTCGGGCAATTGCACAGGGGGATTTATACCAGGATAGCTCATTAGTCAGTGGACGGCGTTTTATCTTGCAAGTTCCCGGCTATGCACAAATGATATACCAGCTAGACATAGCACAGAATTTAGCGCTGCCGAGGGGTTTTATCTGGAAACCTCTTAATTACGTGCGCCAGGGGTGGCATCATGTCATTATGCCGGCTATTCCCAAGCGCGTGCTGAATCTGTATTTACAGCAACCCCGACAGCGGGTGTATACGCTTACGCCACAGTATATTGCCAAGAAATGCAAACGTACTCTCATTTACGAAACCTATGGACCCAGCACCCCGCTTAATCTGGCAGATGTGGGCAAAGCATTACGACTGTTAGTACGACTGGGTTTGTTCTTGCCAGTCAATGTGCCATCCGGGGATAATACACTGCCCGGTGAGGGATTTCGTATCAACTGGGAGGTATTTAACCAGCCGGCTCCGGTAGATGCCCCGGCTTTTGCTGAAGATGATCCACGTGAACATCCCGCTTTTCAAACCCTTGTGCAGATCGATCCTCAACGCGCCGGGCTAGCTCTTGAATTGTTAGATACCGGTAACTATGGCATCGCACATCTGGCTGAAATTTTCCGCGATCTGGCCTACATATCTGAAACAGATTATGCTTTGCTCAAAGCCAAGGTCTATCGCCGTCGCAATCGCCCACCGGGAATGCAACGTTGGCGTGATACATGGCGAGCTTTCCAAAAGGCTGTTCAACAACGTATCACACACACACGCGGTATGAAGAAAACATTATGGTTAGAGCAAGTCACAACGGGCAAGTTGTCACTGGCACTCGACGAGTCTCCTTCACATCTATTGGCCGTATGGTTAGTCAGCCGGGTGGAATGGCCCTGGCATCTTGAAATTCCGACAATTACAGTGCAATTCACACTTTGGGCTGGAGAACGTAAGTTGCATCAATGGACAGCACACCCA
The DNA here is from genome assembly GCA_016931185.1 of Anaerolineae bacterium. Taxonomy (GTDB): domain Bacteria; phylum Chloroflexota; class Anaerolineae; order B4-G1; family SLSP01; genus JAFGFI01. The sequence continues at coordinate 78,868 of JAFGFI010000169.1, forward strand.
GGAGATATGGAAACGCGGTGCCCACTGCATCCTGAGGCTTGGACAGCTCTGGCCACACAAATATATCTAACGGTCCATTGTGAGCAGCAAGTGCCCGGTATGCATGTTGAAGCGTGGCTGGAAGCGCGAGTACAGAAGCAATTATGACATTATCTCCAGGAACGCATGTTGCACGGTACGAGATTCAAGCCGAAGTGGGAGAAGGCAGCTTCGGCAAGGTCTATCGTGCCTGGGACCCGGAGTTCGAGCGCTGGGTGGCAATTAAGGAACTCGTTCGGGCAGGTGTGACGGATGAGGTCTATCAGGAACACCTGGAGCGATTTCGCCTGGAACGCCGCATACAGGGACAATTTCAGCACCCGAACATTGTCAGTGTTTACGATATGGTCTCTCAAGATGGCAATGAATACCTGGTCGAGGAGTTTGTGGCTGGCGGAACATTGCGGGATATGATTCAGAAAGCGGGAATACTCTCGCCCGCACAAGTCATTCAGATTGGGATCGCACTCTGCCAAGCCGTTGCAGCGGCATGGGAACAGGATGTCGTCCATCGTGACATAAAGCCTAACAATATTTTATTGACGGAAGAAGTGAATAGCATGTCATCCGATACGCTGTTGAACATCAAATTAACGGATTTTGGGGTCGCCCAGATTGGACAGATAAGCCAACGCACACAGTCCGATACACATCATCCCGGCACTCCAGTTTACAAATCACCAGAACAGGAACAACAACACGGTTACCTTGATGAACGTTCTGATCTCTATGCTGTGGGGTTGGTGTTATATGAAGCGGTGACGGGTAAACTATACAAGCGCGAGCGTGTACCGGTGCGAGAGTTAAATCCGGCAGTGCCCAATCCATTAGCACGCGTGATCATGCGCGCCCTGGCCTCAAAGCCGGCGGATCGTTACCAGCAGGCAGTAGATTTCGAGATAGCACTCAACCGTGCTGCTCGTTCCATCCAGGCACAACGATATATATGGCTTTTGTGGAGCATCGGGGGATTGATTGTGCTAGGCGGCCTGATATGGGCAGGTTGGTATTGGAGCAACCTGAATCCTACTACCCTGCCGCCTACACAGACTCTATCCGCAACACGGTCTCTCTTCCCGCCATTGCATACTGTGTCACCATCTCCATCTCTAACAGTCGCAGCCACTTCCCGCCCGCCAACATTGACGGCTGAACCTGGCGCGACAATTTTATCCACTTCAACGCATACCCCACGCGCTACAGCAACGATGATTATTGCTGCACCCGCATTGCGCAGCCCTGCCGGGGCCACATCATTTAATAGCTCTATTATAACTTTTCAATGGCAAGGAACGCTGCCTAACGAGGATTACGGCTTCCGGGTACGGTTGGAACATAACGAAGGGATATACTACAGTTCATTCCTTGAAGGTCGCGCGTGGACAACAGAATTACCTGGGGATGAGCGTTGGGGCGAGTGGCGTTGGTCGGTCGTAACCGTACATAAAGCTCAGCTTGATGAGGAACTATCCCAGTCAAACGTATGGACGTTCTACTACAATCCCTTTGGAACTTCTAATCCACATCCGCTGACCAGTCCTCTTTCACAGCAAGTCAGCCCTCTCACAACGCCATAACAACATAGAATTAGTGAATTCAGTAGATCACAATTTATGTTTGACGCATAGTGGGGCGCACTTAACGCCATTTGAAAGAAATTACTCGTTAACGGCTGGCGTTCACCAGCAGTAGGATGAAAATGGAATCCGTAATTCGTTATTCGTAATTCGCTATTTTCAAGGGAGTTTTTTATGCCGGTTGAATATTTCATCCACGGAGATCCGCAGCACGCGCACGAGGAACAGACGTTAGTATTGCTGGCACAGCAAATGCAGCGCGCTTTCGGACTATCCGAACAATTTTATGCACTTGTGGCTCGCCCCTATGTGTGGAAGACGCAACTGGACGTATTAGTACTTGCCCCACACGCGATCACACTGCTAGAACTAAAATCATGTACCGATCCGGTATATGGCCGGGAACATAATGCATGGCGGGTCGCCAATTCTGAACAACTCCGAGGGGGGAGCGCGGAAAACCCGTACCAACAGATAGTCGCGGCGCGACAACGGTTGATCAAGTACCTAGATCGCAATCGCCAACGATTCCTGATGGGCAATCAGGCACGCGCAATGAAAGGATTATGGGGGCAGATCAGCGCGGCGTTGGTTTTTTCTCCACACCTCCACCCGGATTCAGATATTGTACTACCTCCAACTTCACGGGCCTGGTTGGGTGTGATCGGGTTGAATGAAGTCGCCGATTTCTTATTTACACGTACATCCTCAAACTTTGACTTGCGACCGCAGGAATTGCGCCGCCTGGCAATCGAAGCCCTACATTGCCACCCCTGGAACGATGTTCTACCACTACTTAACACATCCATCAATAACGGACATTTGTGGCTCCTGGATACGGCAGGACAACGCGCGTATGCTTTCCCGGTACTTGATAACACCACGTTGGGTCGCTCGCGGGAAAATATGTTGGTAATTCCCATGAAATTCTCCCGTACCTCTCGTTCTCACGCCCGGCTGCGGGTGTTGGGCAGCGAGATCTGGGTGCAGGATAACAACAGCACGCATGGCACCTACATAAACGGGACACGAGTTTCCACGCCAGAAGGACGTACGCTTCGTCCAGGAGATACAGTAGCGCTTGGTGACCCCGACCATCCCGGGACATGCCGTTTGCGTTATGAACGTCATGCCAATATAACCTCCAGTACCGAAGCCACATCTGATACGGCCTTGTAAGTCATACCCGCTTTCAACAGCACAAAGCAACCGGGTGCCCGGCTGCTTTGTGGGCCATTTTTAATGGCATACCATTTCCTAATGGCGTACCATTAGAAAATAGCATGAGATGGTAGTCTGTGCTTATGTCACACAGAAGTGACGCGCACTTGTTGCGAACCTTTGGCACCTGTTCACCACCGCCGGACCGGAGCCCATCACCGCGTCCGGCTGTCTCTTTTCTCCCAACCCACAGCATCACTGCTGCCGGCAGGATTATTCCCAGTATAACATAAATTCTCACGATTGTGCCAAACTGATAACAAATCTTTTTCTCAATAGGAATATGAAAAAATCCAGAGGTGTTTTCATATCTACACTTAGGGTGGGTTTTGTGGTAACGTGAAACGTGAGACGTGATGCGTAACACTCGTAAATGCACACGTTATCTACTTACCTGTAGTTTGTGCGATAGTGTTAATTATGGAACTGGTTACTGGATACTTTACTCATACTTCAGCGCGCGGATGGGGCTGAGGGCGGCGGCGCGGATGGCGGGGTAGATACCTGATACCACACCGATGAAGGTGGCGAAGACAATAGCAAAGGAGATCAACCACAATGGGGTCGCGGTCAGGGATTGCGGAACATCCTGGCCCGACCCCATAAATCCACCACTTTGAGCCAAGAACGACTGCCCAACAATGTTGAGGATAGTATTGACGCCCAATGCCAACAACACCCCGCCAATTCCCCCTAAGAAACCGATGCTGCCGGCTTCGGCAAGGAAGACCGACATGACATCCTGGTTAGTTGCTCCAATAGCCTTCATCAGTCCGATCTCACGCGTGCGTTCATAAATTGCCATCACCATCGTGTTGGCAATGCCGAACGCGGCGACAAGTAATGCGACAGCCCCAATACCGCCCAGAATAGCCTGAAAAATGAGAAAGAACTGGTTGAGGCTCTCCAACTGCTGGCGGTCCGATTGTACACTAAAACCCAACTCTTTGACCTGTTGCTCAACAATTAACGCCTGGTTAGCGTCTTCCACTTTGACCAGCGCCTGTAAATACCCTTTTTGGGAACTGGCAGGCTGCGGTTCCACCATCGTATCACCGCTGTTCATCTGTTGATTGAGCCGTTGCGCTTCCTTGAGAGGCATAAAGATACTGTAATCATACATATAGCCCTGACGTTTCAGACTCCCCACAACTTCCAGCCGGGCCACCACGCTCTCCGTAGGAAACATATCTCCCTCACTATATTGATAACGGGTCATTTGCAATATCTCGCCAAACAATTCTGGTGGCGGTGGGGGCGTCTCACTGCGCTCACGCTCTTCCCATGGGATAAAGTTCTCAGGTACACTCGCCCCGATAACGACTTGCCCACGGTACATCTCTAATTTCCCCTGATCTATGGTAACAACTTTAGCAAACTCATCCATACTCACACCATAGATCTGGCCCCATCCCTCCTGGCGGTCAAGTTTGAGTGGGCCTTGCATTTGCACCTCCAGGAAGGGCGTCACTGCGATAACGCCCTCCATCTGGCGGATCTGGTAAAGAGCATCTTCATCCAAGACGATAGTGGCTTGTTGTGATCGTTCCTTCTCGTCGGATACCTGCCCCCAGTAACTATCATTGCGCACCATCAACTCGTCAAGTCCCCCCATCCCGTACAGGCTCTCGGTCGCCAGCCGTTGCAGGCCCGCCCCCAACGACATCAGCACCACAACCGCCGCCGTGCCGATGATAACGCCAATAGCCGTCATCGCCACACGCGCCTTCATACGCTTCAGATTACTGAGTACTAATTTTAATAAATCACGGGTTTTCATAATGAATAGTCAATGTTGAATCACGCCTCATGTATCACCAACAGGTGCATCGCACTTCAGAAAGTGCAATGCACCTATATCACACACCACATTCCACGCCTCAACTTCCTAACCCCAACATCCCCTTCAAAAAGCGCAAAGCCTTTTGTGGGAGTGTTTCCGGCAATGATTCTTCTCCCGGGCCTAATGGGCCATCCGGCCCCATTGGCCCGTCGGGGCCAAATTCTTGAGGGAGTTCCATCACATCAACGGTGAGTACCTGGCTGAGAACCTGGGTCTGGTTTAGATCATCCACATAATGGATGTTGACGATCACGTCCACTGTCCCAGAGATGATCGCCGTCGCCATCGCGTCTAATGTCCAGGATGCGCCGGGATCCAAATTGCCGACATAAGTGCTGGATTCCCCCATAAACTCTAACCCCGCGCCGGTCGCCTCCAGCGTGGAAATATTAAAACGCGCCGTCCCGGTGTTGACCACTTCAATAGGCAGAGGGAACGGTTGTCCAACCATGGCCGTGCCCTCAACCGGGCGGTAGAAACTAACCTTGAATGCGGGACGGCGACGTACCATCAGGCTGATACGTTGCGTATCTTTCTCGCGGGTACCGCTGCCGGTATCGTAGGCCAGGGCTACAGGCAAGTTATGTACCTTCGTTTCAGCATTACCGGCAGCCATCATACGCATAGTGACCACTTCCGTCGCTCCCGCCGCAATACTGGCGATGAAGCTAGCATTGCTCCCCTCCACAGGGACAAATGCACCGAGTTCTTCACCCTCCTCCCCGCCTAACGCTAACATCAGACGTTGCGCTTCACCCCCCCCCACGTTGGTAAGCGACAACGTCAATGTAAAACTATCACCAGGGGAGATATTCTCCGGGATGGTGTGATAGTTCTTGATGAGCAATTGTGGGCGCCGGGCCAGGCTAATATCTACATCTATACTAACCGTCTGCTGATCGCTGTAGTTGCCACCGCTGTAGTCGGCATATTCAAATGTAATGGTCAATCCTTGCTGTCCCCCTTCTTTGCCGGACGCCAGCAATAGAGGTAAAGAAACCGTGATCACATCATCAATACGGATGGTGTCGGCGGCCTCGATACTGCTTCCTTGAATCGGAAGTGCAGTGGCGGCATCCGCACAGGTCATCACATTAATAGCCGTGCGACTGCCACGATTTGCCAGGCGCAGCGTCAGGGTAAAGGGCGTGCCGGGCGCGATAATGGTGGGAACGGTACTGGTATCCTCGATCAATATCTTAGGCTTACCTGTGGGGACAACGCCTACACTTGATCCCACAACTTCGACCGGGATGGTCGTGGGATAGTCGTAGTGCGCGCCCTCCCAATCATTAGCCGAGAGCTGCACATTCAGGTTATGGATGCCATTCGCCAACTCCGTTGGGACACGGAAACGTTGTGTAGCAACGAAGGTCGCGTTAATGTGAACTTGCCAAAAAAGATGGCCCTTATCACCCAGCGGAACGAAAGTCCCACCGGGAAAAACCACCATTGTATTTTCCCCGGCCCGGCTGCCATTATTATAAACCTCAACGCTGACGGTGAACTCCTGTCCGGGGCGTACCTGGGCCGGTTCCACGGTGTAATTACGCACTGTGAGAATCGGGCGACCGGGCGGCGGAGTGGATTCAGGTTCGGGTGTAGAAGTAGGCTTGGGGGGTGCAGCCAGTTTGAGCGCGCCACTACCGATCACATTACCCTCGCTATCCAATACGTGCAACGTGTAATTGCCGGCTTTTGCACCAGCAGGCACAATTGCCTGGATTGCAGTAGGGTTGACATACGTCGTCTCCAGGATACCGTATTCCACCAGGCGCACCGTGCAAGTTTCAGGGAAGGTCACGCCCACAGCCGTGTAAATACTGATCGTTCCGCCAATATCTGCGCGCAGTGACGATGGTTCCACATTCACCGGCGTCTGCGCCATCACCCCAGAGGCCATGCCCGCCAGAAACAGTCCCATAAATAAGATAAATAGTAATCCTTTAGTACCAGATTTCATAGACTTTCCTCTCTAATTTCTAATTTCCCATCCAGCAAATGCAGAGTACGGGTGGTGTAGTGCGTGATAGAAGGGTCGTGGGAGACGATGATAATCGTGCGCCCCTCCTCACGATTAAGCCGGGTAAGCAATTCCATCACTTCTTGCCCGGTATGGGTATCCAGATTGCCGGTTGGCTCATCGGCCAGAATAATGTGAGGATCGTTTGCCAGGGCACGGGCGATGGCGACACGTTGCTGCTGCCCCCCGGAAAGTTCGGTAGGTCTATGTCCCATCCGCTCCCCTAGTCCGACACGCTCCAACAAAGAACGTGCCCGCTCGTGCCGGATCTTAGGCAATACAGCATTGAAAATCATTGGAAATTCCACATTTTGCAGCGCGGTCATCGTCGCGACAAGATGAAAGGCCTGAAAGATGAAGCCAATTTCGCGTCCCCGATAGGTCGCCAGATCGTTCTCATCCAAACCGGCAATCTCACGCCCGCTAACCCATATCTCTCCCTCGGTTGGACGATCCAGACCACCGAGTAAGTAGAGCAACGTGGACTTCCCCGACCCTGACGGTCCCATTATGGCCAGGAATTCGCCGGCCTGCACTTCAATCGTGACGCCATCTAACGCGCGAACGGTTTGCTCGCCCATCATAAAATCCCGATGTAGATTATAGGTCTGAATAATAGGTAATGTCATAGTTTTAGTAATCAGAGGATTAGTGGCCGTAAAGTTAAAACCTGTCCTTCAACGAACATTCCCATGCACTCCTTACCCGATACTTTGAAACATACTGCCAAAGATAGCGGGGACAACGCCCAGGAGCGCGAGTACCGCCCAGATCACAAAAGCTGTAGAGAGTGACCTGCGGCGCGTCAGATTTGTGAAGGCCATCAATCCCACACTGACCAAAAACAAATGCCAGATCGTATAAATATCCACCCGTCCCAGGACATTTGCCAGAGCCAATTGTCCGGGGCCAGGCGGGATGATAGAGGAAATACGCTTGTCAATAACAAAACCGGATAGACCTGCATTCACAATGGGTTCACCGCTTGCGAAAATGTAAATCGTCTGCACCAGTCCCCGGAGAGCATAGGGCAACCATGTCCACACGGCGAGACGGAACATCTGCCCAAAACTGCTGCTACGCCCCAGGAAAACACTCGCCAGGTAAAGCGTCCCCCCCCAAACAAGCCATCCTAGTGGGACATCGAGCGCCGTTCCGGCAAGTTGAAACAAGTTAGGGGCACTCGACACGGGTTGTGATGGAGCATCCATCATCCCGGCTTCCATCATCCCGGCCCTTACCTCAACCGCGCCATTATAACCACTCATCTCCGGTTCCATTGGAAAGGAAGTCGCAGATTGAATTTGTGAAACGACAAAGACCGGCGCGATGCTTAGCAACAGGCTTAATATCGCAGGTAACCACCAGGATCTTTTGTGATTATCCTTAAGGTAAGCGAATGTCATTTTGGGACGCACAAACACTTCCGCCACCAACCCCAAAACATTCCTCTTTACTACTATCGCTTCTTTTTCCATATACCCCCCATTTCATTCTCCGAAAACATCTCATTCGTATAAGTTAAGTTAAATTATTTCCAGGACATCACATTCTTATGAGACACGAACTCATACAGATTTCACGGATAAAGACAGGGAAAAATCCGTGTCTACCTGTGAGATCCATGTCCAAAATCAAGGAAACGACCTGTGCTAACATAACCATATTTTTAAAACAGTCAAGTTGACGACAGCTAACGCGATTATAACGTCACATCAGGAGAAAAAGTTCCGGATTCGTAAAACGTGAAATGCACCATCATTGAACCTGTAAGGGAAATGTCAAGCACGAAAAAGACCGATTACGCACGATTATGCACGATTCTTCCTAAAATCATTGACAAAGCGTGCATAGGATGTTATAGTTAAAAACGGTATGCTAAGAAGCGAGCGACACGCCATCATTTTGAAACAGCTCAAAGAAGCAGGCGTTATTCGCGTCTCTGAGTTGGCAATATCCTTGTCGGTCAATCCGGTGACTATCCGGCGAGATCTCGCTTACCTGGAAGCAAAGGGTTGGTTACACCGCGAACACGGCGGGGCGATTTTCCGGGATGTTGTACCGGAAGAAGCAAGTGCTACTAACCTGGAAAAGCGTATAGCGGAAGCAGCAGCACATCTTATTACAGATCATAGTGCCCTCTTTTTGGGACCAGGAACCCTAACACAGGAAATTGTACCCTTTTTAGCCATGCACACACATCTTACTATCGTCACCAACGCGCTCAACATCGCCTGGCGAGTAGCACGCCATTCAGAAATGGCACGCCATTCAGAAATGGCACGCCATTCAGAAATGGTACGCCATTCAGAAATGGTACGCCATTCGGAAATGGTACGCCATTCGGAAATGGTACGCCATTCGGAAATGGTACGCCATTCGGAGATGGCACGCCATCCAGAGATGGCGCATTTGCCTCACACTTTGCACATCATCGGCGGCGAAGTCACCGACGATTACACCATTTATGGCGAACGGGAGATGTTACAGCATGTACGTGTGGATTGGGTAATCTTACAAGGCGGAGGGTTGGATGCCGAACGCGGTTTAACCCACGACCGGCGGGAGTATGCCGATATGGCCCGCACCCTATTCGGATTGAGCGCGCAAACCATTGTGCTCATCCCCCCAGAACGTTTAGGACACGCGAGCGCGCTCTTTATTGCCCCTGCCAGCGAGATTGATGTCCTCATTACCGGACGTGAAGCATTAAACGCACCCCTGTGGGATTTAAGTGAGCTTGGGGTGCGCGTTGTACTAACATAATTCATTTTAGAAAGGAGTTTTTTATGTCCAGTGTTACCTATAAAAATGTGACTAAGCGTTTTGGTGACGTCATTGCCGTCTCCGATCTGAGCATTGAGATTGCCGACAAGGAATTTCTCGTCTTCGTTGGCCCCTCTGGCTGTGGTAAAAGCACCAGCCTGCGGATGTTGGCCGGGTTAGAGGAGATTTCCGATGGCGAAATCTACATCGGCGACCGCCTGGTCAACGATGTTCCCCCAAAAGACCGCGACATTGCGATGGTCTTTCAATCCTACGCACTCTATCCACATATGACGGTTTACGATAATATGGCGTTTGGTCTGAAACTGCGCAAGGTTCCCAAGCAAGAAATTGACCGGCGCGTAAAAGAGGCTGCCGGCATTTTGGGCATCGAACACCTGCTCGACCGCAAGCCCAAGCAGCTCTCCGGTGGACAGCGACAACGTGTGGCGGTGGGACGTGCTATCGTCCGCGAGCCAAATGTCTTCTTGATGGACGAACCGCTCTCCAACCTCGACGCAAAACTGCGCGTTCAAGCACGCGCCGAGATTCAAAAACTGCACCAGCGATTGGGGACCACCTTCATCTACGTGACTCACGACCAAACCGAGGCAATGACAATGGGAACTCGTATCGCAGTATTGCGCGACGGCGTACTCCAACAAATTGACACCCCACAGAATCTCTATGACCTGCCGGGCAATGTCTTTGTCGCGGGCTTTATTGGAAGCCCTGCAATGAACTTCTTCGACGCTACACTTATCGATGAAAACGGCACAATGTACGTCGACTGCAAAGACTTCCGCGTTGCAGTTCCCGGTGAGAGGAAACAACCCTACAAACCTTATTTGGGTAAGGAAGTGGTCTTTGGTATCCGCCCAGAACACATCCATGACCCCGAATTCGCGCCTCCTGGCATTACCCCTGCCCAGGTAGATGCTAAGATTGACGTATTGGAATTAATGGGGAACGAAGTGATCGCTTATTTTAACACACTACAAAATGAAATGCCCTTCCTGGGCCGCTTCGATCCGCGCACCAAGGTCACAGTGGGAATGACCAAAGCCACAGCCTTCGATATGAGCCGGATGCACATCTTCGATAAGAAGACCGAAAAAGCAATCCGGTAACCCTTTAATCACAGATGCGATGCCCTTTCTAAAAGGCATCGCATCTGTAAGACATCATCTTAATTTAACGAAACATTCCCATACTCTTTATCTATAGAAGGGGCGATGGTTAGCAAACGTTCGGCTACCGGGACATAGACCTGCATATACTTGAGTACTGCCTCTAGCAACCCACGCGCAGTCGGGATTTCCAACAATCGCTGTTTCTCAGCAGGGGAGATTTGCAACAAACTCGCACCTAACACGCCCAGGGTCACCGTCTGGGGCAATAACATTTCCGGCATCACCATAGGAGGTAAGGTTTCGACGAGCGCGCTGATGTAACGACGCAGATATACGCCTATCTCTTCAATGGTTTGCCAGAGCGGTTCGGGGGATGCCAGCCAGGGCCAGATACTCACCGTTGCTTCCAGGTAGGCGTGATCGTGATGCAATTGGATAATCTGAAAACGACTTTGCCCCACCCCCCACATCCCTTCTTGTATATATTCCTCTTGGAACACCTGCCCGATGGGATAGGCCAGCGTTCCCACGCGAGACAAACGGAATCCACCCGGTTGCTCAACAAAAACCACCCCAATGGGATAGCGGCGCTGATAACAGACACGCAACACGTGATCATACACCGCCCCATCAGGATAGAGGGGCAACAATTGCCCGGGAAAAAGCACCTCGGTACTGGGATAAACTGGCAAGCGCAAAATCTCCGACATATCGTTATTGTACTCACAGCCACACAAAGCGCAAGAATGTACAAAGTTGACAAGTTCGCCAGTTAGCGTATAATTTAGGGCAGTTGCCCCAGTGGCGGAATTGGCATACGCGGCAGGTTGAGGACCTGTGCTCTAACGGGCGTGGAGGTTCGAGTCCTCTCTGGGGCATATATACAATACAATGGCAGCATTGCAGATTGCACCGCCCGCACCCGCGCGGGCGGTTTGCGTTAAACACTAACGAAAAGAGCCAAAGTGTACTTTCCTATACACCTAACCCATATAAAATACACCCCCCAAAAAGGTAATCGTTTAATTTTGTGAGTGATTACCGTTTTCTGTCACCTGCCCCCAGACAGAAACGAGGGTTTGGGGGTATTTTTTCGTTGGCGGGCTACGCCCGCCAACGAAAAAATACCCCTTTCCGGCGGCTTTAGCCGCTTTGCTGCCGTCAATGGCACCGTTTGCTCAAAAACTAAACGCATACCAAATAAAGAAGCTTACATCGAGTTTTTTGTCTTTTTTCCTCTCCATGCTATAATAAAAACAATAATGTAGGATAATATTTCCATCATAGTGTTTCTTCTTAACAAGACATACATCCCAAGAGATTTCAAACTCTTGTGTGAAGTCTCACCATAGCTTGCTCGCTCCGAGTTTCACGACCTAAAGGTTCTGTGATGGCCTATGGTCTGAAACCGATAGGGTATAGCCGGAAACAGCTATGCCTCCCGTATTTGGAAAGGAGTCGTGCCAGCCTCATTGTCTGACTGCATCGGTGTCGCGATTGCGTTCCATTCTGGAACGATGTGCCAGACAAACTGCGGCGGCGTCCCTTTCTAGGACGCCGCTTTTTCATTGCGACTCGTTTGATATAGGAATAGCGGATTCATAATCCCTAATCCTCAATGTCTAATGTCTATTCACTATTTTCTAAAGGAGGCAATTTATGGAGAAGAAGAAACTTGTCGTTAACGGTATTCCGCGAACGCTCATCGTGGATCCTGAAGTATCTCTCGCTTCGGTATTACGTGAGCAATTAGGGCTGACCGGCACCAAGGTCGGCTGCGGAACCGGGCAATGTGGCGCGTGCTCGGTCATTATGGACGGGAAAGTCGTCCGATCCTGCATCACCAAGATGAAGCGCGTACCAGATGAGGCGGAGATCATCACCGTCGAGGGCGTCGGTACACCGGATACAATGCATGCCGTGCAATTGGCTTTCGTCGTCCACGGTGCGGCGCAATGCGGCTTCTGTACGCCCGGCTTCGTCGTCTCGGCCAAGGCATTGCTGGATCAAAACGTCAACCCCACCCGCGCGGAAATCCGTGATTGGTTTCAGAAACACCGCAACGTCTGTCGCTGTAACGGCTACAAGCCCTATGTGGATGCCGTGATGGACGCTGCCCGTGTGTTGCGCGGGGAGATCACCATGAAGGATTTGGCTTTCGATATGCCCGCCGATGGTAAGGTCTGGGGCAGCAAGCTCCCGCGCCCGTCTGCTGTTCCTAAGGTCACCGGAACATGGGACTACGGTGCCGACATGGGACTTAAAATGCCCGCCGACACGCTGCAACTGGCCCTCGTCCAGGCTGAAGTCTCCCACGCCAACATCTTAGGTATTGACACATCCGAGGCGGAGAAAATGCCCGGCGTCTACAAAGTCGTCACCCACAAAGACGTGAAGGGCAAAAACCGCATCACCGGCCTGATCACCTTCCCCACCAACAAAGGC
>JAFGFI010000170.1 GCA_016931185.1 Anaerolineae bacterium
CATGAACCGCTACCCCCAGCGCGACATAGTGAGGCGGCACGCCGTCCATCATGGAGCGCCCGGTGTCTACAGACCGGCCGTCCACCAGCAGTTCGTAGCGCAAGGGCGCGTTCTCCGGATGGACGAACACCGCAAGCAAGTGGTCGTTGAAGACCGCCGCATACCCGACAACCTGCGCCAACAGGGGGTGTGGAGCTGCTTTCAGTGCTCCCAGCGACCGACCATCTACCCGTAAGATATACGTACCTCGATGTCGTTTGGGCTGCCACGCCACTTGATGCGTGGCGCCGTCTAGCGTGATGGTCCACTGTCGCTCAGATTGTTGGTAGATTCTCCGGGTTGCCTTGCGCTGTTGTGCGCGTCTGCGCCAGCGTTTGAGACGGGGAATAAGGGGACCTGGGCCAAAGGTAGCCATATCTTCCTCCCATTGTTTGGCAACGCGCGCAACACTCAAACAGAGGAACAATACCAGGTTAAAAGTTACCCCCATCATTCCGAAAAACATAAGTTGTCCCCCGGAAGACACTAAGCCTTTCTCTGACATATCCGAGATATACGAGAAGAAGAAGATCAGTGGTATCATAAGAACTATCGGCAGAGCCATATAGCCTAACAGACTATCTCGAGGCATACCATAATCCCGTGATAAGATCATGCGATATCTCCAGAAAATTTTAATTCCTCCCCAAAGGCCAAAAGGCGTCACAATTCCTGCTGCTAGGAGTAACCGAGGTAAAAGTAACTTGAGCCACAGCCACACATTATCTCTGACAACCCAGATGCCTAGCCCTAGGCCCAGGAAGACCATAAAGGACCATGCTAAAGTCGACAATATCAAATCTATTTGAGCTTTACACATTTACTTTACCTACCTCACGCAAGAGACTCAGGATTACGCCCTTGATTCATCGCTGAAAATCTACGGGAATACCATACCCACTATCCTATTCCAGGCATCATCATTCAACACCATATCGAAGAGGTCGCCCAGAATTTCGAAGGGCGCGCCTACTTTAACAATATCATCTGCCAACTTTACACCCGCGCGTACCAACGCAGTATCAGAAGGGGCAGGATGAGTAGACCAATGATGATATGCCGCCGTAACCAGATCATTGGCCGGGAGTGTCCCATCATCCAGTGGCAATTGCCAGCTCTTGCCGGGTTGGGTCACGCGATCCCACCACAAATGGCTAGCTTTACCGTTAAGTGCTTTGCTGACAGCTTGGTTTGCGAGTGTTTCTAATCCAACACTGAGGCCATAACCCGCCAAGCTAAATCCGCCACCCCACTTGATATCATCCAAAATGTCCTCATTACTTAAAATGACCTCCGGACGCGTGCCATTGATGCCGGCTTCTATAATCCGGCTGGTCAAGTCCCCCACTATGCCAAACGCAACCCCGTAACCGAAGGCCATGACGCCCCCTAAAATGATACCCCCTATTCCCCAAGCAGTCACTCCTAGAAACATAGGACCCATGATGCCCCCCAAGAGACTGGCTACGAGCGCTCCGGCAAACGTACCGCCGATAGCCCCCCAATTCAGATGCTTGGAGTGAAGAGCTGCCTCCCAAAAATGGACATTGCAGTTTTGAGCTAACGTATCTACCTGCTGTGCCCATTCCGCGATGGCTGCTACCCCACCCGAAATCAAGGCTATGGCTGCTAATGTAGCCCCAATCGCGGTCACCACGATTTCCCCGCTGGGGTCGGTATAGCGGGTAGGATTATTCAGTCCATAGCTATAGGGATGTTGTGTTCCCGGCAGCGCCAACACCCCCGGGAACGGATCCACCTGTGTGAAGCGGCCTGTCTGCGGCTGGTACCAGCGCGCGCGTAAGTATTGTAACCCGGTTGCGGCGTCGTGCCACTCACCGCTGAAGCCCCACGGGGCGGGCGTCAGGCCCTGGTGCTGGGTGGGTACCCCAAAGGGAGTATAAGACGCTGTGCCCACAACCGCGCCGGTAGCATGTGCCCACTGGCGCACGCTGCCCAGGGCATCGGGGAGCGGCGTGTACCACGTCCCGTTCTGCTGCACACCGATGCGGTCCAGGCCGTAGAGATGCTTGACACCGTCGGAGGTAGCCAGGACTTGGGGTAGGTCGAGGGCTTGATCCCAGGTGAAGGTGGTGACGGCACCGTTGATGTGCTGCGCGACGCGCAGGCCATCGCCATTATAGGTGTAAACTGCCGTGGTGGTGATACTCTCGGCTTTGACCATCCGGCCCGCACCATCATAAGTATAGGTGAAGGTGCCATCGTATAGTAAGTTCCCCCGATTATCATAGGATGGGTGGACGGTCACGGGCGCATAGTATGCCGTGGCTATGCGGTCAGCGCTATCGTAAGTGTAAGTTCGTGTATCGTCGTCTATCGCGGTGGCGGCGGTGCGGTTGCCGGCAGCATCGTAGGTGTAGTCATAATACCAATCCAGGCAAGGTTGTCTCAGGTTATCGGCATACGGTGTGCTGCGTCTGCAGGGAAGGTAGCGGTAACATTGCGATAGACTATGAATATTCTTGACGAAATACATCTATCTTAGATAATCAGTATATCGTACGAGTGTATTTCATTTGAGTTGGAGCATGTACTTGCAGCAAACGTCAAACGTCAAACGGGAACGCATTTTGACGTTTGACGTTTGACGTTTGACGTTTGACGTATCCATTATCAAATGAAACACATCCATATTATACTTATTTTAGTGGATAATACCACATTTAACCGTGATGGATAACTAAGACTTGAAAAAAGCGGAAACCCTGGCACAATCCGGTGGAATACCTTCATCGGGCGGGGAGTACCGTTAATTGA
>JAFGFI010000011.1 GCA_016931185.1 Anaerolineae bacterium
ACATCATCTACGATCTCGATTTTGCCAAGCCGCTGCCGGTTGATGATCCTGTGCCACTGCTAGATACGTGCAAGATGTTCCTCAACGGGCAGTGCCCCAATCCCTACGAGCGCCAACAGGCGACCGCCGAGCGGCGCGAGCAGGCGACGCAGGCCATGCTCGGACGGTTGAAGGGACTGCGCCGTAAGCTCTTCCGGAAGTTGGTTGGCTGGGCGCAGGACAGTGTCCCCCTGCGCGAGGAAGGGCTGGCTGACCTGGGGTTGGGATATCCTCAACTTCGTCGTATGCTGCGGGAGTTGGGATGCCGGTTGGTGCAAGCTGGCGCTATTGCACAACCGGACGACGTTTTCTGGCTGCACCAGGACGAGGCCGATCAGTCCGCCGCCGCGCTCGATAGGGGCGAAACCCTCCAGGTCTTCATCGAATGTGTCGAACAGCGCAAAGCTGTATGGCAGGCCGAAATGCGCGCCACGCCTCCGCCGGTGCTTCCGCCAAAGTCAAAGTGGATGGGGCTGGACCTCGGCATGTTTGTAGCTGCCGAAGATGCCGAGCAAACTGGCGACATTATTCGGGGAGCCGGAACGAGTCCTGGCCGTATTACCGACATTGCCCGCGTGCTGCGTGGCCCGGAAGACTTTGATCAGATGCAACCGGGCGACATTTTGGTCGCCAAGTTCACTACACCAGCATGGACGCCCCTGTTCACCCGCGCCGCCGCTGTCGTCACCGACATTGGCGGGCAGTTGAGCCACGGCAGCATCGTTGCCCGCGAGTACGGTATCCCGGCGGTGATGGGGACGGGAGTAGCAACTCAACGCATTCAAAGCGGGCAGACGATTACCGTGGACGGCAGCACCGGCGAGGTCGCGCTACACAAATCAGAGCCCCCGCAAGTGCCATCGGCCATCGAGTGGACACTACCCAATCCGAAAGGCCAGTATATGCATACCGGCATCGCCGACTTGATGCCGAATCCGGTCAGCCCGCTATTTGAGACCCTGGCCATTCCGGTGATTGCCCAGGTCGGTGTCAAGGAAGTGTTGCGGCCTTTGACCCGCTCGGAACCGGTATTGCCGGACTATATCCTGACTATCAATAACTATGTCTACATCAATGGCGGCGGGTATACACTGCGGGAGTGGTGGTGGATTCTCACCCGGATGATGTTTGCTATGCCGCGTATGCTCCGTGAGGCCATCCCACTCTGGCGTGATAAGATCCGCCCGCGTTACGCGGCAGCGGTCACCCGCTGGCAGGATCGAGTACCGGAAACGTTGTCCCTTGACGAACTGTGGTCCGGAATCCAAGAACTCAATGATGCAGCGATGTTGCACTTCTCGTCGCTGCTGGTGGCGACGACGGGGGCATCGGCCGGCAGTGAATTGTTATTTACTAACATCTACAATAAACTGATCCGGCGCGATGGTGACCCGGCGGCAATCGTGTTCTTGATGGGCTACGACAGTACCCCCATCCAGGCCGAAAAATCGCTCTACGATCTGGCCGAGTGGGTGCGTGCCCATTCTGATCTGGCCGACTATATCCTTACGACTCACACCGCCGATCTCGTTGCTCATTTTCTCTCTCCCGATTCTCTGCCCCCTTGCTCTTTTGCTTCCTCCTGGTCCGATTTCTGCACGCGCCTGCAAACCCACTTGGCTACCTACGGTCACATCGTCTACGACCTGGACTTTGCCAAGCCGCTGCCGCTGGACGATCCCACGCCGATGTTGGAGGCAGTCAAGATGTACCTGCGCGGCGTGGGCATCAATCCGCACGAGCGACAGCATGCGACGGAAGAAAAACGCAAGCAAGCCGTCGCGTCTACGCGTTCTCGGCTCAAGGGGCTGCGCCGTTGGGCCTTTGAGCAGACGCTCAAGATGGGGCAGACGATGGCCGCCGTGCGCGAAAACGCTCTCGCCGACATTGGCCTGGGTTATCCCCTGCTGCGAGCGATGCTGCTCGAGTTGGGGCGTCGCTGCGTACAGGCCGGCGGCATCGCAGAGGCCGAGGACATCTTTTGGCTACAAGCTGAAGAAGTGCGAGGTGCGATAACCGCGTTGGAGCATGGTGAGTCACCTGCGAATCTGGCGGCAAGCGTCGAACAGCGTAAAGCCCGTCATGCAGTGCTCGCGCGCGTCACCCCGCCGCCGATGCTGCCGCCGAAGAAAAAGTACATGGGTTTTAATATGGAAACCTGGACGCCGGCGACAGAAGAAAGCCAGGTCGGCGGCACGCTCAAGGGCATCGCCGCGAGTGCGGGCCGTGTGACAGCCTCCGCCTGTGTTCTGCACGGTCCGGAGGATTTTGACCGTATGCAGCCGGGCTGCATTCTAGTGGCCGGAACCACCACGCCAGCGTGGACGCCGCTCTTCGCGATGGCTGCCGCCGTCGTTACCGATGTCGGCGGGCCGTTGAGTCATGGCTCCATCGTTGCCCGCGAGTACAATATCCCGGCGGTGATGGGAACAGGTGTGGCCACGCGACGTATCAAGAACGGGCAAACGATCACCATCGACGGCAGTGCGGGAACGGTGACCCTACTCGAGGGATAAGAAAAGTTGCCATTGGGGGAATTTGCAGATTTTAAATTTGCCAATTTTCGATTTTCAAGGGAGGATAGTTATGGCAGAACGGAACGCCACTTTCACGGGAGATTACCTATGGACAAACATGAACGTAGGCGAGGTATTTCCCACCACGGCGACACCGAGCACATGGTCGGTGTGGCAGATGCTTCTGAGCAATATGTCCCTTGGAGACATTCCTGCCTATGGGAACATTGCCGGCCATCTTTACCTTAACTATAGCTTAACGTACTCGTTCTTACTCAAGACCATGCGGAAACACGGGCGAGCGATGGCTGTGATCGGGGATGCCATCGGCACCCCGCCGGACGGCGTGGCTGTTCCCACGTTCCCCGTCTCTTGGGGAACCATAGTATTCCGGCTTGTGCCCAGGGAGTTTGGGAACGAACTGAAGAAAAACAAGCTGCGCAAATCCGCGCCCGAATTTCTGGCAACGATACGGCATCGGTGCCCAGAGCTAAAGCGGCGGATAGAAGCGACGCAAGAGGATGCGTTGATCTCCCTATGGACGGATAACATCAGGCCTATGTGGAAAGAGGTCTATCTTCTCCAGGACAAGATGAACGAGGAACTCGCGGCGCTGACGCGCAAGCTCAAGGCTGAGTTGACCAAACTCCTGGGAGAGGATGAAGCCAACGCGCTCCTGGCCACGATCAGCAATGCCGGGGAGTTGGATAGCCTGGGTCCGCTGATGGGTCTCTCCAAGCTGAGAAGTGGAAAGTTAAGCCGCGAAGCGTACATGCAGTGCTATGGTCACCGTGGAACCTACGAGAACGAGCTATATGAACCGCGTCCGTACGAAGACCCGGCCTGGCTTGACCGGCAGTTGGTGGAATTTTACAAGTCGCCGCTCGACGTGAGCACGATGTTGCAGAAACGCGATGCTGAATTCGACGCGATGCGGCAAAAGATCGCGCGTCACCTGCCCCCGAAGAAAGCTCAAGTCATCGAGCGCAAGATTGATGAGGTAATCAAGACAAACTCCCTGCGCGAAGCGACGCGCGCCGAGCTTACGCGGATTGTAGATGTCATCCGCGCGTTTTTCCTGCGCGCGGGCGCGCTTGCCGGGCTTGACGAGGGCGTGTTCTTTCTGACGATTGACGAGGTTATCGCCGTTCTATCCGGCGACACGTCGGAGGCAGGCACTACATCACTAGTGGAGCAGATCCCCACCCGGCGAGAAATGTATGAAAAATACAAGGTTTTGCCGCCCTTGCCAAGGTGGATTCGAGGAAGTTTCGATCCTTTCCAGTGGGTGGCCGATCCGAATCGTCGGATGGATGTCTATGATTCCAGAGCACCTGTATCCCCTACTGCGCCAAGTACCAATAATGTCATCAAGGGACATCCTGGCTCCGCCGGGTCTGTAGAAGGGGTAGTACGGCGCATTGACAGCCCCGATGAGAGCGACCAGCTACAATCCGGCGAGATCCTGGTCACCGGCTCGACGAACGTGGGCTGGACACCGCTGTTCCCACGGCTCGCGGCGGTGGTCACAGACATCGGCGGCTCTCTATCCCATGCAGCCATCGTCGCCCGCGAGCTGGGCATCCCCGCCGTTGTCGGCTGTGGTGATGCTACCCTGCGCCTGAAGACCGGCGATCGGGTACGTGTGGACGGCGGGACAGGCACAGTAACCTTCAATGGCGAAACTTTGTCAACGGATTGAACGGATTGTGATGGATTTTTTTACCAAGTTTTCAAGGGTTTTCACAATTTGTCAATTTGAAATTCGCCGATTTGCGATTTTCAAGGGAGGCTTGCTATGGACACAAGCAATCGCAAAAATATCGCCATTTTGGCCTTCACCTTGATTGTAGTGATGTTGGGATACGGCTTGATCATCCCACTGCTCCCCTTCTACATCGAAAAACTGGGGGCCAGTGGCAGTGAGATGGGGGTGTTGGTTTCGATCGCGGCCTTGCTGGAGCTTCTTTTTGGGCCTATCTGGGGTAGTGTCTCCGACCGTGTGGGGCGCAAACCGATTCTGTTGTTGGGCGTATTTGGCTACGCGCTCTCTTCGCTGCTGTTTGGTCTTTCCACCGAAGTGTGGATGCTTTTCGCGTCGCGCGCGCTGTCGGGTGTACTCTCGTCGGCAGTGTCTACAACGGCGCTGGCCTATATCAGCGATTGCACACCGGCTGAGGAGCGTGGCTGGGGGATGGGGATGTTAGGCGCGGCGATGGGCTTGGGCATTATCTTGGGACCGGCCGCTGGCGGTTGGTTGGGTGCCGCTTCACTCTCGCTGCCGTTCTTTATCGCAGCGGGGATGTCTCTACTGGCCCTGGCGCTTGGCGCGCTATTGCTGCCGGAATCATTGCCCCCAGAGACACGGCGGCATGAAGAGAAGCTAAAAACTGTGCAGGTCACACTGTTGTGGCATTCCCTGTTCGGTCCGGTAGGAGTGCTGTTCTTTATGCTGTTTTTGGTCAGTTTTGGATTGACCAACTTCGAGTCGGTCTTTGGCCTCTACGCAGCGCAGGAGTTGGATTATGGCCCGGAGCGTGTGGGGACGATTCTGGCAGTTGTGGGACTAGCCTCAACGTTGGGCAAAGCGCTGCTCATTGGCCCGTTAACTCGTCGCTGGGGGGAAGCACCGATTATCAAAGTCTCACTAGCAGCAAGTGCCTTAGCTTTTCTGGTCCTACTGTCGGCCAAGACCTATCCTGGTATTCTAACGGCTACCGGGGTATTCATCCTCTCCAAAACGCTACTGCGCACGGTGATTATCTCTTTAACCTCAAAACATACCGAGTTAGGTCAAGGCTCTGCGATGGGGTTATGTAATTCTTTTATGAACTTGGGTCGCGTGGTAGGCCCAATCTGGGCCGGCTTTATCTTTGATGTGAACCCGAGTTATCCCTACCTTAGCGGGGCGATGATTATGTTTATAGGATTCTTGATGAGTTTGGTGAAAATACCGGACTGAAACTTTTAGGGGTTTGTGCTGGCTATCATCTGAATTGTAGCCAGGTTGATATTTAGAGCTATAGTTTAAACTGAAATAAAATGAAAGTTTCAAATTAGGTTTCAAATTGGTTGCTATTAAAAAGGGTCTTTGGGAAAGGATATGGCCATATCCTTTCCCAAAGACCCTTTATTTTTCTCCAGATGAATTAAAGTTGCTACTCTCTACCCATATATTTTCTAAATTTAACAGAATAACCAAAGATAAATTGCTTATCTCCGAGTTCTTTGCACTATTTATAAGGTTAGATATATTTGTTATACTTTTCTCACAAACTTCTTGACAAGAAAAGGGCTTCAGGTTATAATTGAAATGTTCATTGAAAGTTCATTTTATTGACTGAAATGTTAAAGGAATGGCGAATTCTATTACACTCCGTGACGTGGCCGATTTAGCTGGTGTCTCGATGGGCACAGCTTCTCAAGCCCTAAATCATCGTCCTAATGTTGCCGACGATACACGCGCGCGCGTTTTGGATGCGGCCCGGTCATTAGGGTATCCTGTCAAAAACGATTTTGTAGATACGCAGGTTAGCCAGATAGGCGTTATTGGTTTATTGACCAAACATGATCAGGGCTTCCCTCCTGATGTTAATATTTTTTACTCCTACATACAGGCCGGTGTGGAAATCGAATGTCGTAAAAATCACATTAGTTTGATGTTGGCCGCTGTTGAAGTCGATGCCTCGAATCACCCGCTCATGTGGCCGGCGATGATCACGGGGCAACAGGTAGATGGTTTGATTTTGGCAGGAACTTTCATTGAAGATACTGTGGATTTA
Source organism: Anaerolineae bacterium (assembly GCA_016931185.1). Taxonomy (GTDB): domain Bacteria; phylum Chloroflexota; class Anaerolineae; order B4-G1; family SLSP01; genus JAFGFI01. The sequence goes on from JAFGFI010000011.1 coordinate 6,338, forward strand.
CTCAAACGTTATGTTGATATTCCTATTGTCCTGGTGGACGGTTATGCCCCGAAATGTCCCTATGATAGTGTGGTGATTGATAATGAACCGGGTGCGATCTCGGCTGTTGAGTATCTTATCAAGCAGGGTCATACGTGCATTGGATTGATAGGAATTAACTCGGAATCATCGCCCGGCGTGCTGGAACGTCAGGAAGGGTATTTGCGCGCGCTTAAGGCGCATGGCATACAAACTCCCTACATTGAAGAATCATGGTTGTCTACTGAATCAGGTTACGTGGCTTTGAAGCGTTTGTTGAAACGCGCCCCCGAGGTTACGGCGATTTTTGCCGGGAATGATTCAGCCGCTATTGGCGTGATTCAAGCTGCGCGTGACCTGGGTCTGGAAGTCCCACGTGATTTGTCCGTGGTCGGGTTTGATGATGTTGATTTGGCGAAGCAACTTACCCCCGCCTTGACGACGGTGCGTGTCCATAAAAAATGGATGGGAGGATTAGGGGTGCGCCAGCTTTTAGCACGTGCAGAAAATCCCGACCAGCCCAAAACTAGCATTGTGGTGTCCACTCAGTTGATAACGCGCGATTCTGTGCGCATACATGCAACATAGAGAGTGTCCATTAAGTTATATAACTCAAGTTGCCACCTGTAGGCAGTCACTATGGTTTGCTCACCATTAACTATAACGCGGAATCTATGGATTGCATCTTATTCCAGGTACAATTTGGGTTAGTTGGCAGAGTACAAGGTTCAGAAACCTGGCTTTTTGTAGTGGTACTTTTGGCTTCGAGGCTTTAGCCGAAAATTCCGGTTGAAGGGTATGTATTATCCTGGTTTGAGTGGCGAATGATAAGACCCTGGATATCGACCAGGTTTCTTGATATTGCTAACTTTTAGTTTATAACTGACTTCGTTTGACAAAGTACATAAATGTTATATAACATCTACAATAAGTGATTATGGTATTTAAAACAAAAAAATTAGTAAATAGCGAGTACATTATACAAAAGGAGGTGTGAAATCGAAGCTAAATCCTCTCCAGAATCAGTTCTACAGAAGAAATCGAGATGGAGCAGAGATAAGGTTTACACCAATCTCTCTTATCTAACCATGGTTTTGCCTGGCGCCGTGTGGTTGCTTTTATTTTCGTATCTTCCCATGCCCGGCATTATCATGGCATTCAAAACTTACCGGCTGGTGAGGCCCCCTGCAGATGCTTTTATTCAAAACAAGTTTATCTATAGTTTGATAAAAAGCCCCTGGGTCGGATTGGATAACTTCAGATACCTGACCCTGCCTACGAATATTGATGCCACGTTGACGTATATCCGCAATACGGTTTTGTATAACCTGCTCTTTATGATCGTGGGGCTGGTGCTTTCTGTTGCTTTAGCGGTTATGATCTTCGAGTTGACAAACCGGTTTTTGGCAAAAGTCTATCACTCTATTTTCTTCCTTCCCTATTTTATCTCGTGGATTGTTGTTGCCTATGTCATTTACGCATTGGGTAGTTCCGAGGGGATTATTAACAACATCATCGCTCCCATGGGATTTGCGCCGATAGAAGTTTATAAAGAGAAGATGGCCTGGCCGTTCATTTTCCTGATAGCCAATATCTGGAAATATACGGGCAATGGCTCCATCATCTACCTGGCTACTATCACCGGCATCGATCGTGAGCTTTATGAGGCTGCTGCAATTGACGGCGCCGGAAAGTGGAAGCAATTCCTCCACATTACCTTACCCCACCTGATTCCGGTTATTGTGCTGCTGCAAATTCTGGCGGTAGGTCGTATCTTCGGCTCCGATTTCGACATGTTCTATACCCTCCCGAACGGCGCCGCGCTCGTCAGGGATGTAACACAGACATTAGATGTCTTTGTGTACAGCATGTTGAGAAGCTCGGTGCCGCTTGGTTACCCTGCCGCGGCCGCGTTTGTGCAATCGATTGTCGGTTTCGTCCTCATTCTGATCACTAATGCTATTGTGCGTAAGACCAGACCGGAAATGGCATTGTTCTAAGGAGTTACCTTTATATGGATATAACGGTGAAACCCGAATCAAAGATGGTGGATAAGTTCTTCTCACAGAAGAAAAGAAAGCGAGATATGCTTGCCCTGTCGCCAGCGACGAATTTCGTTTTTACTGCGTTGTTAGGACTCCTGTGCATTTTGACACTCATCCCTATCTACGTTATTGTCGTTGCCTCGGTCACATCGGAGGCTTCGCTCGCGGCAAACGGCTACCAGTTATGGCCGGAGGAATTTTCGACCACAGCCTATACATTCCTGTTCAGCCAGGGATCGATCGTTGTTACTGCTTACAAGAACACAATCATTTCAACTGTGGCGGGTACGGTCCTCTCTGTTCTTATGGTTGGGTTGTACGCTTACCCGCTCTCGAGGCCCAATTTTAAGTTCAAAACCTTCTTTACTTTTTTCGCTTTTTTCACCATGTTGTTCGGTGGCGGACTTGTTTCATATTATATGGTGACGCGGCAGATTCTGAAAATCCATAACAGCCTGTGGGCTTTATTCCTTCCCTCCGCTTTTAGTCCATTCTGGGTCATTGTCATGCGCACTTTCTACCAGACAAACGTGCCCAATGAGATCATCGAATCAGCCCGTATCGATGGCGCCAGCGAGTGGCGCACGCTTTTCGAGATTGTCATGCCACTGGCGATCCCCGGATTAGCGACGGTGGCCCTGTTTAGCGCGATTGGTATTTGGAACAACTTCTTCAATTGTCTACTGTTGGTGGATGAAGCAAAGTATTACAGTTTACAGTTCACCATTTATACGACGTTGAATAATATCCGATTCTTGCTTGAAAACGCGGATAAGATGCAGGGTATAGTCAACATTTCCGAACTTCCCTCGCAGACTTTCCGCATGGCTATGGCGGTGGTAACCGTAGGCCCTATTATTTTTGCATATCCCTTTTTCCAGCGCTACTTTATCCGCGGTTTGACTATTGGCGCTGTTAAAGGATAAGGCCATTGCTTTCACTACAGATATGTTTTTTCATTTGGATATGTTTCATTTGAATTGGAGAATGTACTTGCGTCAAACGGGAGCGCATTTTGACATCTGACGTTTGACGTACTCACTAACTCAAATGAAACCTATCTTTTTAATTTTTGGGGGAATAAGAAAGGAGGTGTCATAAAATACCCGGGATTCCTGGATAAAAAGATAATGAATGAACAATTAAGATGATGAACCCTCTCGTTTTCAAAAAATAGTTAACTGTATTCGATATAAAATCAAATAATTCAACGAAGGAAGGAGAAAATATGTCTACAAAATTATCACGCCGCCAGTTTTTGAAGGTTGCTGGTATCACCACACTCAGTGGGGTTCTCGCAGCCTGTGCCAAACCTACGGCAGAGCCTACACAGGCGCCCGTAGAAGAGGCTACAAAAGCCCCCGAACCCGTCGCCGCACCTGCTGAAACTGTAGTTCTCGACTACTACATCGTTGGGGCCGGGGATACCGACCAGCGCGCGCTGGTTGAAGCCGCGATCAACGAATATATTGAGCCCCTCATCGGCGCTAACGTGGTCTTCCACGTTATTGGCTGGGGCGATTGGGCATCCAAGTCCGTCACCGGGATCCAGGCCGGTGAAAAGATGGATATCTTCTTCACCGCCGACTGGTATTACTATATGCAATTGACAACCGAAGGTCTGTTCACTCCACTGAACGACGATGATGGGCCGAACGGCAACCTGCTTGAACAATATGGTCAGGGCATCTTGAGTAGCCTAAACCCCGCGTTCATCACCGGTACGCAGATTGATGGCGTTAACTATGCGGTTCCCACCAACAAGGAACTGACCGTTCCCGAGGGGTTCCTCTACAACGTTGCATTGGCTGAAGAAATCGGTTTTACCGAAGCAGATGCTGCTAAGATCAAAAGTTATAGGGATATGGAGCCCTGGCTCGAGAAGGCCAAAGCCGCCCGCCCAGATGAGTATCCTTACCTGGCAGGGGATGGCAGAGATGGTTTTTCGCCTTGGACCCAGGATCTTGCCAGTGGAGTCTCCGGGCGTTTGATCAATATGAAGTTGGCTCCCGATGCAAATGGCGTGTGGGATGAGACGATCCTTAGCATCATGGAACAAGATGTTACAAAAGAGCGTCTGCTCATCATGCGCGAATGGTATGAGAAGGGCTGGATTCACCCTGATTCCGGCCTGAGTACTTTTGACTCCAGCCAGTACTTGAACGCGGGCCAGTTCTTCATCGAACCCATGCCTCTGAAGGGTAACAACATCAAGGCGCAGGAGATGATGAACGCTTCCGGCAATGAGGATCTGAGACTGGCCGAAATCTACGGCCAGCCCAAGGTCAATATTACCACTCACGCCGGCGGCTCCATGCTCGCCATCCCCGCCATGTCCGAATATCCGGTGCAGGCCATGCAGTACATTAACCTACTGCACAGTGACCCCAAGGTGATCAACATGCAACTGTTCGGCGTCGAAGGCACGCACTGGGAGAAGGAGGCCGATGGCCGCGTGAACCTCATTGACAGTGCCTGGTACGGCGCGCATGCTGGCGCGTGGACGGTTGGTAACACTATGCTTCAACTGGTTACCAACAAGGAAGATCCGGATAAGAACCGGATGTTGATCGAGTACTCCAATGATGCGATCGATCATGTGGCTCTGGGCTTCCGCTTCCGCACTGACCCCATTGCTGCCGAGCTAACCGCGGTGAATGCAGTCTATGACGGCATGGACCGGGCGCTGCAGACCGGTTACGTTGACCCCGAAGTTGAACTGCCTAAGTATATTGCGGACTTGAAGGCCGCCGGTTTCGACACTATCAAGGCCGAGGTTGAGAAGCAATATGCCGAGTGGAAAGCCAAGAAGGGCTAGGAAGAAGTAAGTCAGGGTTAAGTAACCTGATTTGATTGAAACGCAGAGGGCTGTCCTTGTAAAAGGGCAGCCCCTTTTATCAACACACTCATGATTATCTCTTCGTAGCGTTATTAGTTGTGTGAACCAGGGTTGTTAAGGTTGAATAGCTGAGCTACATAAGCCATTGTGTAATAGCGGCAATCACTTGTCCCATTGGCCAAAGCAAAGCTTGCGCAACCAGGGTCCCTGCCAGACGCGCGCCGATCTGCCAGATAGTCAAATAAGTAACATCTGAATGTGGGCGTTTGCCGTTTAGTGTTTCGTCTACGATGAGCGCCGATACAGGATCGATCAACAATACGGTGAGAGAGAGTCCCATACCGGCGAAGATAGGGGATAGGCTGGTAGCAGTGCGCGCACCCTCAGGAACGAGAACACTGGCGTATAGTGCTGCAAAATTGCTGACCGTCGCCAGGGCGTTGACGAGGATGTTGGCGAGCAAAAAACGTTTGGGGAAAGGCTGGCGACGGGATTGTTGCACGGCGCCTATCCGGGGTTGGGTAAAGTCCTGTTTGAACCAGCGCAGTCCTCGAACTGAAATTCCACGAACGACCACCTTTGATAGAGATTTACGATGTTCATAAGAAGCAACGCCACGTTCTAGAAGGCGGCTGACTGTTGGAATCAACAGGGCCGCGATGAGGGTGCCGGCTGTAGATGAAAGCATAACAATCTGGTAGACACGCAACAGATCACTGTGACCTTGATTTAGAGCTGTTGTATCGGTTAAGCTGGCAAGTAAGGGGGCCGCGAAGGCGTTTGCCCCACGCGATACGAGGTTCATCACATTATACAATGATCCTGCTAGGGATAATCGTCCGGTACGAACCCCTGCTAAGCGCGCGGCATACGCGCCTGTTTGGACAGTGTGAATAACAGCAGTCAGAATAAAAATGATGATCAGTTGAATGGTCATAGATAGCCTCCTCGTAAATCGGTGCATTGTACTTTCTGAAGTGCAGTACACCGGTTTATTTTGATGAGTAGTAAATCTCGTATATAGATATCTTTTAGCCTTATTGTATTTCTAGCTACCGGACACTTTTTCACAGCAAGGTATTTAGCCGCAATTGGGTTGGATTTTGCGACTAAAATCGCTTTTAAGTAGGTAACCTAAGTTGCTACCTATCACGTGAATTTTTCTTTTTCGCCCCTACGGGGTGAAAAAGAAAAGGGAAAAGATGTTTTTTTTCGCACGCGGCTCTTACCGCGTGCGAAAAAAAGCCCTTTTCTCTTCCGCTATCATAAGGTAGCCACTCATGTTAGGTATTTTTTGATTTCGAGCTACGCTCGAAATCAAAAAATACCCTCTTTTCCGGCGACTTTAGCCGCGCAATCCGGCTCAAAGTGAAACTTTTGGGGTAGATACATTACCCTAATAAAAAGTGTCCGTTAGCTAGTTGCATTTTACCTATATCTTGTATAAAATGAAAATGTAACTTGGGTTGTATATCTAATCAATACCTTTCATAAGGAGGAATTTACGATGGCAAGTCGACAAGTACAGGTGTATACACCGGGAGGCCGCGATCTGAACAATGTACAGCGGGTTGTGCGCACGCTCATTTGGTTTGGTGTGTTCTTTGTGTTGGGGATTCTTAGCTTGATTATTGCTCTGATCCTAGGCTCCATCTATGAACCGTTAGGGTTCGTTGCTTTTGCCTTTGGAGGGATAATCTCGTTAGTCATTCCCGGTATGTTCAGCAATTCACTGTATATTATTCCAGAGTATCAGCGGGTCATTGTGCTTAAGTTGGGCAAGTTTATCGGTGTAAAGGGACCAGGCCGGTTCTGGGTTATTCCCTACCCACCATTCTATGAGTCCGTCGCCGCGAACATTGATATTCGTATCCAGACGCGCGTGATTACTGCTGCACAAACCCTGACATCTGATAACGTACCGGTAGGTTGTGAAGCTGTGATTTTTTGGCGGGTTGAGGATCCTCAACGGGCGGCCCTGAGTGTCGCCAATTACCAGGAAGCGGTTTTCCAGGCCGCGAACAGTGCGCTCAAGGACACGATAGGTACGTTGGAGTTAAGTGACCTGCTTGGTGAGCGTGATAAAGTTGCACACCGGCTTAAAGAAATCATTGACACGGCGGCCGCCTCCTTTGGTGTAGACGTCTCCTCCGTGGAGATTACTGACGTACATGTACCCGATGATCTTATCCAGGAATTAAGTGTGCTGGCGCAGTCCCGCCGCGCCGCGCAGGCGAAGATCGCCGAAGCCGAGGCGGAGAAGATGATCGTGCAAAAGCTAGATGAGGCTTCTACTTTGATGAGCCCGCGGGCGATGGAGATGTACCGGTTGAATGTATTGGAGCGTATTGGCCGTGAAGAGGGCAGCCAGATTGTTATCTACGGGTTGAATGGTCAGGATCCTGAATTAGAGAAAGATATGGCAGCAACCGCAGCGGCAGCGCAGTTGAGGGATAGGCGTAACATTTAGAATACATCTCCTAGACGCTAAGGAAATCAGTTTTGGGGAAGTTTATGAGAGGATGGTTCAAGTTAGTTACTCTTACACTGTATACCCTCTCAAGCGTAAAAGTGTAAAGGTAAAAAGCAAGGTTTCTGAACTTACCTTTATGAGATAACAAAAACCGGGTTTTGAAGAAAAAACCCGGTTTTTCATTTATTTCCATGAACGGATTTCTATTTCAGGTTCCCCTTGTGAAGGTCATGCTATGCTTAACGTAACCTTCACAAGGGTAGCTCTGAATAGCAACCGTTAGTTTTCCTATAATCCTTCTCATAAGATATAACAAAAACTCCCTTCCTGCTTCTGGCAGTTGGGGGGTTTTGAAATTGCCACTCGTCTAATCTTTTTCCTGCCCACTTGACCAGTGAGTTATTTTGACGCTATTATCAGTTCACGAATCGCGCGTACCTCTTCCAACAGAGCATTTAACGTGGCAGAACCGGGGGTAGTGGCTACGGCTTCTCCCTCTTCCTCGGTGGTTGTAGGGGACATTGCGCCCCTGAAGCGATGTAAGGTTGTCGCTACCATCTCATAAATGCTCTGTGCATCTTCTAATCCCACCAATTTCTGTTCAGGTTCCCCTGTCTGCCCACTCATCCCCGCCGTCTGGATTTCCAGACTGCCGAGGCCCATCCAACGATCCAGGAGGCCCTGTTTAACGGTCAGATTGGTCACGGTACGGAATGGAACGTGCTTAACAGACTTTGTCCAGATCCCCGCGTACACGATCATCTCATCCTCGTGAACTTCGTACCGCAAGCTTCGGTAATAGGGTCCGCTCAAGAACATTCCCGGTACCCACCATATCATATTGGCAAAGAAAGTGATGAAAAAGGTAACGATAAAACCTGTAAAACCTTCTCCAAGAGCGATTAATATGCCAAGTACGAAGCCACCAATCAATACCAGTGCCGCGATCAAACTCAACTCAATGCGCAATTTGGTGAGATACTTTGCATTGGGAGTCAAGTGTTTGATTTTTGTAGTCATCATGTCCTCCTTACTAAAATGATAGGGATAATCATTTGTGAAACGAGAATGTTCCCTTACGTTTTACACTTTATCTATCTATAGCATACCAACAATATCCCTTTTTGTCATTGGGCTAGGGGATAAATTTTGCCCTGTACGGAGGGACAGGATGAGATTTTAGATCCTAAAGATATAAATCCTATGGGGTTGCTCATTTGAAACGCACCCAAATCCTACATATTCAGTTTTTCATCAAAAAAGTTCATTAATTCCTTTGTTGCTACCCGGATTTGTTCCAGTGTATCCCGATCGCGCACCGTCACCGTCTGATCCTCAAGCGTCTGGCTATCCACGGTAATGCAGTAGGGCGTGCCAGATTCATCCTGACGGCGGTAGCGTCGCCCAATGGAACCATTTTCATCGTAGATCACGTTCCAACGGCGTTTGAGTTCGCGGTAGATATCCTGGGCAATATCGGGCATCCTTTCCCGTTTGACCAACGGGAAGACAGCAACCTTGACCGGGGCTAGGCGCGGATGAAATTTCATGACCACGCGCGATTGAAGTTTTCCCTTGTCATCGGGGGCTTCATCTTCGGCATAGGCTTCGCAGAGGAAAGCCAATGTCGCCCGATCCGCGCCCGCTGACGGCTCGATGACATGCGGGATAAACCGCTCGCGGGTTTGAGGGTCAAAGTAGCGCAAATCTTTGCCACTGCCAGGATATCGGGGATTGCCATCAGCATCCAATTCCAGGACAAATCCATCTCCCTGGCGTACCAGCTTACCCTCCATGTGACTGCGCAGATCGAAGTCACCGCGATGAGCAACCCCTTCCAACTCCCCGAATTCGCCACATTCCAAGAATGGGAAAGCATATTCAATATCCGCCGTGCCGCAACTATAATGACTTAATTCTTCCGGGCCGTGATCGCGCAGGCGCAACTTATCACTCTGTAACCCTAATGACGTATACCAGGCAAAGCGGAGATCGCGCCAGTAGGTGTACCAGTCCCGCGAGGCATCTGGGAGACAGAAGAATTCGATCTCCATCTGCTCAAATTCCCGCGAGCGAAAGGTATAGTTGCGGGGCGTGATCTCATTGCGGAAGCTCTTACCGATTTGGGCAATACCGAATGGGAGCTTGACACGCGTAGTATCCAATATGTTCTTGAAGTTAACGAAGATCCCCTGAGCTGTTTCCGGGCGCAGATAGGCTTCGGAAGCGGGATCAAAGAGCGCGCCCACGTGAGTTTTAAACATCAAGTTAAATTCGCGTGGCTCGGTGAGATCGCACTCGTGATGCTCGCCAGGATGCTTGCTGGGTTTACGTGGACACTCGCTGGTACTCACGTGATCGGCGCGGAAGCGTGATTTACATGTGCGACAGTCCACAAGCATATCGTGGAACAGGTCATAGTGCCCAACCGCCTTCCATACTTGCGGATGCATAATGATGCTGGCATCCAGCCCGACCATCTCGTAGGTAGTAGGTGCGCCAGCGCTCACGGTTGTGTCGTCATGCCCGGTGACCATATCCCGCCACCAAGCGTCTTTGATATTGCGCTTCAACTCCACTCCCAGTGGCCCGTAATCCCAAAATCCACCGATCCCGCCGTAGATTTCACTAGATTGGAAGATGAACCCTCGTCGCTTGCACAATGACATTAACTTTCCCATTAAATCTTGTTCAGCCGCCATTATTCCCCCCCTAAAAATAGCAAATCGCGAGTTGTAAGTTATTATTCGTTAGATTGCTGTGTATGTCAAAGAATTGATGATCCCTATGCTTGCCATTGTTCGACGGCCTGCCGGAAAGCCTCGCGCAGCCGGGGATTGGGCAGTTGGTTGATGTCGGTATAACATTCCCCGTTGACCCAAATTTCTAGATTCCCCTCAGATGTTGAACCTAAATCAACATCCAAACTCGCCAACGTCGGATCCGACCGCAACCGCGCCCGTAGAATATCCTCGATCTGCTCGGCGAAGGGCGCAGCCAGTTTTTCGCCTGGGTCATAGTCATAGACGGTTATTCCCTCCCCATCCGCCTGCGTAGCCGCCAGTGTCTCCTTTGGGGGTGTGGTTGCCATCCATTCTGGTCTTTCACCTGGAATTTTCGATTGGGTGAGATTGATCTGGCGCGCGCGAGAGAGATAGAGAATGATTACCACGATAACGATGCCTAGTGTGATAACACCTAGAATCGACACAGATAGTGGAATTTGCATAGTATTGCCTCCATTTTAATAATAGATCCGTTAATCCTTTCTCTCGTGTAAACGGTTGGAAAATCTCCTTAATGTGTTGAATAATGGGAGTTGGCTTAAATTCCGTCTGCTAATCGAATACGTTACTTCCTCCACAGTATACAACGTTTGTACAACGAAAGCAAACGGCGGACTAACGTGAGTTAGCCCGCCGTGAATTGTCTGAAAGGTAAAAACGATAATTGTTATCGTATAACCTTATCAGGGCGCTTAGATCGATCCACTAATATCACAGCCCGCACAGGTTCACTACTCATCATTTTGAAGGTTAACCCCAATATCGCTATCAATACTATAACCGTCGTCATCTCTAACCCCCTTCGATCATAACTAACCAAAGCTTAACTTATTATACACGAAAGTTGGAATTATGTAAATAGTACCTGGGTCATAGGGGAATTTTGTTCTGAAGCAGTGGCAGTAGATCCGCTGTTGAGGGTAAAACCAGGTGCGCGCCCGCGCGCCGCAATTCGGCCTCTTCGCCAAATCCACAGAGTACTCCCACAGTCCAGGCACCAGCCCGGCGACCGGATAAAACATCTACTGGCGTGTCGCCCACCATCACACAGGCTGCGGGCGGAATGCCGAGTTGTTGCGCCGCGAATAGCACCGGTTCAGGATGGGGTTTGAGGCGATAAGTACTGGCTTGCGTAACAATGAGTTGAAACAGATTTGTCAAATCATGTTGACGCAAGAACTCCTGGGCTGCTTCCTCGGCACGTGTAGAAACGACAGCCAAAGGCGCCTGTTGTGCTAGGTGTAGCAATAAGGGTTTAACATTTTGGATCATGCGAAACGTAGGATGAACTTCGCCTTGCAACATACTCCGTAACGTAAACAATACCGCATCCAATCCTACCCTATCTAGCATGGTGAGCATATTGTTCATCGGCGTCTCACTAAACATAATCAGCCGCCGGGCCAACCGTTGCGCGCGTACTATTCCCAAAAAACGTAGTCGATGTGCCAGGTTTTCAACTGCCTGATCATCTGTATCCATCAAGGTACCATCCAGATCAAAGAACCACGCGCGGATGTGTTCAAATGGGATTTGGGTTTGAGTTGTCATTGTACTCCTTATATAGAATCATCACTAAGCTTAACATGTTAGTTATGGCTGTTGCCGTCCGACACAATGCCCAAAAGTGAACTTTGTTACGTCCAGGCTTTTATTGCATTTTTATCTCTTAGTTTTTCCCTTTCATATTTTACCATTTTTATGCTACAATGAATGTAAGGAGGTAGTTATGAGCGGATGCGATGAAGAAACAAAGTCGGTATTTAACCCGGGTAAGGCTCGCTGGTTGCAAGAGTCCGGGGGAACGCAGCTTAGTGTGGATCAATTGGCGCTCCTGTTGGCGTTGGCGCAATTAGAAACGGAGTTGGGGCGACCTCTTTCTCAAGATGAACAAGTGACAATTGAAACACTTGGTGAGCAATTAGAGGGATTTCATCCCAAATCCATTATTGAAGCTGTTCACCAAATGGTCCAAGCTCCAACAGATCCCGCGCGTAAAACCTCCTGGCCTGAGCTAAAACACCGCAAGTAAGAGATATATGTTTTAGAATTTTAGTTTTCATTGTGTATAAGTTGCTGTTCATGCCGGTAGTATTTACTCGGCAAATTTGGTAACCTTCGAGTTAAAAAGTTTTTAATAGTGTCTTCTGAATAACGACACAAACCCGGTTTTTAATGACCATAAGTATGAAAACCGGGTTTGTGTGATTTTCACCATAATCCGGTGATTTTTATTCGTCTATATCTTCGAGCGCGCCGGGTACCTTAGCGCGCGCTGTAAGCGGCGGCGTTGCCGCCGCGCCAGTAAACGTTGGATGCGGTTGTAGCGGGCGCGATTAAGCGGATAAAACCAGGCTGTAGCTGTCGCGCCAAGTAGTATCACTCCGGTCAATCCACAGGTAAGAATACGTATACCCCACAAGGCAGCAAGGGGTTGCGAGAACTGTGTTGCGCCCTCTGGTGGGGCCTGGTAGCCAAGCCATCCTAACACTTGAAGCGCGATAAAGATTGCAATCGCCCCCGTCAGTTTACGCAGGAAATTTTTTGCGCCGTAGTAGACGCCCTCGTGGCGAAATCCGACGCGCAATTCATCCCAGTCAATCACATCCGGGAAAATGGCATCGGGAAGAACGTGTGCCGCAGATGCGCTGATTCCGATGAGTATACTGAGGATCAAGCCAAAGGTGATTTGCCCAGGCTGTACGGTGAACATCGCAAAGAACAGGATAACCCCCAAAGTCATACTGATGATATAAGCAACACGTTTGCCAATGCGACCGGAAAGCCACGTCCAAAAGGGCAGCAATGCTAGGGCTACCACCAACACCGCGCCTAATACCACAGACTCCAAGGGCATGTTTAAAGGGGCAAAGGTCGCTAACAAATCGCCGCTAGCAATCCAATAGGTGAGGAAGAAGGGCAACATATTGCTCATTAAGTCAAAGGCAACCCAGTTGAGCATGTAAAGCGCAGCGGCGTAACGGAAGGGGATGTTCTCCCAGGCAGTGCGTAGCGTTTTGCGGAAGGTGATACCCTGGGATGGATGATCAGTTGTCTCGCGCTCGCGGACGACAAAGAAGATCGCCAGGTAAGGTAGGATGGCGGAGCTGCCGAAAATTGCGGCAACCAGCATATACCCCTGTTGCGCAGTATTTCCTGCCGCCAATGCAGCATCTACCATCATAGGGGCCGATACGGCTGTTGCCAATGAAGCAACCAGATTAAAGAACATCCGGTAAGCCGTTAATTGCGTGCGTTCGTCGTAATCCGACGTGACCTCGGGGGTTAGTGCGTGAAAGGGTACAACCACCAGAGTTTGCAGCGTGTCACTGATCATATACGTCAGCATTACGTGGATCATTAGGAGGATTTGATTTTGCCATGAAGGCGCCCACCAGAGCAACACAAAACCTAGACCAAAGGGGACGGCAAAAAGCAGCAGAAAAGGCCGCCGCCGCCCCCAACGACTCTGGACTTTGTCACTCAACATCCCGATCAATGGATCATTGACAGCATCCCATAGCACCCCCATCAGCGCGGCAAATGAGGCTAATCGGGGATCAAGACCTACTACATCGGTAAGAAAAATTGCGTAGAAAAACTGGCGGATGGTGTTAAATGCCGCCATACTCCAGTCCCCGGAGCCATAAATTACTTTCGTCAGCCAGGGAAGTTTATGGGAAGTTTGCTCACTCATAGTTCACTCCTTATTTTGTAACCGTTTAGTTTTGTGAACGATTACCGTTTTCTGTCACCTGCTCCAGACAGAAACGAGGGCTTGGGTGTGTTTTTTCGTTGGCGGGCTACGCCCGCCAACGAAAAAACACCTCTTTCCTGTGGCTTTAGCTGCTTTGCTGCCATCAATGGCACCGTTTACTTACAAAACTAAACGCATACCTTATTTTTTAATAGACGGTAGATGGTGGATGGGTTACTATCTACTGTCTATTTGATCTCTCTACGGTAGATCCGATGCCGTTTGTACCACTGCACCTGGGCAGCCTTCATATCTCCTAGACTTTTGAGATTATTTTCTGCCACCTGGGCCACGTCACAGAAATTATAGGTTTTAGACGACCATACGGTTTGGTATAATTCACAATAAAGGATGAGGTTTGCGCCAACTCCTTGATATTTAGGCAATAGCCCAAGACCATTCGCGCTTAATTTGTGGGTGCGTCTGAAGTCGCGCAGCAAAGCAACCCACCCCCAAGGCCAAAGTCGCCCCCGGCAAGCTTTCAGCCCTTCGGTAATATCGGGATAGACAAAACAGAAGCCTGCCAACTCATTACCTTTCATCACCAACTTAATTAACCTGGGATCGGCAATAACTAATAACTGCTCGGTGATCAACTTGACCTCCCCATCATCCAGGGGATAGTAGCCCCAGACCTCTGGGAAAGCCGCGTTATTGACTTCTTGGATGCGGGGTACCCATTCCCGAAGCTCGCGTTTGGTAGTGAAAGACTTGATCCAAAATCCACGGCGTGCTTTGACCTGTTCTGCAAGTTGGAAAAATCGTTCTGGCAATTTATAATGGCTATCAATATAACCAGAGAGATAGTCAATTTCTTTCTCAAACCCCAATGTTTCGAGCAGTTGCCCGTAATATGCATAGTTGTAGGGGATGCCAGGTGCGGGTGAATAGTCAAATCCATCGACCAAGATGCCCATTCCGTCAGAACGGAGAAAGCCTTTGGGCCCAATAAGGGTCTTAAGTCCACGCTGTGTGGCCCACGCGGCAGCCGCGTCTAAAAGGGCACGGGCAATTTCCACATCATTAACTGTATCAAAGTAGTGGAAAAATGCGCTGTTACACTGGTGATAGTTGTTATAATGACGGTTATCGAGTACGGCGACGCGACCCACAACCCTATCACCTTCCTCGGCAAGGAAAAAAGCCGCGTCGGAGTGCCGGTAAAAAGGGTAGTGTGCGCAGTCCATTGACTTTTTCACACCGGAGACCAAAGGTGGCACCCATTGCTCGCAATCGCGATAAAGGGCAAAGGGAAACTCTATGAACTTACGGGTATCATGGTGGGAGATAGCGGAGGGTTGTCGGATGTCTAATTGTCGTACCTGCATAAGTAATGACCTCATTGCATACCCCATAGCTCCGGAGGGGAATCCCCCTCCGGGATTATCAGGCATACTAAATTGTGAAGAAACCGACCCCCAGGATGCCCGGCCCACCATGTGTGACGACCGCCGGCGGCATCGTATAGATCGGAACATGGGATATACCTAATTCTTGCTTCAGTTCCTCAGCCAACGCATAAGCTTCTTCTTCGGCCGCGGCCTGCATCACAGATAAGTATCCATTTTCCTGAGGGGCGATTTGCTCACATACCAATTCTTTAAGCCGTGTGACACCACGTTTGTGTGTGCGGATTTTTTCATAGGGGGCGATTTGTCCATCCTCAAAGGTCAGTACCGGCTTGACTTGAAGAACACTCCCTACCAATGCTGCGGCGGCTCCGATGCGCCCGCCCATAGCCAGGTACTTTAACGTATCGACGAGAAAGTAGATTTTGCCGCGCTGGCTCATTTCTCGCACGCGTTGTTCAAGAGCGTCAATGGCTAACCCTTCTTGCGCCCATTTTGCCGTCAGTTCCAACAGCACTGCTACGGGGCTGGCGATTAATCGGGTATCAATGATGCGCACATCTACAGGTCCGGTCTGACGTTCGCTCATTGTTTTGAGAGCGATTTCGGCAGAACGCACTGTCCCACTCACGACGGCAGAGGGCAAAATGCAAAGGACGGGGGACTTAGTGAGAAGTGCTTTTTCGAATTCCTTGACAAACAATTCCGGTGGTGGGGCTGCGGTCTTCGGTAGGGCTTTCGCTGTCTCGAGTTTTGCCAGGAAAGTTCTGTAATCAATTTCAATACCCTCAAGATAGGAGTGGTTATCAATATTAATAATTTGAGGAATGATGGGGATTGCGTACTGTTTTGCCACGGCCTCAGGCAAAGCCGAAGTCGTGTCACCAATAATTTTAACCATAATGCCTGCTCCTTATAAAAACATAAAAGAACAAAAAATAAAATGGGAATTATAGATAACAAATTACACAACGTAAATAATACGCAGCAAACAATCAGTACAGCGGAAATAGATAAAAATACGCTGTGAAGTTGATGCGGTTTCACTGTTACAAGAAGAATAAAAAGTAGATACATGACAATAATAAAAATACTATTGTTCTTTCAAGATATAGTTGGCGGGTATTTGCTCTATACAGGTAGCCCGTTTTTACCCGTCATTCAATGCTTGAAAAAGCACTATGACTTAACCGACTTTGCGAAATTCCCATAAGAAATATTTAGATGGATTTTTGCGTTTCCGGGCATTGCCCGGAAACGCAAAAATCCATACTTGAATGGCAGTATTAACCCGTTAGGACATCTAGCCCTTAGTAGGGATATATTTTGCCAGTTTCGCCGCCAGGTTTGAGAGAGGCATACTCTGAAGCCAAACTTTACCCGGCCCAGATAATGTCGCCAGGAATAACCCCTCGCCACTGAAGAGAACATTAGTGATTCCTTTGACGGTTGTGATGTCATAATTCACAGATGGTTCAAAAGCCGCGATATGCCCAGGGTCGACCTTTAATGTTTCTCCTGCCTGAAGGTTATATTCGCGGACCTCCCCTGGAATCTCGAGGAAGGCTACACCAGGGCCTGTGATCTTTTGCAACACAAACCCTTCTCCACCAAACATCCCTGCCCCTAATCGCTTGCGGAAGTGCATTTCCAATGTGACGGAATCCTCAGCGCACATAAAGGCATCTCGCTGGCAAATAACACTTTGCCCCGCTTCCAGTTTCATATCCACCACTTTCCCCGGGGCTTCAGGGGTGAAAACAACCAAGGCATTCGCGGCATGGCTGGCGTAGGTCGTCATAAACAACGATTCCCCAGCTAACTTGCGGCCAATACCCGCGAGCAATCCCCCCTTAGTACCGGTTTTCATCTCTACATTGCCCTTCATCCAGGCCATTCCCCCAGACTCGGTGTAGACTGACTCCCCTTCATCCAAGTAGACTTCCAATGTGGGGAGCAACGAACCGTGGATTTCGTATCGCATGACTTGACCTCCTTAAGTATAATGATGGCTTATCCCATAAACTCGCAGTAAGGATTTTGATTGTGTACACGGGCAAGGTTCAGAAACCTTGCCTGTCAGATTGACACTTCTAGGCTAAGGATAGGAAAAGTATCAATCTAACTCGAACCCTACCTGTAAACGCTACTTCATTTTATCCGTTAATTAGCTAACAAAAAGCGAATATGGGGCCACCTGGTTTATCCCCAGACCATCCAGGGAAAGATATAACTCATTATAGCATCGTAGAGATATAGCTGCAAGAAGTCATATTTTATCATTCTATCGGGGTGCGACGTCTGAGTTAGCAAAAATGATAGGCTGGCGACTTAAATCGTGTTGAGTAGACGGCCTACGCCGTCCGAGTCTATCCTGTCTGTGTCTCTGTAAAGGTACGCTCATCCCTGCTTTTCAAATGTGATTTTCGGTCGCTACTTTCGTGGCTATCAAATAGCTTTTCCGATAATTGAGAGGCTTTTTCTCTTGTCATCTTGCTTGTATCGCCTATAATCTTGCTAGACGCGCGCCCCTGAGATTGCGTGCGCAAAAAGGCATATCTATTATGATGCATAATGATACTGTATCTCAATCACAGATCCCGCAAAACATTGGCGTCGTTTATAACGCGCTTGTCCATCAAGCCAGGCCGTTGGCAGAGGAGATTGTTGCCTGGTTGATGGCGCGTGGTGTCAATACCTGGTTTTGCACTAGCAATGAGTATCTTGCTTCCTCTCTTAAACCTGATTTGGTGATTACATTGGGTGGGGACGGCACCATCCTGCGCGCAATGCAAAAGGCAGCACCGGCGGCAGTACCGTTATTGGGCATCAATATGGGCCGAGTTGGATTCCTTACCGAAACCATGCCTGATCGTTGGCAGCAAGTATTGACCCAGGTTTTGGCAGGCAATGGGCGTGTTGAGGAACGCATGATGTTACGCGTGAACTTGTGGCGTGCCGGGCAGCAAATAGCTCAGGAGGATGCTCTAAATGACGCGGTTGTTAGTCGCGGGGCACTCTCTCGCACCGTACGCCTTCAAGTGATGATTGATGGCGCGCCACTTACTCGTTATGTCATTGATGGTCTGATTCTCTCTACTGCTACCGGCTCAACTGCGTATGCGTATGCTGCGGGGGGACCGATTATGCCTCCTTGGTTGAATAACATCTTGATCGTACCGATTGCTGCCCATTTATGCCTGGACCGGCCTTTGGTGTTGAATGTGGAGGCCCGTGTTGAAATTGAAGTACACACGGAAATTCCTGGCATGTTGACAGTCGACGGCCGGTTGGAGGGTGAATTATTGAACAACGATATTGTGCGGATAGAACGCAGTCCTTTATATGCACGATTCCTGCGCTTGCGGGGGCGTGTTGATTTTTATAATACACTGGTTGCGCGTTTAACCCCTCGGAATGGAGATTAGTGATGGTTGAACACCTTGAAGAAGAGACACTGTATTGTCACTGGCATCCCAAGGTTGAAACAACACTGCGTTGTTACCAGTGTAATACTCCTATTTGTGGTAAATGCGCGCAGCGTACTCCCGTAGGCTATATTTGCCGGGAATGTAAACGCGGGCGTAAACAGCGCTATGAGCAGGCGCGCGTTACTGACTATGTCATTGCGGGTATTCTCTCCGTCATTTTGGGCTTTTTTGCCGGTTTCATCCCCATTATTGGCTGGTTTTCCATTTTTGTCTCTCCATTGGCCGGGGGATTGATAGCCGAAATCATCTGGAGGGCGGTGGGAAGACGGTATGGAACACATCTTTGGTGGATTGTAGCTGCCGGAATCGTGATAGGCGGGGGAATTACATTCTTGTCCTTTTATTTGGGCGGATTCTTCGCGCTCCTATGGTTTGGGGTTCATCTCTTCTTGGCGATAGGCGCAGCCAGTGCCCGCTTGCGACTCCAGTAGGGATTTATGGCTCACCTTTTAATGCTTACCCCACAGGTCCCTTATCCCCCGCGCCAGGGGACTGCGCTACGGAATTGGGGATTGTTGCGTGGACTGGCCACGCAACATCAAATTTCCCTACTGTCCTTTTTTGCGCCTGACCAGGACCCTATTGCCCCGGCAGCGATTACCGGCATAGTAGAGCGGGTGGTGCTGATTCCGCAACCTACGCGCACGATTCAAGAGCGATTGCGTGATTTGCTCACCAATCCGCGTCCAGATTTGACGTTACGTTTGAAAAGTGCAGCGTTCCAAACGCAGTTGGTGGATTGGTTGGAACGATTTAAGTTTGATTGGGTACAGGTAGAGGGGCTTGAACTGGCGCCTTATTTAGAAACCGTGTGGGCGCGCCCTTCTCCGCCACGCGTGATCTTTGATGACCACAATTGTGAATATGTATTACAGAAACGCGCTTTTGTCACCGATATACAGCATCCCATGCGCTGGATAGGCGCGGCCTACTCATTTGTACAATGGCGGCGATTATACCGTTACGAGCGTGATATTTGCCGGCGTGCCGACCTGGTTGTGGCCGTGTCTGGGGCGGATGCAAGGGTACTGCGCGTGATGGATGTGCAACTTGCGCCGCTCGTTGTTCCCAATGGTATTCATGTAGCGGAGTACGCGCATTTTACCCAGGCGGAATCTTTGCAACAACCAGCTTTCGTTTTTACCGGCACGATGGACTTTCGCCCGAACGTTGATGGTGTTTTATGGTTTGCCGATCACGTCTGGCCCAGTATTCGAGAGGCATTACCCTCCGCGTCCTTTTACATTGTGGGCCGGCGACCTCACGCGCGTTTGGACGCGCTCCGCGAATTGCCGGGCATTGTTATCACCGGGGGAGTGCTGGAGACACGTTCTTATATCCGGGCAGCAGCGGTTTACGTAGTGCCCTTATGGGTGGGGGGAGGAACGCGGCTTAAAATTTTGGAAGCTGCCGCGATGGGGAAGGCCATTGTCTCGACTACGTTAGGAGCAGAGGGATTCCCCCAGGCGTGTGAAGCAATGGTTTTAGCCGATGATCCTGTTGCTTTTGCAGATGCTTGTATCCGCCTGTCATTGGATGCTGTTGTTCGTGAACAACAGAATGAAAAAGCAATAGCATTTGCGAGTATGTATGACTGGGATGTTCTGTTACCCACCCTTTTAGAAAAACTGTGATTTTTATGAAAAAACTTGAAATTCCTTGCTATCTACAGCGCGTATTTTGTTATTTTAATCAGGACCGGTTAGTGTTGGTCATATTTTTTGTCGTGGTTTTTGTGAGTAGCCTGACTCCAGACATTCAAAGTGATACATGGTGGAATTTGGCTTCTGGACGCTTGACCTGGACAAGTCGCCGTGTGTGGCTGACCGATCCCTTTAGTTTTACAGCTCCTGGGGCTTTTTGGCCCAATCATGAGTGGCTCTCACAAGTTTTCTTCTATGGCATATATCAGTTGTTTGGGTTCGCGGGACTTGATGTTTTCTTTGCCATTATAACCACCATAACCTGGGGGGTGATGTACAAATTATCCGTGGGTATACCACGTTATCGCGTGATATTCTTGCTCGTAGGGGTTATTAGCCATATTACAATTTGGTCTTACCGGCCGCATATCTTCACTATCCTTGCTATTGCATTGTTGTTGTTATTGTTGCAGGAACGCGAGCGTCATAAATGGATCCCCCCCCTGTTTCTAATATGGGCAAATCTGCACGGGGGAGTGGGTATAGGAGGCGGCGTCCTGGTGCTAACGGCTATCGTTCACTGTTTTTACCGTTGGGATGATTGGAAACATTGGGCGACATTAGCGCTTCTAAGCGGGTTAGCAACACTTATTACCCCATTGGGACCGAGATTATGGTGGTTTTCCCTGAGTATGTTGAACCATCCACAAACCACTTACATAGAAGAGTGGTTGCCTCCATCCCTGCGTTGGCCCATAAGCTACCCGTTTTTTATTATAGTCTTCATGTGGTTGTTTGTCGTGATACGCAGGCGCCGTTTTTTGTTGTACCGTGCAGATTACATTCCAGAACAAGCTCAATCTGTTGCTTTATTGATTGTGGGATTTGTCTTCATGGCACTAGGGTTTAAAGCTATGCGTCATACTGTTTTATTTACACTTGTAGCCTTACCCTTGATTACCCGGCTCAGTATCGCGCATATTCCTCTGAAAGACACCTCCATATCCCCACGGCGTGGTTTGTTATATATCATTATCGCGGGAGTCATTAGCATACTCTGTGTCTTTCTTGTTATTTATCAACGCGCAAATAATCCTACCCGTTGGCGACCCTTTAATGCGTCATTGATAGCCGCTTTGCGCGAATGTCCGGGCAATCTCTATAATACTTATGAAACTGGTGGTATATTGCTGTGGTTTGTTCCGGAACGCGCTATCTTTGTGGATAGCCGTAACGATCCCTATCCGCTTGATTTACTGTATGCGGCTATGGAGACAGAGCAGTCAGGGGAATACCAATCGCTGTTTCAACAACATCAAATTACCTGTGCCCTAGTACAAACTCAATATCCCTTTTATGGAGCTATTCAGAATGATAAAGATTGGGTTGAGGTATATAATGATGTAACGTTTGCCGTGTTTCATAAATTGGAATGATTTTCAAGGAGAGTCATAACTCTGATAACAAAAAAACCCCGCCTTAAGCGGGGTTTTTTTGTACATGTGATGTAATTCGATGGAATTAACTGCCACCCATCTCGTCGCTAATCTGGCTGAACACCTGGCCAATTTGCGGGCCGAGAACGGTCAGAATCGCGATAACAACAACGGCAACCAATACTAGAATGAGGGCATACTCTACCAAGCCCTGTCCTTCTTCACGCGGTAAATACAACATTTCGAACCTCCTGTTTTAAATTTGACTGTTAAAGTTTATACACTGTTACTGAATATGATTTTATTGTAGCTGATTTGTCAGTGATGGTCAATAGGAATTTAGTACCGTAAAATTAACTGCCACCCATCTCATCGCTAATCTGGCTGAACACTTGGCCAATTTGCGGGCCGAGAACGGTCAGAATCGCGATAACGACAACAGCAACCAACACCAGAATGAGGGCATACTCTACCAAGCCCTGTCCTTCTTCACGCGGTAAATACAACATTTCGAACCTCCTGTTTTAATTATATGAATTGTTAAAGTTTATTTATTACCTGATACGCTCTTATTGTATTGGATTCGTAGGTCAAAGTCAATAGGAATTCAGTACCGTTTAGGACCTAAATGGGCGGTTAGATTTTTATAGGTTGAGCATATTCGTAGGGCAAATGATGAAGAAAGCCCAGAGTTGCATAACACAACTCTGGGCTTTTTGGTGGACCTGGAGGGATTCGAACCCTCGACCCCTTCAATGCCATTGAAGTACGCTCCCAACTGCGCTACAGGCCCTTATGAAATGGAGCTGAGGGGATTCGAACCCCTGACCTCTACAGTGCGATTGTAGCGCTCTCCCAACTGAGCCACAGCCCCTCACCTCGCAAGCAAGATTATACCATGAATGAAAAATGCTGCAAGCTATCTCACATGGAGTTAGCGAGGAAGTTCGCCGCGCACCGGGCGATCTCGAATGCCCAGATAACGCTCCAGTTCTTGTTCAATGTAGAGCGCTTGTTCTGGCTCTCCTAATCCTCCTAACAATTTCTCCTTATCCGTATTACGCAATGCGGCATACACTTCATAACTATAGTGGGTTCCCCCTTTGCGGGAATGACTGACCTTTTCTTTGCAATAGATTTGTTCGATGTCGGAAGCCATCACCTGCTTATTGCCTGGCCAGGGCAATGGATGGTGATGAACACCGAGGATACCTGCCTGAATCCATACTGTAGTGGTATTGAGCAGACCCACCAACGTGTAGTACGCGACAGCGAGACCTATCATAGTGTGTAACAGACCAAAAAGGGACATAGTCCAGTTCCCACTGGTCAAAGCTATGCTGTGCCACATCAACATAAAACCATTCCAAAATACAGCAAAGATAATCAGAAAAATGAATTGAGGGCCAAACCAGCGATAGGTGATCTGAAAAGTTTCTCCTGTATTAAAGATCTGGATTTTTTTAGGCATAGGCACGGGCGCGCGTTCGTGAGAAATTGTCGCCCCATTTTCTGATGGGATACGGGGTACCAGGTTCTGTAGACTAAACACGGTGCCACAGTGCGCGCAGTGCGCCATGGCCAGATCCCAGTGAATATCCTCATTTTTGATGGGGGCATGACAATTTTTGCAACTTAGTGCTTTGAGTTCCATCTGCAATTCCCTGTAAATTATTTGCAATCTTCTGATTGTGCCTGGCGGACTTCCAGAATCTCTTCCACATAGACAACCCGTTGGTAAGATCCCAAATGTCCATATTGTCCCTTCTTGCTTGCCAATCCTCTTACCCGCGCATAAACGCGCTCGTAGGGTTGTTGCGCAACCTCTGTGTACCGCGTGTAAAGTTCTTCTGCAGTCCGTGTATACCCCTGACTCTTAATCCACCACGTCTCGCGTGATTTACACGGATGGAAATTGCCCTCTCCATTTCCAAAGCTGATGTGACCTTCCCAAACACCGGTGGCTGCTGCCTTGCCAATAGCCCACCATGCCAACAGAATTAACAATCCCCATCCACTTATTCCATCCACTTATACACCTCTCTTTTTCATAATTAAAAATAAAGTTTTTTATGGTCATAGGGTAGCATTGACTGAACATATTGTCAATTGTGTTACATGTTATAGCAACGCCTCGAACAGCCGCACATCCTCCGC
The DNA here is from genome assembly GCA_016931185.1 of Anaerolineae bacterium. GTDB lineage: Bacteria > Chloroflexota > Anaerolineae > B4-G1 > SLSP01 > JAFGFI01. The sequence continues at coordinate 30,332 of JAFGFI010000011.1, forward strand.
CAGCATATCCGGTTTGTC